>JAOPWZ010000012.1 GCA_025965435.1 Aeromicrobium sp.
CAGATCGTCCCGGGCAAGGCGACCAAGCTCGTCCCGTTCGGTGCGTTCGTCCGCGTCGAGGAGGGCATCGAGGGCCTGGTGCACATCTCCGAGCTCGCCGAGCGTCACGTCGAGATCCCCGAGCAGGTCGTCCAGATCGGCGACTCGGTCATGGTCAAGATCATCGACATCGACCTCGAGCGTCGTCGTATCTCGCTGTCGCTGAAGCAGGCGAACGAGACCGAGGCGTCGACCGGTGACGACTTCGACCCGACGCTGTACGGCATGACCTCCTCGTACGACGAGCAGGGCAACTACATCTACCCCGAAGGTTTCGATCCCGAGACCGGCGAGTGGCAGGAAGGCTTCGACGAGGCCCGCGCCACGTGGGAGAAGCAGTACGCCGAGGCGCACGAGCGCTGGGAAGCCCACAAGAAGCAGATCGAAGAGGCTGAGAAGGCCGGCATCGAGGCTGCTGAGGCGTCCAACTACTCGTCGGACTCCTCCGCCGGGGCCGAAGCCGCACCTCAGGAGGGCTCGCTGGCCTCCGACGAGGCGCTGCAGGCGCTGCGCGAGAAGCTCACGGGCGGCGAGGCGTAACAACCCGCTGCACGACAGAACCCCCGGTCCTCGCGGACCGGGGGTTCTGTGCTTTCCGGGGGCTGCGGCGTCGACCTCAGCGCAGGCGGTGCGTCGGGAGGTCGTCGTGGTGGCTCGGAGGAATCGGGCGGGTGCCGTAGCCGTCCGAGGAGATCGTCCGGGCGAGGACGACGGCGATGGCGGTCACCAGGAGCACGAGCGCGAGGATCATCATGGCAGCAATTCTCTTCGCGGCGCATTCCTGCCACCAGTGGCAGGAATGCCGTGATTGGTTGATTTACTGCCATTGAGGTGTCAGCATGGCCCGATGAAGACAGTCGCGGTGGTCGTGCAGGACGGGGCACAGCCCTTCGGGCTCGGATCGCTGTGCGAGGTGTGGGCGGAGCCGTACCACCCCGAGGACGACAACCCCGTGTTCGACTTCCGGGTGTGCACGCCACGGCCCGGGCGGGTGCGCGGCCGGGCGGGCTACGACCTGCACGTCGATCGCGGGCTGGAGGCCATCGAGGACGCCGATCTGGTGTGCTTCGCACCGCGGGACGACTTCACCGACCACGACCCGCTCGTCCTGGCGGCCGCGCGGGCGACGTACGAGCGCGGGGCGATCGTCTACGCGCACTGCTCGGCGACCTTCGTGCTGGCGGAGGCCGGCCTGCTCGACGGCCGCGAGTGCACGACCCACTGGCGCTACGCCGGCCGTCTCGCCCGGATGTACCCGAAGGCGATCGTGCGCCCCGACGTGCTCTACGTGCAGGACGGGACGATCCTGACCGGCGCCGGGTCGGCGGCGGGCATCGACGCCTCGCTGCACCTGATGCGCCAGAAGTTCGGCGCGAAGGCGGCCTCGACGACGGCGCGGCGCATCGTCGTGCCGCCGCACCGCGACGGGGGACAGGCGCAGTTCGTGCGCACGCCCGTCCAGAGCACCGATGTCGACACCCTGGCCCCGGTGCTGGACTGGATGACCCTCCACCTCGGTGAGGCGCTGCCCGTCGAGCGCCTGGCCGCCCGCGCCCACATGTCACCGCGCACCTTCGCGCGGCGGTTCCGCGACGAGACCGGTACGACGCCGCTGCAGTGGATCACCAACCAGCGGCTCGCGTTGGCCGAGGAGCTGCTGGAGGGCTCGTCGCTGTCGGTCGAGCAGATCGCGACGCAGGTCGGATTCGGCAATGCGGCCACGCTGCGGCACCACTTCGGCGCGGCGCGCGGCACGACGCCGCTGCAGTACCGCAAGACCTTCGCCTACGCCGGCGTCTCCTAGAGCAGGGTTCGCCGGACCTTCCCGGTGGCGGTCCGCGGCAGCACCGGCACGCGCTCGTACGTCTTGGGACGCTTGGGCGGTGCGAGCCGCGCGGTGGCGACGGCACGCAGCGTCTGCTCGTCGACGTCGCCGACGTACACCGCACAGACCCGCTGGCCCCAGCGCTCGTCGTCCCGGCCGAACACGGCGATGTCGTCGAGCCCGTCGATGTCCTCCAGCGCCCGCTCGACCTCGGCCGGATAGACGTTGACGCCGCCGCTGATGATCAGGTCCTCGCGGCGTGAGTCGAGGTAGACGTAGCCGTCCTCGACCCGGCCCAGATCGCCCACCGTGAACGCGGGGCCGGCGGGGGTCTCGCGCCACGCCAGCGCCGTCTTCTCCGGTGCATTCCAGTAGGTGAAGCGGGCCCACTCAGGCACCGAGCACCACAGCTGACCGTCGTCGTCGGTCGTGATGACACGTCCGGGTCGCGCCCGGCCGAGCGTCCCGGGGTGCGCGATCCACTCCGGTGCCGGGCAGGCGGTGAACTGCCCCTCGGTCGATCCGTAGAACTCCCACACGACGTCGGTGCCGAACAGGTCGTGGGCCCGCTGCCGGACCGGCTCGGGGCACGGTGCGCCGGCGTGGGCCACGAGCCGGAAGGACGAGACGTCCGGCGACAGCTCGTGCTCGTCGATCCAGGCGAACAGACGCTGCAGATGTGCCGGCACGCAGAACATCGAGGTGGGACGAAGCGTCGCCACGGCGTCCAGGAAGGACGCCGGCTCGAACCCGGGCAGGACCGCCACCGAGCCGCCGGCCAAGATCGTGCCGATCGCGAATCTCAGCGGCGCCGAGTGGTAGATCGGGGAGACGACGACGTCGAGGTCGTGCGGCGCGAAGCCCCAGAGCTCGCGCTCCTCCAGCACGAGGGCGGATGCCTGCTCCGCCGTCAGGAGGCCCGACCACACGCCCTTGGGGCGGCCGGTCGTGCCGGAGGTGAAGTGCATCGGCCGGCAGCGTGGCGCATCCGCGAGCATCCCCTCGGGCCCGTCGAGCAGGGCCGCCAGTGCCGCAGCGTCGTCGATGACCAGGGCCGGGCTCACGTCGGCGATGATGGCGTCGCGCTCGTAGGCGGTGAGGCGCGGGTCGAGCGGAACCGGCACGACGCCGCTGCGCAGCGCACCGAGCACGACGCTGACGTAGGTCACGCTGCCCGGGACCGCCAGCACGATCCGGTCGCCCGGGTCGACCCCGAGGGAGGCGAGGTGGCCGGCGACGCGGCGCTGCTGCTGCTCGCTGTCCGAGGCGGTGAGGACGTCGGGCACGGGGCACCTGCCGTTCATGAGAAATGGATCACCCCCACCCACGGTGGGACAAAGCTGAGCGGTGGTTGGGCCGTCACAGTATGCTTCATACTTACGCGAGCCCGATTGTCGATGCACCTAGGTGGTACTTCGTGGCAGACCAACGCCACAGCAAGCACGCTGCACCGCGCAGACGTACCCGCAAGACCCGTTCCCTCACCACGCGCGCCATCCTCCCGGTCGCCGGCCTGCTGACCGTGGCCGGTGCCGCCGGAGCAGCCGTGCTCAGTGGTGGCGCACCGCCGGTCGAGGTCAGGTCTGCTGCTGCCGCGACCGCCGCAGCCGCGCCGCGCCAGGACGTCTTCGCCGCCTCTGCCAGTCGCGGACAGGCTCCTGCGCAGGTCAGCCGCAGCGCCGAGCGTCCGCCGGTGCCGAACGTGGGCGCCGTCGAGGAGAAGATCGAGGGCCTGCGCTACGCGACCGGTGACATCGAGATCCACGCCGACGCCAAGTCGTCCTCACCCGTCCTCGCGAACGTCGAGTACGGCGACTCCGTCGACATCACCGGTGAGACCAACGGCAAGTGGGTCCAGATCATGCACAACGGCCTGCCCCGATGGGTCGAGGCCTCGACCCTGTCGGCCGAGGAGCCCTTGGGCACCGCGCCGTGTGCGTCGGGCTCCGGTGTCGAGAACGGTCTGCGACCCGACACGATCAAGGTGCACCGCGCGGTCTGCGCGAAGTTCCCATCCATCGCCAGCTACGGCGGCATGGCCAACCGTGGCGAGCACGGCACGGGTCAGGCGCTCGACATCATGGTCTCCGGCCCCGTCGGCGACGAGGTGGCCGCCTACCTGCAGGCAAACCGCGCCGAGCTGGGCATCGAGTACCTCATCTGGCAGCAGCGCATCTGGCGTCCGTCGACCTCCGGGGCGTGGCGTGGCATGAGCGATCGTGGCGGTGCGACGGCCAACCACATGGACCACGTGCACGTCACGACCTACGGCACCTCAGCCACCCGCTAGGCACCGGCATGTTGAGAGTCGGCCTGACCGGCGGTATCGGCTCGGGCAAGAGCACCGTCAGTGCCCTGCTCGTCGCGCACGGGGCCGTGGTGATCGACTACGACCGGCTGGCCCGCGACGTCGTCGAGCCCGGCAGCCCGGCGCTCGAGCGGATCGCCGAGCGCTTCGGCCCCGGTGTCATCGCCGCGGACGGCACGCTCGACCGGCCCGCGCTCGGTGCGCTCGTGTTCACCGATCCGCAGGCGCTCAGCGACCTGAACGGCATCACGCACCCGGCGATCCGGGACCTCGGTGACGCCCGCGAGGCAGCGGCCGGTCCCGACGCGATCGTCGTCCACGACAACCCGCTGCTCGTCGAGATGGGCGCCGACACCCTGTGCGACGTCGTGGTCGTCGTCGACGTGCCGGTCGAGGTACAGGTCGAGCGGCTCATGACCAACCGCGGCATGACGCAGGCCGACGCCCGGGCACGGATCGCCGCGCAGGCGTCCCGAGACGTGAGAACCGGTGCCGCCGATCTGGTGATCGACAACACCGGTTCTCAGGACGAGCTCGCCGCCATCGTCGGGGGCGTGTGGGACGAGCTCGAGGCCAGGGCCGCCGACCGGCGCGTGCCGGGCGACAGCTGATCTGAGCTAGGCGGCCAAGTCGGGATCGGCGATCCGTCGCAGGGTCGCGAGAGCCTCCCGCTCGAGCTGGCGCACCCGCTCGGCCGAGATGCCGTGGCGCTTGCCGATGTCGGCCAGCTTCTGCTGGCGTCCGTCGAGCAGGCCGTAGCGGGCGCGGACGATGTCGGCCTCGCGATCGCCGAGGTTGTCGACGAGGTTCGCCACCAGGTGACGCGACTCGTCGTCGAGCACCGCGAAGTCGGGGCCGGGGGCGGTCTCACGGGCGATCAGGTCGCCCAGCGAGGTGTCGCCGTCCTCGTCGACGGGGGAGTCGAGGCTGACGTGGTCGCGGCCCCACGACATCAGGTCGATGACGCGGTCGACGTCCATGCCGAGCTCGAGGGCGACCTCGGCCGGTTCGGGGTCGTAGCCGAGCTGCCGCTCCAGGTTGCGGCGTGCTGCCGTCACCTGGTTGAGCTCCTCGACGACGTGGACCGGGAGGCGGACGACCCGGGCCTGCTGTGCGATGCCGCGGGTGATGGCCTGGCGGACCCACCACGTGGCGTAGGTCGAGAACTTGAAGCCCTTGGCGTAGTCGAACTTCTCGACGGCGCGGATCAGGCCGGTGTTGCCCTCCTGGACCAGGTCGAGCATCGGCATCGCCGAGCGCCCGTACTTGCGGGCGATCGACACCACGAGGCGCAGGTTGGCCTGGATGAACTCCTGGATCGCGCGGTCGCCCTCCTCGGCGAGCCAGCGCAGCTCCTCCTCGGTGGCGGACTTCGGTGCCCCGCCCTTCTTGCGGCCGATCCGGCCTTCGTCGAGCAGGTGGCGTGCGAACAACCCGGCTTCGACCGTCTTGCTCAGCTCGACCTCGCGTGCAGCGTCGAGCAGAGGAGTGCGGGCGATCTCAGCGAGGTACATGCCCACACTGTCTTTGCCCTCGGCGTTGGTGTTGCCGGTTCTGGTGCTCACGGTGCGGCTCCCATCAGTGTGTCTTGTACTGATGACAACGCGCGGCCCCCGCCGAGGATTCCGCTCTCAGTCAAGTCTTAGGTCCCCCGTGCTAAGGGCGCTCCGCGCCCGTGCCACGGGGGAGGTTGAGCGTGACGCCGCGAAGCGGCCCGTTGGTCGAAACC
>JAOPWZ010000076.1 GCA_025965435.1 Aeromicrobium sp.
TCCCGGCCAGGATCAGGGCGAGCACGACGTCGGTGCGGGTGGCCGCCAGCAGCTCGCGGACGCTGTGGCCCTCGCCGCGCGATCCGAGCCGCGAGGTCGTGAGGCTGGAGTGCAGGTAGATGACGTGCGGCATGACGGTCGCGCCGATGATGCCCGAGGCGAGCAGCACGCTCTCGGACCCCTCGAACGTGGGGATCAGGCCCTCGGCCAGCGGCCCCGCCGCGGGCGGGTCGATGAAGAGCCCGGCCATGAAGCCGACGGCGATCAGCACGAGGAAGCCCATGATGACCCGCTCGAGGGCGGTCTGCCCGCGCACGTCACCGATCCGCAGGATCACCATCGCGACGGCCGCCGTGATGACGGCGCCGAGCATGAGCGGCAGGTCGAACAGCAGGTACAGCGCGATCGCGCCACCGACGACCTCGGCCAGATCGGTCGCGACGGCGATCGCCTCGGCCTGGGCCCAGAAGGCGATCCGGGGGCCCTTGCGAAGCCGCTGCCCCATGTGCCCCGCCAGCGACTGTCCTGTGACCATCCCCAGCTTCGCGGAGAGGTACTGCACCAGGACGGCCATGACATTGGCCATCACCACGACCCACACCAGCGTGTAGCCGAACTCGGAGCCGGCCGTGACGTTCGTGGCCACGTTGCCCGGGTCGACGTACGCCACCGCGGCGATGAAGGCAGGCCCGAGCAGTCCGATCCGCGGCAGACGAGCCTTCACGAGCATGAAACCCAGCATGGCGCACCGGCTTCCGGGTCGCTGACGGAGCCTCGACGGACGACGAACGGCGCCACCCCCGGGTGCGTGACCCGGACATGACGCCGCCTGTTCGTCTGACAGGTGTTACGAGGAGGAGTAGACCCGGGTCGAACCGCCGGTGCCACCCGAGCCGCCGGGGCGACGACGTCCGCCGCCTCCGCCACGGTTGCCGCCGCTGCCCTGGGGACGTCCGCCGCCGTTGCCGCGGAAGCCACCGCCCTGGGGGCGTCCGCCGCCGTTGCCGCGGTTGCCGCCACCACCGTTGCCGGCGGAGCGGGCGCCCTGGCGCACCGACGAGGCGTGCGGTGCCTCGGTGCCGGCACCGGAGAGCGCCTCGACCGTCATGGGCGACGGCGCGGTGCGCGCGTCGTGGTGACGGGCCGTGACGCCGGCCTTGTTCTGCAGCTGGATGATGTCGCGCAGCGCCTCGGGGGTCGTCATCGTGACGACGGCTCCGGACTCACCGGCGCGGGCCGTCCGGCCCGAACGGTGCTGGTACGCCTTGTGCTCGGCGGGGGCGTCGTAGTGCACGACCAGGCCGATGCCGTCGACGTGGATGCCGCGCGCGGCGACGTCGGTCGCGACGATGACGCTGGCCTTGCCGCTGCTGAACGCCTCGAGGGTGCGCTCACGGTGACGCTGCGAGAGGTCGCCGTGCATGTCGACGGCTTCGATGCCGTTCTGCGTGAGCTGCTTCGCGAGGCGCATGGCCCCACGGCGCGTGCGGGTGAAGACGATGCTGCGCGGGTTGGCGCGCAGCAGGTCGAAGGCCGCCTTGGACTTCTCGGTGGAGGCGCTGACCAGCACGTGGTGCTCCATCGTCTCGACGGCGCTCTCGCCCGAGTCGACCTCGTGCAGGACGTGCTGCGGGAGGTGGCGCTTGACGAGCTTGTTGACGTCGCCGTCGAGCGTGGCCGACAGCAGGAGCCGCTGGCTGCCTTCGGGCGTCTTGGTCAAGATCGCATCGATCGGCTTGTAGAAGCCGAGGTCGCACAGGTGATCGGCCTCGTCGAGGACGGTGATCTCGATGTCGTCGAGCGTCATGCAGCGACGGTCGAGCAGATCGGTCAGCCGGCCGGGAGTGGCGATGACGATGTCGACGCCGTTCTTCAGCGTGTTGATCTGCTTGTTGATCGGGACCCCGCCGTAGACCGTCGTCAGACGCAGGCCCATCTTCTGGGCGAGCGGCTCCATCGCGGCGCGGACCTGGGTGGCCAGCTCACGGGTGGGCAGCAGGATCAGGCCGCGGGGGGCCTTGGACCGGCTGGTGCGACCCGCCAGGCGGGCGAGGACCGGCAGGCCGAAGGCCAAGGTCTTGCCCGAACCGGTGCGGGCGCGACCGAGGACGTTGCGACCGGCGAGAGCGTCAGGGATGACGACGGTCTGCACCGGGCTGGGGTTGAGGATCTCCTGGCGTGCCAACGCGGATACCAGCGCGGCGGGGAGATCGAGGGACGTGAAGGTGGGCAGCACAGGGCTGCCTGCAGGCTGATTCAAGGAACTCTCAGACGATTCGGGGAAAGATGCCCGATATCCATTTCGCGCGAGATCGCGCTACTTCGTCGGGCCGGAACAGCACCGGATCGGTGCGTTCACGTGTTCACATACTAGCAGTCGGGCCGTGCGGACGACGATTCGCGTCGGTGTGACGCCGGACTCAGGCCAGCAGATCGGCGTAGTCCTGGTGCTTCTTGACGAAGCGCGCGACGTAGGGGCACGTCGCGATGATCTTCTTGCCCCGCACGCGGATGTCGTCGAGCGCGCCGGCGACGAGCTCGGACGCGAGGCCCTGCCCCTCGAACTGGTCGAAGACCTCGGTGTGCGGAAAGGTGACGACGTCCCCGTGCTCGCGGGCCTGGGTGAAGCCGGCGAGGATGCCGTCGACGTGGATCTCGTAGCGCTGCTGCTCGGTGTTGTGCACGACGTTGTGGCTCATGCAGACGACAACGCTCAGACGAGCGTGAGGATTCCGAGCACCGTGACGGCGATGCCGAAGGCGAACGACAGCCCGATGATGACGGCGTGCACGCGGTAGAACGTGGTCGTGGAGCCGTCGGCCGCGCGACCGCGGTCGTCCTTGGCGATCCGGCGCCAGAACTGCGGCCAGATCGCGAGGTTCCACAGCCCTGCCACGAGCAGCAGCAACGACCATCCGACGGGGAGATCCATGCCGGTCAGCGCGAGACGAGGGCCGAGAGGCCGGAGCTGAACAGCGCGAGACCATCGGTGCCGGGGCCGGTCAGGTCCTCGACGGCATGCTCGGGGTGCGGCATGAGTCCCACGACGTTGCCGCGCTCGTTGGTGATGCCGGCGATGTCGCGCAGCGAGCCGTTGGGGTTGCCGCCGACGTAGCTGAACACGACACGACCCTCACCCTGGAGCCGGTCGAGGGTGTCGTCGTCCGCGACGAATCCACCCTCGCCGTTCTTGAGCGGGATGACGATCTCCTGGCCCACGGACAGGTCGGTCGTCCACGCCGTCGACGCGTTCTCGACCCGGAGGGTCTGGTCGCGGCAGATGAAGGTGCGGTGGTCGTTGCGGATCAGCGCACCGGGCAGCAGGTGCGACTCGCACAGGATCTGGAAGCCGTTGCAGATGCCGAGCACGGGCATGCCGCCCTGGGCCGCGCCGATGACCTCGGTCATGATCGGCGCGAAGCGCGCGATGGCGCCGCAGCGCAGGTAGTCGCCGTACGAGAAGCCGCCCGGCAGGATGACGGCGTCGACGCCCTGCAGGTCGTGGTCGGCGTGCCAGAGGGCGACGGCCTCCCCGCCCGCGAGGCGGACGGCGCGCTGCGCGTCGGTGTCGTCGAGCGACCCCGGGAAGGTGACGACGCCGATCTTCACGCGGTGGCCCCGTCGACGCGGACCGCGTAGTCCTCGATGACCGGGTTCGACAGCAGGGTCTCGGCGAGCTGGTGGATCTCGGCGAGGGTCGCCTCGTCGGCGGCCTCGACCTCGAGCTCGAAACGCTTGCCCTGGCGCACGTCCGTCACGGCGTTGAAGCCGAGGCGGGGCAGCGCGCCGTGGACGGCCTTGCCCTGCGGGTCGAGGATCTCCGGCTTGGGCATGACGTCGACGACTATGCGAGGCATGCCCCGATCCTACTGGAGGCCTAGGAGAGCTCTCGCTTGAGGATCTTGCCGGTCGACGTCATGGGCAGCTCGTCGAGGAACTGGACGATGCGCGGGTACTTGTAGGCCGCCAGCTGCTCCTTGGCCCAGGCCGCCAGATCGGCCTCGGAGACGTCGTCGTGATCCTTGTTCTTGACGACGACCGCCTTGATCTCCTCGCCGTGCTGGTCGTTCGGGACGCCGATGACCGCGACCAGCGACACCGCCGGGTGGGTCATGAGCACCTCCTCGATCTCGCGCGGGTAGACGTTGTAGCCGCCGCGGATGATCATGTCCTTCGAGCGGTCGACGATGAAGTAGAAGCCGTCCTCGTCCTTCTTCGCCAGGTCGCCCGAACGGAACCAGCCGTCCTTGATCGCCTCGGCCGTCGCCTCGGGTCGGTCGTAGTAACCCTTCATGACGTTGTGGCCCTTGATCGCGATCTCGCCCACCGCGTCGGGACCGGGCTCGACGTCCGACCAGTCGTCGTTGATGAGCTTCATCTCCACGCCCGGGATCGGCAGGCCGATCGAGCCGACGCGCGGGTCCTGCCCGTACGCCGAGAAGGACGCCACGGGCGAGGTCTCCGACAGGCCGTAGCCCTCGAGGATCGTGACGCCGAAGCGGTCCTTGAACTGCTTGTGGATCTCACCGGGCAGGGCCGCGCCTCCTGCGGCGGCGACGCGCAGGTTGGCGGCCAGCGTCTCGACGTCGACGCTGTCGTCGAGCGCCGCGAGCAGGCCCCAGTACATCGTCGGGACACCGGCGAAGAAGGTGACCTTCTCGCGCAGCATCAGGTCGAGGGCCGCCTTGGGCTCGAACCGCGGCAGCATGACGACGGTGCCGCCGAAGGCGAACGCGCCGTTCTGGATGACGGTCTGGCCGAAGGAGTGGAACAGCGGCAGGACGGACAGGTACGTGTCGGGCTTCGACTCGTCCGCGCCGAACAGGTCCGCGCCGGACAGCGCGTTGTCGCGCATGTTGCGGTGCCGCAGCTCGGCTCCCTTGGGCTGGCCCGTCGTGCCGGACGTGTACAGGATCACCGCGGTGTCGTCGTCGTCGCGCTCGACGGTCTCGAAGGTCGGCGGCTGCTTGGCCACCAGCGGGGCGTAGTACTCCGGCGGGGAGATCGGCTCGGGCCACTTCGCGTCCATCCGGACGAGGAAGAACTCGGTGCACGTGTCGGTGGCCTCGAACCCTTCCCAGGCGTTGTCGCCGATCGGCAGGTCGGGCGTGCCCTCGAAGGCGAAGTACGCCTTCGCATCGGAGTCGGCCAGGTGGTAGGCGACCTCGCGCGGCTTGAGCAGCACGTTCAGGGGCACGACGGTTCCGCCGGCCTTGAGGATGCCGTAGTAGATGATCGTGAAGTACGGCAGGTTCGGCGACGACAGGGCGACCTTGTCACCGGGCTCGATGCCGCGCTCGACCAGGAGGTTGGCGACCTGGTTGGCTGCTCCGTTGACCTGTGCGTAGGTCAGGCGGGTGTCGCCGAACACGATCGCGGTGCGATCGGCGTACTTCTCGGCGGAATTCTCCAACAGAGCGGCAAGGTTGGCCACGATTGCTCCTCAGGTGCGACGACGGTGTCACGCCACACTACTGGCAGGTAACGGTCCGCGCCGAGGGGCCGATCAGAAGGTCTCGCCGGTCAGCCGCTCGTAGGCCTGGACGTAGCGGGCGCGCGTCTTCTCCACGATCTCGGCAGGCAGCGCCGGCGGTTGCGTGTTGCCGGCGCGGTCCCATCCGCTCTCGTCCGAGGTCAGCCAGTTGCGGACGAACTGCTTGTCGTACGACGCCTGGGAGCGGCCGGGCTGCCACGCGTCGGCCGGCCAGAAGCGGGAGGAGTCGGGGGTCAGCACCTCGTCGGCCAGCACGATCGTGCCGTCGGGCCGGGCACCGAACTCGAGCTTGGTGTCGGCCAGGATGATGCCGCGCTCGCGCGCGATCTGCTCGGCGCGGGCGTAGATCGTCAGCGTCAGGTCGCGCAGCGCCGTCGCGGTCTCCACCCCCACGGTGCCGGTGATGTGCTCGAACGAGACGTTCTCGTCGTGCTCGCCGAGATCGGCCTTGGTCGCCGGGGTGAAGATCGGCTCCGGCAGACGGGAGCCGTCGACCAGACCCGCAGGCAGCGGGACGCCGCACACCTCCCCCGTCGTCTCGTAGTCGGTCAGGCCCGAACCCGTGAGATAGCCGCGGGCCACGCACTCGACCGGGAACATGTCGAGCTTCTCGACGACGAGCGCTCGTCCGCGGACGCGCTCGGGCACCGTGGTCGACACGACGTGGTTGGGGATCAGGTCGGCCAGCTGGTCGAACCACCACAGGGACATCCGCGTGAGGATCTCGCCCTTGTCGGGGATGCCGGGCGTCAGGATGAAGTCGAACGCCGAGACGCGGTCGGACGCGACCATCAGCAGGTGCTGGTCCCCTTCGCCCGTCGCGGGGTCGATCTCATAGAGGTCGCGGACCTTGCCGGAGTGCAGGTGGGTGGCTCCGGGGATGTCGAGTGGCACGCGCCCAGCCTAGAGCAGCGCCACCGCGGCGACCGCCCCGATCACCAGGACGATCCCGCCGGTGGCGATCAGGAGCGTCACCAGCCGCGCCGCCTCCCGTTCGGTGAGGTCGAGGCGTGCGCGGGTCGGGTCCGCAGGGTCGAGCAGCACCGCCACCTCGTCCCCCACCGAGAACGGCGTCGCCGGCGGCCCCTCGATCCGCAGCCGCCGGCCGTCGGGAGTGCGGTACTCGATGCGCGGCGGGCGGGCGGACCCGTCGCCCGTGTCGATGACCGTGCCGGCGACGCGGCGCCAGCCGCCGGGCAGCCCGCCCAGGGCACGACGGCGCTTGAGCCCCCACCCGGCGAGCCAGGCACCCACGACGATCAGGATGATCGGCAGGAGGCTCAGGCCCACGGGATCGCCCGGCGCCTAGAGGATCGAGCCGGGCGAGTACGCCGCGGCGGTGGGATGGGCGGCCAGCACCTGCTCGATGCGCGCCACGACGGCGTGCACCTGACTGACGGCCGCGCCGGTGAAGTCGATCGGCGAGGCGACCAGGCTCGCGAGATCCTGCTCCGACAGGCCCAGGCGCTCGTCGGCCGCGAGGCGGGCGAACAGGTCGTTCTCGGCGGCACCCTTCTCACGCATCTCGAGCGCGACGGCGACCGCGTGCTGCTTGACGGCGTCGTAGGCCGTCTCACGGCCGCGGCCCTGGCGCACGGCGGCCATCAGCACCTTGGTCGTCGACAGGAACGGCAGGTAGCGGTCGAGCTCGCGCTGGATGACGGCCGGGAACGTGCCGAACTCGTCGAGCACGGTCAGGAAGGTCTCGAACAGTCCGTCGGCCGCGTAGAACGCGTCCGGCAGCGCGACACGGCGCACGACCGAGCACGAGACGTCGCCCTCGTTCCACTGGTCGCCGGCCAGCTCGCCGATCATCGAGACGTAGCCGCGCAGGATCACGGCGAGGCCGTTGACCCGCTCGCACGAGCGGGTGTTCATCTTGTGCGGCATGGCGCTCGAGCCGACCTGGCCCGGCTTGAATCCCTCGGTGACGATCTCGTTGCCGGCCATGAGCCGGATCGTGGTCGCGAGGTTGGACGGTGCCGCGGCGAGCTGCACGAGCGCCGTGACGACGTCGTAGTCCAGCGAGCGCGGATAGACCTGGCCGACGCTGGTCAGCACCTTGTCGAAGCCCAGGTGGCGGGCGACGCGCTGCTCGAGGTCGGCGAGCTTCGCCTCGTCGCCGCCGAGCAGGTCGAGCTGGTCCTGTGCCGTGCCGACCGGGCCCTTGATCCCGCGCAGCGGGTAGCGGGCGATGAGGTCGTCGAGCCGGTCGAGCGCGACGAGCAGCTCGTCGGCGACCGTCGCGAAGCGCTTGCCCAGCGTCGTGGCCTGGGCGGCGACGTTGTGGCTGCGGCCCGCCATGACGAGCTCCGCGTGCTCGGCGGCCAGGCGTCCGAGACGCGCCAGGGTCGCGACGCCGCGATCGCGCATGACCTCCAGGGAGGCCTTGATCTGCAGCTGCTCGACGTTCTCGGTGAGGTCGCGCGACGTCATGCCCTTGTGGATGTGCTCGGTGCCCGCGAGCGCCGCGAACTCCTCGATGCGCGCCTTCACGTCGTGGCGGGTGATCTTCTCGCGCGCGGCGATCGAGGCGAGGTCGACGTGATCGACGACCGCCTCGTACGACTCGATGACGCCGTCGGGCGTCTCGACGCCGAGATCCTTCTGCGCCCGCAGCACGGCGATCCACAGCCGGCGCTCGAGGACGATCTTGTGCTCGGGCGACCAGATGCGGGCCACCTCGGGCGAGGCGTAGCGGTTGGCGAGGACGTTCGGTGTGGTCACGGCTTCATTGTCCCTTGTGCCGCCACGAGGGCGATGTCGGTGCGGTG
>JAOPWZ010000121.1 GCA_025965435.1 Aeromicrobium sp.
CGTCACGGAAGGCGCGGATCGAGTCGACCGTGTCGAGACCGTGCTTGCGCGGCGGATCGAAGCCGAACTCGGCCTGCAACGAGTCGAGGAAGTGCTCGGGGACGCGTTCCCAGATGCCCATCGTGCGGTCGCCCTGCACGTTGGAGTGGCCGCGCACGGGGCACAGGCCGGCGCCGCGCTTGCCGATGTCGCCGCGGGCCAGCGCGACGTTGACGACCTCCTTGATCGTCGCGACCGAGTTGCGGTGCTGGGTCAGCCCCATCGCCCAGCAGTAGATCGTCGCGTTCGAGTCGCGGATCATCTCGGCGACCTCGGTGATCTGCTGGCGGGTGAGCCCGGTCGTGCTCTCGATGACGGGCCAGTCCACGGCGCGGACGTGCTCGGCCCAGTCCTCGAAGCCGTCGGTGTGCTGCGCGATGAAGTCGTGGTCGAGCGCGTCCCACTCCACCAGCAGCGAGCCGATGCCCTGGAAGAGGGCGAGGTCGCCGTTGAGGCGGATGGGCAGGTGGACGTCCGCGATGTCGGTGCCGCGACCCACCAGGCCGCGTGGCTTCTGGGGGTTGCGGAAGTTGACCAGGCCGGCTTCGCGCAGGGGATTGATCGCGACGATCTTGGCACCGCGGAGCTTGGCGGTCTCCAGGGCCGAGAGCATGCGCGGGTGGTTGGTGCCCGGGTTCTGCCCGGCGATGACGATGAGCTCCGCGTCGTAGATGTCGCGCAGGCTGACGCTGCCCTTGCCGATGCCGATCGACTCCGTCAGTGCCGTGCCGCTCGACTCGTGGCACATGTTCGAGCAGTCGGGCATGTTGTTGGTGCCGTAGGCGCGGATGAACAACTGGTAGAGGAACGCCGCCTCGTTCGACGCGCGGCCGGAGGTGTAGAAGATCGCCTCGTCGGGGTCGATGGCGCCGAGGTGCCCGGCGATGAGACCGAAGGCGTCGTCCCAGGTGATCGGCTCGTAGTGAGAGCCACCGGGCCGCTTGACCATCGGGTGGGTGATGCGGCCCTGCTCGTTGAGCCAGTAGTCGTCGCGGCCCTCGAGATCGGCGAGGCTGTGCTGCGCGAAGAAGTCGGGCGTCGCCCGGGTCCGGGTGCCCTCGTCGGCGACGGCCTTGGCGCCGTTCTCGCAGAACTCCGCGTGGTGGCGGTTCTCCGGATCGGGGTCGGGCCACGCGCAGCTCATGCAGTCGAAGCCATCGGCCTGGTTGAGCTTGGTCAGCGTCTGAGCGGTGCGGGTCACACCCATCTTGCCCACCGCCCGCTGGAGGGCGACCCGCACACCGGTCACACCCGCTGCGGCGTCCTTCGGTCCGTGGACCTCGAGCTCGTTCTCGTCGATGTGGTTCGCCTTGGTCATGACTTCCTCTCGGTCGGGACCTTGATTGTCCTTCCGCCGGCAGTCTTGCGCGACTCGGGCGCGCGGTCAGACGACGGAAGCCTTGGCCGTGCGGGTGCGCGACCGGGGGGCGACGACCGGCTGGACGGCCTCGGGGACCTCGCGCTCGGCGAGCCCGCGGATGAACGTCCCGATCTGCTCGATCGCGGCGCGCGCCTCGGGCACCCAGGAGGCGGCCGCCTGGAACACGTGGATCTGCTTCTCCCACACCTGCAGGTCGCACGAGACCCCTGCCGACACGAGGCGGTTGGCCATGAGCTCCGCGTCGGCCATCAACAGCTCGCGAGACCCGACGTGGATCATCACCGGCGGCATGTCGGCGAGCGGCATGTTGACCGGGTCGACCCGCCTGGAGGTGATGCCACGCCGGCTGTCCATGCGCAGCGAGACCTCGGTGAGCTTGGCGACGGCGTTCAGCGTGAAGACCTGGCAGCGGTGGGCGTTGCGGTGCGCCTGCTTGCCGGCCGGGTCGAAGTCGAGCAGCGGGGAGAGCGCGACGATGCCGGCCGGCCGGCCGAGGCCCTTGTCGATGACCGCCCGCGCGACGCTGAAGGCGAGGTAGCCGCCGGCCGAGTCGCCGGCCAGCGTGATGTCCTCGGCGCGGTAGCCCTGGTCGAGCAGCCACTGGAATCCGTCGACGCCGTCGGAGATCGACTCGTCGATGGGCTCGTGCGGCATCTGGCGGTAGCCCACGTTGAGGACGGGCTGGCCCGTGGCGTACGAGATGCGGGAGACGAGCCGGCGATGGGTGTTGAGGCCGCAGGTCAGGAAGGCGCCGCCGTGGAAGTACAGGATCGCCCTGGTGTTGCCGTGGGTGATGTCGGCGACGCCCTTGGCCTGGAGCCACTCGCTCGTGGACGTCCGCAGGTCGACGGTGCGCCACATCGTGCCGGCGTGGACCGGCAGGAGCCGGGCGGCGTGCTCGATGACGTTGGGGGGGAAGTACTCGAACGGCACGTGGGACCACAGGCCCAGCATCGGCCGGACCGTGTGCCGGAGGCCGTGGGCGAGCGCCTGGGACTGCAGGCTCGTGCCACGGAAGTACTGCGGTTCCGCGGCCAGTGTCAGGTGTGCCATGAGTGATCCCCTCCCTCATCAGATGCCCTGGACCGCGACATCCTGTTCCCGCATATCCCACAAAGTGACCTGCGCCACAGGTGCGAGCGTTAGCGTACTCCTGGTACGTCCCTTCCGCAGAGAGAAATTCGTATGTCGTTCATGCCGCCCACCGACTCGATGTTCCTGCTTGCGGAGAACCGGGATCATCCGATGCACGTGGGCGGACTGCAGCTGTTCGTGCCTCCGGAGGGGAGCGGGCCCGAGCAGCTGTCGCAGATGCACGACGCCTTCAGCAAGTCCGACGACGTCTCGCCGTTGTTCCGCAAGCGCCCGGGCCAGCCGATCGGGACGCGGTGGATCACCGACGAGTCGCTCGACTTCGACCACCACGTGCGCCACTCGGCCGTGCCGGGACCGGGACGCATCAGGGAGCTGCTCCAGCTCACGTCGCGCCTGCATGGGTCGCTGCTCGACCGGCATCGTCCGCTGTGGGAGACGCACGTCATCGAGGGGCTCGCGGACGGCCGGATCGCGATCTATCACAAGATCCACCACTCGATGGTCGACGGCGTCTCGGCCATCCGGCTGCTGCAGAGCTCGCTCAGCGAGGATCCCGACGCGCGCGACTGCCGGCCGACGTGGGCCGTGCCGACCCGTTCGCCGTCCTCCACTTCCGGCAAGGGGCTGAGCCCGCTGGCCCTCGTCGACGCCGGCCGGGGCGCGCTGACCGACATCGCGGGGATCGTGCCCGCCGGCCTCAGGATCGCGCGCCAGGTCGTCCGCGACCACGGCCTCGCACTCCCGCAGGCGCCCAAGACGATCCTCAACGGACCGGTCGGCAGTGCGCGCCGCTTCGCCGCCCAGTCGTGGGAGCTGGAACGCATCCAGCGGGTCTCCAAGTCGTCGGCGACGACCCTCAACGACGTCGTGCTCGCCATGGTGTCGGGTGCGCTGCGGGCGTATCTCCTGGAGCAGCACGCCCTGCCGGACGAGCCGATGACCGCGATGGTGCCGGTCTCGTTGACGCTGCGCTCCGGACAGGGCAGCGACTCCGCGCCGGGCAACGCCACGGGGGCGATCGTGGTCAACCTCGCGACGGACCGCGAGGCCGGGGCGACCCGGCTCGAGGAGATCGCGTACTCGTCCCGCCAGGCCAAGAAGGTCCTCCACGAGCTGACGCCGACCCAGATCCTGGCGGTCTCGGCGATGCAGATGCTGCCGCTCGCGATGACGCCGATCCCGGGTTTCGTCCGCTACACCAACCCGCCGTTCAACGTCATCGTGTCCAACGTGCCCGGCCCGCGCAAGCCGATGTACTTCAACGGCTCACGCCTCGACGGCTCGTATCCCATGTCGATCGTCACGGACGGCCAAGCGCTCAACATCACCCTGAGCAGCCGCGACAAGTACCTCGACTTCGGGATCATCGGCTGCCGCAAGTCGGTCCCGCACCTCCAGCGCCTGCTGCTCCACCTCGAGTCGTCCCTGGCCGAGCTCGAGCAGAGCTGGGGCTAGCGGCTCCCCTCCCCGCGTTCCCCCTTCCCGCTGAGTGTGACGTTTCTGCGTGCCCGCACGCGGGACGAGCTGCGGAAACGTCACACTCAGCGGGGAGGTGCGGGTCGGGGCGGGTCGGGTCAGAGCACGAGGATCAGGATCCCGGCGACGATCAGCGCGTCGCCCAGGGCGATGAGGATGAAGACCTGGGGCAGGCTGGTGCCGACCCGGGCCTGCGCGGGGTTCTTGGGGTCGTACCTGACCTGGACCGGCTGCCCCACGGCCGCCCCCGTGTCGGTGCCCTCGGGCGACCAGACGGTGTGCTCGGTGCCGTCGCCGGACGTGTAGCGGAACGAGGCGCCCCGGTGCGGCGCGTAGGACGGGGCGCTGCTCGAGGTGCCGAGGATCTCGCCGGTGACACGGGCCCAGCCGGCCGGGCGGATGATCAGGGAGGTGGCGAACAGGCTGATGCCCGCCCCCACGACGATCAGGAGGATGGCGAGAAGCGTCATGCGGACATGGTGGCATGTCGCATGGGGGAGGGGGTGGCACTGGGCTGAGCCGCCGCGCCCGCACGGCACACTGTCCGGGTGAACGCCTTCCTCGCCGTCGTCGCGATCCTGGGCGTCTCGGCCTCCGGCCCGCTCATGGCCGGCGCCGCCGCCCCGGCACTCGCGATCGGTTTCTGGCGCAATGCGCTCGGGACGCTGGCCATCGTGCCGTTCGCCGCGCCGCGGGCCCGCGGCGAGCTCGGCACGCTCGGGCGCAGCGGATGGCGCACCACGATCTTCGCCGGCGTCATGCTGGCCGCGCACTTCGCCACGTGGATCACCTCGCTCAAGATGACCTCGGTCGCCGCGGCGACCGCGATGGTGAGCATGCAGCTCGTGTTCGTCGTCCTCATCGACCGCTTCCGTGGGGAGATGACGCCGCGCTCGGTGATCGGCGGGATGTCGCTGGCCATCGTGGGGGTCCTGGTCATCACGGGGGTGGACTTCTCGCTGTCGGCCCGGGCGCTTGCAGGTGATCTGCTGGCCCTGGTCGGCGGCCTGACCGCGGCGCTCTACGTCATCGCCGGGAGCCAGGTGCGCGAACGCGTCTCGACGAGCTCCTACACCGTCGTCTGCTACGGGACCTGTGCGCTCGTGCTGGGCGTCGCCTGCCTCGTCGCAGGTGTCGAGATGGTCGACTTCTCGGGGCGGACGTGGCTCGCGATCGTCGGGGTCACGATCTGCGCGCAGCTGCTGGGTCACTCGGTGCTGAACCACCTGCTCGCGGTCATGAGCCCGGGCCTGATCTCGCTCCTGCTCCTGCTGGAGGTTCCGGGGGCCGCGCTCCTCGCGGGCATCTTCCTCGGCCAGACGCCGTCGCTGGGCGTGTACGTCGGGCTGGGCCTGATCCTGGCCGGGCTCATGGTCGTCGTCGTGCGGCGACCGCCACCCGAGGCGCCGCTCGCCGACTGACCGAGTGGCCCACGTCACCAGGACGAGACGCGCGTGTTACTTGTGGGTACAGTCGGTGGGTCATCGTCGCAGCAACCGGAGGAGCCCGCCATGGGTCGTCTTGTCAGCACTGAAGGTCTCACCGAGGACCAGACCGAGATCCTGAAGCTGGTGCGTCAGTTCGTGGAGAAGGAGATCATTCCGGTCGCGACGGACCTGGAGCACAAGGACGAGTACC
>JAOPWZ010000144.1 GCA_025965435.1 Aeromicrobium sp.
AACAGGACCTCGTTCTGGGCCTGGATCGTGGCGTCGAAGCGCAGGGCGCCCTCGGCCTCGGCGCGCGCGCACGCGGCACGGACCAGGGCGGCGCCGATGCCGGCGTGGGTCCGGGCGGCGGCACTCACCGCGAGCCGGCTCCCCGACCACCAGCCGATGTCGCGGCCCTCGACGGCCGGCGCGATGCGCACCCCGCCGAGCATCGTGCCGTCGGGGGTGCGGGCGACGAGGACGATCGTGCGCGGGTCGTCGTCGACTCGATCGGCGTCGTCGCGGTCGAAGATGCCCTGCTCGGCCACGAACACGTCACGGCGGAGCGCCCGGTAGTCGTCGAGCTCGGCCCGTGTCGACGCCGGCGAGACCAGGACGGTCGGCGCGGGCACGGGCGTGGTCCGGAGCCCGGTCAGGATGCCGCGGTCGAGATCGACGATCGTCATGGCGGTCATGCCCCTTCGCTCTGCAGGACGCTGCAGGCGCCGCACGCGGCGCAGCCTGCGGCCTGGTCGGAGCCGTGCATCCCGGCCGCCATCAGGGCGTGGGCGACGCGGCGGGTGACGTCCTGCAGCACCTCCGCGGACGGCGGCGGCACGCGGTCGACTTCGGTCGCGAGCGTCCCAGCCAGCGGCCGGAACGGCACGACGAACGGGTAGACGCCCATGTCGATGAGCTCCTGCGCGGACTCGACCAGCTCGTCGGGGTCCTCGCCGAGCCCGACCAGCAGGTAGGTCGAGACCTGGTTGTGACCGAACACGCGCACGGCCTCGCGCCAGGCGGCGCGGTACTCATCCAGCGGCACGGACGACTTGCCCGGCATCCACCGGCGACGGACGTCGTCGTCCATCGACTCGACGTGGATGCCGATCGAGCGGGCCCCCGCCTCGTACAGGTCGGTGATGGTCCCCAGGTCCGCGGGCGGCTCGCACTGCACCTGGATCGCGAGGTCCGGCAGCACCTCTCGCACGGCCCGGACGCAGCGGGCGAGATGGGTCGCGCCGCGATCGCGTCCGTTCGACGTGCCGGTCGTCATGACCATCTGCGTGATGGCGTCGAGCTCGTGGGCGGCACGCGCGACCTCGGCGATCTGGGCCGGCGTCTTGACCGCGATCGTCGAGCCGGCCTCCAGCGACTTCTCGATCGCGCAGAACCGGCAGCGCTCGGCCTCGTCGTAGCGGACGCACGTCTGCACGACGGTCGTCGCGAGGACGTCGGCCGAGTGCAGCCGCGCGATCTTCTCGTACGAGACGCCGTCGGCGGTCTCGAGGTCGTAGAACGCCGGGCGGCGCACCGGCTCCACGCCGAGGCCCGTGTCCGCCCCGTCCAGGAGCAGGCGCCCCCGGTTGATCGTGAACGGGCTGTCGGGGTTGACCGGGATCGCGGTCCCGATCCCCCCGAGCAGCACGTGACCGTCATCGCTGGGTCCCGCACCCGCCTGCCGGCTGACCGGCGCGTCCGCAAGCCGGATGCCCTGGATCGCGACGTCGACTCGTGTGCTGGGGCGGGTGGCCGTGGCTCCCCCGCAGGCGGGCGCGTTCATGGGTGTCTCCTCCGTCGTCGTCCGGCTTGGGCGTGCGGGTCTTAGAGGTTGTAGACGGAGTTGATGATGGCGCCCTTGCGGGCGTAGTGGATGATCGCGTCCTGCACGTCGAGCGGGTGTGCCGGGATGACGCCCTCGATCAGGTCCTCCTCGCGGATGCCGTGCAGCGCCAGGCCGAAGCGGCAGCAGTAGACCGTCCCGCCCTCGGCGATGTACGTCTCGAGCGACGCGTTCATGTTGAGCTCGCCCGGGAAGCCGGCGTCGCCGGTCGTCGGGAAGCCCCGGTTCGCCGAGCACGCCAGCGTGCCGGGGCCGTAGAAGTAGATCGCCGTCTCGAAGCCCTTGCGCAGCGCGCGCGTCGCCTGCAGGATCGCGACGAAGCTGACCGACGACTCGTGCGGGATGCCGTGGATCAGCGTGAAGTACGACTGGCCCTCCTCCGCCTGGTAGTCGGGGAACAGCTTGGTGGAGCCGTAGAGGTTGGTGCCCTTGGGCAGCGACGGGTGCTGGATCTCGGCGAGCGAGGCCTCGATGTTGGCGGCGAGCTGGTCGTCGATCTCGGTCATGTCGTCTCCTGTGCGATGGGGATGGGGCCGTGCACTGGCCGTGGCGGGCCAGGGATCTGGTTCAGCCGTACAGGCTGGCGAAGTTGCCGCGGAAGAACGCCTCCGCGAGCTCGGGGTCCTTGGCGACGGCGGCGAGACGCGCGTGCTCGCCCTCGAAGTCGCCCCAGGGGCAGTCGGTCGCGAACAGGATTCGATCGTGGCCGATGCCGCGCCGCTCGATCTCCTGCACGAGCCACGCCGGCGCGAAGCCGATCGTCCAGCTCGTGTCGGTGTAGACCTGCTTGCCGGCCTCGATCCAGTCGAAGAGCCGGCCGCCGATCAGCTTCATGTGGCCGCTCATGCCGCCACCCAGGTGGACGAGATGGATCTTGGTGTCGTCGCCGTACGTGTCGACGAGCGTCCCGACCTGGTCGATGTCGGACGCGGCACCCGGCGACGTGTGCACGTGGACGACGAGGTCGTGCTGTGCGGCGGTCGTGAAGATGCGGTCGATCTGCTCGGCGCAGTCCGGGTCGGTCGGGCTGCCGCCCAGCAAGAAGCTGGTCTTGAGTGCCTTGACCCCTGACTCGGTCGCGAGGGCCAGGGCCGCGTCGTTGCGGGCGGCGTCGGACGCCTTCGGCGAGACCCACAGGCCGCAGCTGACGCGATCGTCCTTCTGCGCGGCCTCGATCGCCAGCGGGTTCAGATCGAAGGCGGCGTCGGGGATCGGCACGCCGTAGTTCGGCAGGACGAGAGCCCGCTCGGTGCCCTCGCGGTCGAGATCGGCGAAGAAGGCGCCGACGGTCTCCTTCGCGGTCACGTCGGCGCGGATCGCCGGCCCGCCGTAGAACGCGTACTCCGGCAGCGCGCCGATGTGGCGGTGGCTGTCGAACACTCCCTGGGACATGACTCCAGTGAGCGCCTCCGATGTTTCGGGTTGGTCACGGTCGGAACAAAGGCCGGTGAAGTGCCTGTGTCCTCATGTTTCGGAACACCGGACGAGACCAGATGTGCGCGTCCCTCAGGGGGTGGTGGGCCAGATCTCGCCGCGCCAGGCGGCGTCCCAGAACATCCACTCGAAGCGGGTCGACCGGCGGTACGCCGCCACGACGTCGTCGCGGTTCACCGCCACGCCGTCGAGGTACGCCTCGGCCCGGCGGACCGCCGCGTCGAACTCCGGTGCGGCGTACGTGTCGATCCACGCCCCGTACGGATGCGTCCCCAGTGCCCGACGAGCCGTCACGTGGCGGCCAACCTCGGCGTACACCCGGAAGCACGGAAGAACCGCCGCCAGCGCGACGTCGAACGGCGCCGTCGCACCCTGCTCGAGGAAGCCCGTGTACGCGACGCACGTCGGTGACGCCTCGGGCACCACGTCCCGATCGGGGTCGAGCCCGCGCGGGGCCAGGAATCGACGATGCAGGTCCCTCTCCGCGGCGATCGCCCCGGCGGCCGACCCGGCGAGCAGCGCGATGCCCTCCGGATCCGGTGCGCGCGCGGCCAGCCCAGCCAGCACCCGGGCGTACCTGTCGAGGTAGTGGGCGTCGTCGACCAGGTACCGCACGAAGACGTCCTCCGACAGCGTCCCGTCGGTCAGCCCGGCGACGAAGGGATGCCGGCAGATCGCCGCGAACCAGTCGTCGACATGCCCCCAGCACTCCTGGGCGATCGACGTCATCCCGCGACCCGGTGGTCGACGGGACCGTTGCCGCGCCCGACCCGCAGGGCCGCACCCGCGACGAGCGCCCGTGTCAGGTAGGCCTTGGCCGACGACACCGCAGCCGGCAAGTCCTCCCCACGCACGAGATACGACGCGATCGCCGATGACAGCGTGCACCCCGTCCCGTGCGTCTGAGCCGTCCTCACCCGCGGGGCGTCCAGGTACGTCGAGCCGGACGCCGACACGAGGACGTCGGTGCTGAGCTCGCCGTCGAGGTGACCGCCCTTGACGAGTGCCCAGGCGGGGCCGAGCCCGAGCACTGCGCGACCGGCGGCCACCAGGTCGTCCTGCGCGCCGATGCGGAGGCCCGTCAGCGCCTCGGCATCCGGGACGTTCGGCGTGACGACCGTGGCCAGCGGCAGGAGCAGCTCACGGATCGCGGCGACGGCGTCCTCCGGCACGAGCCGGTCGCCGGAGGTGGCCACCATGACCGGGTCGAGGACGACGGCAGGCACGGGATGCGACTGCAGCACCGCAGCGACCGCCTCGACGACCTCAGCGCTGCCGAGCATCCCGATCTTGACGGCCCTCACGTCGAGGTCCTCCACGATCGACACGTACTGGTCGACGACGAACCCGGCCGGGACGGCATGGATCCCCGTCACGCCGAGCGTGTTCTGGACCGTCAGCGCGGTGATGACGGTAGCACCGTAGACGCCGAGCGCGCTGGCGGTCTTCAGGTCCGCCTGGATGCCCGCACCACCGGACGGATCCGATCCGGCGATGCTGAGCATGACGGGAGTCCGGTTCATGCCGGCACTCCTCTTCGCGCCAGGGCCGAGTCGACGATCGACCGCAGCTCGCTCGACGCGGCACGTGGATCGTCCGCGGCGCAGATCGCGCTCACGACGCAGATGCCGTCGGCGCCCGCAGCGATCACCTCGTCCGCGCTCGACGCGTCGATGCCACCGATCGCGACCAGCGGGAGGCGGCCGTCGAGCCGCTCCGCGATCCGGCGGATGCCGTCGAGTCCGAACGGCGTGCCGGTGTCGGTCTTGGTCGGCGTCGCCCACACGGGGCTCGCCGCCACGTAGTCGCACGCCTCGAGCTGCGCGGCGTCGTCGAGCTGGGAGAGATCGTTGATCGACCAGCCGATGACCGCATCGCGGCCCAACATCCGGCGGGCCACGCTCGGGTCGATGTCGTCGAGCCCCACGTGCAGTCCGTGGCCCTCCCGCGCGGCGGCGACGTCGTCGTTGGCGATCAGCAGGACGTCGTCCGGGAGGAGCGTCCGGAGCCGCCGGACGCTCGCGACGCGATCGGCGTCAGGACGCTTGTCGCGCACCTGCACACAGGTCGTTCCGCCCGACACCGCCGCGAGCACGACGGACTCGAGGTCGTCGTACGACGGATCCGTCACCAGGTAGAGGCGCAGGTCGAGCGTCATGACCGGTCGACGCGGACGGACGACAGGCGGACGTCGTCCAGCAGCGCCAGCTCGTCGACCAACGCGACCCTGAAGCTGCCGGGGCCCTCGGATCGGGCTCCGGCCCGCTCGCCGGCGGCCGCGAGCATCGCCATGGCGGCGATCGACGCCTCGAACGGATCGTCGTCGACCGCGCAGCACGCCGCGACCAGCGCGGTGGCCGAGCAGCCGAGCGCCGTGACCATCGGCATCCAGGCGTGCCCGCCGTGGACGACCGCTGTCCGGGTGCCGTCGGTCACGACGTCCTCAACGCCGGTGACCACGACGACGGTCGACAGCTGTCGCGCCAGCTCGGCCGCGGCGTCCAGGGCGGCCGACGACACGGCAACGCTGTCGACGCCCCGTCCGCCGGCCTGGGAGGTCGCCATCGCCAGGATCTCGCTGGCGTTACCCCGCACGACGGTCGGCCGGTGCTGGACGAGCCGCGCGACGATGTCGCGGCGGTAGGTCGTCGCGCCGACCGCGACGGGGTCGAGTACCCAGGGCGTGCCGACCTCGTGTGCCGCCTCGGCGGCGGCGACCATGCCGTCGACCCACGACGGCGACGGTGTGCCGATGTTGATGCCGACGGCCGAGGCGATCCTGGCGAACTCACCCGACTCGTGGGCGTCGTGGACCATCGCCGGTGACGCGCCCACCGCGTTGAGGACGTTGGCCGCGATGTCCATCGACACGAAGTTGGTCAGGTACTGGACCAGCGGCGAACCTGCGCGGACCGCCGCTGCGATCGCAGCACTCGTCGATGATGGCGTGACAGGACTACTCATACAGGCTCCCTAGCGCCGGTGCTAACCGGATCAGGTTCGGCGGGTCTCATCTCAGCCCCTCGTGGGGCACCCCGGCCATGCGAGTCCGAGCCTACACGCGGCGGGAATGACGAAAGGGGCGCCACCGCCAAGCGGTGACGCCCCTCGATCGTGCGGGTGGCTAGCGGGCCGCCTGGCCGTCGATGTAGTCGGCGTCCTGCTGCTTCCACGAGAAGTGCGAGCGCAGGACCTTGCCGGTCTTCTCGATCGAGTGCCCGGCCTCCTCCTGGCGCAGACGCAGGAACTCCGGCGCGCCGGCATCCTGGTCGTCGATGAAGCGCTTGGCGAAGGTGCCGTCCTGGATGTCGGCGAGCACGGCCTGCATGCGCTCCTTGACGGACGCGTCGATGATGCGCGGGCCGGAGACGTAGTCGCCGTACTCGGCGGTGTCGGAGATGCTCCACCGCTGCTTGGCGATGCCGCCCTCCCACATCAGGTCGACGATGAGCTTGAGCTCGTGCAGCACCTCGAAGTAGGCGATCTCCGGCTGGTAGCCGGCCTCGGTGAGCGTCTCGAACCCGGCCTGCACGAGGTGCGACATGCCACCGCAGAGGACGGCCTGCTCGCCGAAGAGATCCGTCTCGGTCTCCTCCGTGAACGTCGTCTTGATGACACCGGCGCGCGTGCCGCCGATGGCCTTGGCGTACGACAGCGCGAGGTCCCACGCCTTGCCGCTGGCGTCCTGCTCGACGGCGATGATGTCGGGGATGCCCCGGCCGTCGACGAACTCGCGGCGCACGGTGTGACCCGGCGCCTTGGGGGCCACCAGGACGACGTCGACGCCCTTCGGCGGCTCGATGTAGCCGAAGCGGATGTTGAAGCCGTGCCCGAAGACGAGGGCGTCGCCGTCCACGAGGTTCGGCTCGATGGCCTCGGCGTAGACGTGGCGCTGGACCTGGTCGGGGGCGAGGATCACGACGACGTCGGCCTCCTCCACCGCCTCGGCCACGTTGCGGACACGCAGGCCCTGGGCCTCGGCCTTGGCACGGCTCTTGGAGCCCTCGGGCAGACCGACGCGCACGTCGACTCCGGAGTCCCGCAGGTTCAGCGCGTGGGCGTGGCCCTGGCTGCCGTACCCGATGACCGCCACATGGCGGCCCTGGATGATGCCCAGATCGGCGTCGTCGTCATAAAAAAGTTCAGCCACGGGGCTTCTCCTAAGGAATGGACTTCTTGGGGTGGTGGTCAGCTGGCTTGCGTGCCGGGGACGGCGCGAAGCGTGCGGTCGGTGATGGAACGGGACCCGCGGCCGATGGCCACACGTCCGGACTGGGCGATCTCGCGGATCCCGAACGGCTCGAGGACGTTCAGCATCGCGGTGAGCTTGCCCGCGTCTCCGGTCGCCTCGATCGTCACGGCATCGGTGGCGACATCGACCACCTTAGCCCTGAACAGGGCGACGGTCTCGAGGACCTGTCCGCGGGTCTGGGGGTCGGTCTTGACCTTGATCAGCATGAGCTCACGCTCGACCGCGCTCGACGACTCGAGCTCGACGATCTTGAGGACGTTGACCAGCTTGTTGAGCTGCTTGGTGACCTGCTCGAGCGGCAGCTCGTCGACGTTGACCACGATCGTCATGCGGGAGATCTCGGGGATCTCCGTCGGACCGACGGCCAGCGAGTCGATGTTGAAGCCGCGGCGCATGAACAGGCTCGAGACACGGGCGAGGACGCCGGGCGTGTTCTCGACGAGCACCGACAAAGTGTGGCTGGTCATTTCAGATGTCCTCGTCGTCCCACTCGGGCGCGAGATCTCGCGCGATCTGGATGTCGTCATTGCTGGCGCCGCCGTGGACCATCGGCCACACCATGGCGTCGCGCTCGACGACGAAGTCGATGACGACCGGGCGATCGGTGATCGCCATCGCCTTCTCGATCGTCGCGTCGAGTTCGGCCTCGCTGTCGCAGCGCAGGCCCACGCACCCGTAGGCGTCCGCGAGCTTGACGAAGTCGGGGATGCGGCGGGCGCCGATCGACTCCGGGCCGGTGTTGAGGTCGGTGTTGGAGTAACGGCTCTCGTACAGCAGCGTCTGCCACTGGCGGACCATGCCCAGTGAGGAGTTGTTGATGACGGCGACCTTGATCGGGATGCCCTCGATCGCGCAGGTCGCCAGCTCCTGGTTGGTCATCTGGAAGCAGCCGTCGCCGTCGATGGCCCAGACGACCGAGCCGGGCAGGCCGACCTGGGCGCCCATCGCGGCCGGGACGGCGTAGCCCATCGTGCCGGCGCCGCCGGAGTTGAGCCACTGCCGGGGACGTTCGTAGTCGACGTAGTGGGCAGCCCACATCTGGTGCTGCCCGACTCCGGCGACGTACGTCGCGTCCGGTCCGGCGATCGCGCTGAGCCGCTCGATCACCGTCTGGGGGGCCAGGCCGGACTCGGGCTTGTCGTAGCCGACCGGGAACTTGGCCTTGACGCCCAGCATCTGGGACTTCCAGGGGCTGTAGTCGCCCTCGATCCCGTCCTCGTCGGCCTGCTTGCGCAGCATGCCGATCAGCTCGGAGATGACCTCGCGGCAGTCACCGACGATGGGGACGTCGGCCGTGCGGTTCTTGGAGATCTCGGCGGGATCGATGTCGGCGTGGATGATCTTGGCCAGCGGCGCGAACGACGGCAGGTGACCCGTCACGCGGTCGTCGAAGCGGGCGCCGAGCGAGATCAGCAGGTCGCTGCGCTGCAGTGCGGCGACGGCCGCGACGGTGCCGTGCATGCCCGGCATGCCCAGGTGCAGCTCGTGGGAGTCGGGGAACGCTCCGCGGGCCATCAGCGTCGTGACGACCGGGATCTGCGTCAGCTCGGCCAGCATCTTGAGCTCCGCGGCCGCATTGGCCTTGATCACGCCACCGCCGACATAGAGCACGGGACGCTCGGCGGCGGCGATGAGCCGGGCCGCCTCGCGCACCTGCTTGCCGTGCGGCCGCGTGGTCGGACGGTAGCCCGGCAGCGCCAGCTCGCTGGGCCAGTCGAAGGTCGTCGAGGCCTGCAGCGCGTCCTTGGCGATGTCGACCAGCACCGGGCCGGGACGGCCCGTGCCGGCGATGTGGAACGCCTCCGCGATGATCCGCGGGATCTGCTCCGGATCGGTGACCAGGTAGCTGTGCTTCGTGATCGGCATCGTGATGCCGCGGATGTCGGCCTCCTGGAAGCCGTCGGTGCCGATGAGGTGGGTCGCGACCTGGCCGGTGATGGCGACGATCGGGACCGAGTCCATGTACGCGTCGGCGATCGCCGTGACGAGGTTGGTCGCACCCGGACCGGACGTCGCCATGCACACGCCGACGCGACCGGTGGCCATCGCGTAGCCCTGGGCGGCGTGCCCGGCGCCCTGCTCGTGGCGGACGAGGACGTGGCGGATCTGCTCGGAGTCGAAGAGCGGGTCGTACGCGGGGAGGATGGCACCGCCCGGAATGCCGAAGATGGTGTCCACCCCAGCGTGCTCCAGCGCCCGGACGAGGCTCTGCGCCCCGGTGAGCTGCTCAGCGATCTGCTCTGTCATGAGTCTTGGTACCTAACTGTTCGTTTCATCGTAAGCCGGTGCGACCAGCACACCCGGATGTGCTCGGCCGCATAAAAAAATCCCCCGGACCCAGAGCGTTCGCTGGGTGCTGTCGAGGGAGACGCGGAGCCGGGTGAGGCTGTCGCGTCAGTCGTCTACTACGAGGAGGAGCGCATGCATGCCTCCAGCATGGAGGCCCCTCCGGCAGATATCAAGTGCCGAGACGGTTTGTACCACCATGTGGACGCCGAAGGACGCCCATCGACCCGCCGATCCGGGGTGCCGGCGGCGAGGTGGGATAGTGGGACCGACCTGCACCACAGAGGCAGGCAACCTACTTAGGGGAATCACATGAAGAAGACCATGAGCGCGGCGTTCCTCGTCGCATCACTGGCCCTCACGTCGGCGTGTGGCGGTGGCGACGATCGTCCCACCAAGGATGAGGTCAAGACGGCCATCACGAGCAAGGACAGCGTGTTCGGGACCGCGATCCCCGAGAAGTCCGCCGACTGCGTCGCCACCGCGCTGGTCGACTCCGACGTCTCGGACAAGACGCTCAACGCCATCGTCGAGAGCGACGAGGACTACAAGGGCAGCAAGGACGACGAGAAGGCGCTGACCGCCCTCACCGCCGACTTCGCGAAGTGCGTCAAGTAACAACACCCCCGCACGACCTCGACGGCCCGGTGGAGCATCGCTCCGCCGGGTCGTCGCCGTTGAGGGCGACCGTCAGAGCAGCGGGAGTGCCGGGTCGTCGCTGACCTCGCGACCCGTTGCCCGGCGGATCCAGTAGAGCCGCTCCCCGGCCGGTGCCGGTGAGCCGGTCACCTCCAGGTAGGCGCCGGCCAGTGCCCCGGCCACGGCGTCGAGCGCCTGGTCGAGCAGGGGTGGCGCGGCCACGTCCGGCACGGAGCGGGCGAGGTCGTCACCGTGCACGACAAGCTCGATCAGCCGCGTGAGCACGAAGTCGTCCAGGCCGATCGGTCCGAGCGGGCCCCGCACGACGTCGGCGCTCAACGCGTCGAGCGCCCGCAGACCGAGCCGTGCACAGTTGTCGATGCCCCCCAGCAGGTCGCGCTCGAACGACCTGGCCAGCTGGGTCGTGCCGTTGGCGATCTCCTGAGCGGACGCCCCGTAGCCCGCCAGGTACGTCCGCAGCGTCTGAGGCTCCGCGGCCCGCTCGGGACCGAGCACCGTCAGGTCGAGCAACGACCGCCCGATGTGTGTCACGAGCTCGTGGACGTTCCACGCCTCCAGGACGCTCTGCTCCCGGCGGTGGTCGAGCAGGCCGGAGTGCTCGATCCACGTCCGCAGCTCCGTCCACTGCTCGCGGAGCAGCTCACGACGGGTCACCACGGGGATGCGACGTAGTCCTTGAGGAAGACGCCGTGGACGTCCTCCCCCGCCTCACCGCGGACGATCGGGTCGTACACGCGGGCCGCGCCGTCGACCAGGTCGAGCGGCGCCTTGAAGCCCTCTTCGGCGAGGCGCACCTTCGTGGGGTGCGGACGCTCGTCGGTGATCCAGCCGGTGTCGACGGCGGTCATCAAGATGCCGTCCTCGGCCAGCATCTCCCCCGCGCTCGTCCGCGTCAGCATGTTGAGGGCGGCCTTGGCCATGTTGGTGTGCGGGTGTCCCGGCCCCTTGTAGCGCCGGCTGAACTGGCCCTCCATCGCCGACACGTTGACGACATAGGTGCGCCGACCCTCCGCGGCCGCCATCGACGGGCGCAGGCGGCTCACCAGGATGAAGGGTGCGGTCGTGTTGCACAGCTGGACCTCGAGCAGCTCGAGGGCGTCGACCTCGTGCACCCGTTGCGTCCAGCTGTTGATGTCGACGGTGTCGGGCACCAGCCCTCCGGCGTCGATGCGCGACAGGTCCGCGGAGCCCGCGCTGAGGGCCAGGCTGGTCAGCTCCTCGGCGGTGTGGGCGTCACCGGCGAGCACGGGATGAGCAGCGACCGAGCCGACCAGCGCCGCAGGGTGTGCGTCGCTCGTGTGGCCGAACGTCAGCAGCTCGGGCAGCGGGCCGTCGGGCAGCGGAGCGTTCTCGGCCTCCGCGAGCGGTGCGTACGCACCGGGTGTCCGCCGGACGGTCTGCGCCGCGTTGTTGATGAGGATGTCGAGCGGGCCCTGCTCGGCCACCGAGTCGGCCAGGCCGACGACCTGCGCGGGGTCGCGCAGGTCGATGCCGACGATCCGCAGCCGGTGGATCCAGTCGGCACTGTCGGGCATCGCGGTGAAGCGGCGGACCGCATCGTGCGGGAAGCGGGTCGTGATCGTGGTGTGCGCGCCGTCGCGCAGCAGGCGAAGGGCGATGTACATGCCGATCTTGGCGCGGCCGCCGGTCAGCAGCGCCCGCTTGCCGGTGAGATCGGTGCGGGCATCGCGCCGGGAGCGGTTGAGCGCGGCGCAGTCGGGGCAGAGCTGGTGGTAGAACGCGTCGACCACGGTGTACTTCTGCTTGCAGATGTAGCAGGGGCGCGCCACGATCAGCGTCCCCGCGGTCGCACCAGCGGCATTCGACACCAGCGGGATGCCCTCGGTCTCGTCGTCGATGCGGGTCGGCGAGCCGGTGGCGGTGGTGGCGACGACGGCGCGGTCGGCGGCAGCGACCTCGGCCCGCTTGGCGAGCCGGCGCTGCTTCTTGACGTCCTTGTAGAACTTGCCGCAGGCATGGCGCAGGGCCACGTACGCCTCGTCCTCGTCCTCGAGGTACTGCGCCTGCCCGAGCACCTTCAGGGCGATCGCCAGCTCGTGCTCGTCGAAGCCTGGATCGCTGAGGGAAGACATGCGCCCATTCTCCCCGACCGGCCATGACGGGATCCTCGCGGGCCTTGCGGGCTGGACGGTCAGCGCCGCCAGCGCGTCGATCTCCGCCCGCGGTGGATCACGTGGGCGTCACCGAGCGCGGCCCGCACCTCCTGGGGCACCTCGTCCAGCGCCACGACGTTGACGGCCGGCAGGCCCAGCGCGACAGGACTCGCGGCAGACGCCAATGCCGCGTCGAGCGCCGCTGTCACGGCGGACGCCTCGCTGCCCGGCGCCGGGACGTACGCCAGGCAGCCCAGCGAGGGGCTGTCGTCGACGGTGTAGGTGAACGCGCGCAGCTCCTGCACCCCGTGCCTCGTCGCGGCCTGGACGAGAGCGTGGCGCAGACCCTGCGGCATGGCGTCCCAGTCGCCGAGCCGAACCTGCGAGTCGGGCGGGAACGGCACGAGGTAGCGCTTGAGCTGGGCGACGTAGGACGACGTCGCCGTCATGCCCGACGTCGTCTCCGGGTCGACGACCACACCGATGCCGGCGGGGAGCAGCCGGAGCAGGTCGCGGACCTTGATCTGCTTGAGCTCCCACGACTCGACGTGGAGCGCCTCGGTGGCGATGTCCTCGCTGGTCCACACCGCCACCATCTGCTGGCCGGGCGCCGGCTCGCTGCCGGAGAAGACGCCCGTCGTCCGGTCGACGCCGATCAGCACGCGGGCGAAGAGGAAGTCCCACTTCGTCGCGAACACCGGATCGGTCACGATGCGACCTAGCCGGTGATGGCGCCGTGCGCCGCCGAGCTGACCAGCTTGCGGTACTTCGCGAGCACGCCCGTCGTGTACTTGGGCGGCAGCGGCTCCCAGCCCACCTTGCGGGCCTCGAGCTCGTCGGCGTCGATCTCGACCTCGAGCAGCTTGTTGGCGACATCGAGGGTGATGGGGTCGCCGTCCTTGACGAACGCGATCGGTCCGCCGTCGACGGCCTCGGGAGCGACGTGACCGACGCACAGGCCCGTCGTGCCACCCGAGAACCGCCCGTCGGTCAGCAGCAGGACGTCCTTGCCGAGCCCGGCACCCTTGATCGCGCCGGTGATGGCGAGCATCTCGCGCATGCCCGGTCCCCCCTTCGGGCCCTCGTAACGGATGACGACCACGTCGCCCGCCACGATCGTGCCGGCCTCGAGCGCATCCATGGCCTTGCGCTCGCCGTCGAAGACCCGGGCGGTGCCGGCGAAGACGTCGGAGTCGAAGCCGGCGCTCTTGACGACCGCCCCCTCGGGTGCCAGCGAGCCGTGCAGGATCGTCAGACCGCCGGTCTTGTGGATCGGCTTGTCGAGCGGCCGGATGACGTCGCCGTCGAGCTTGAGCTCGATGTGAGCGAGGTTCTCGGCCATCGTCTTGCCCGTGACGGTCAGGCAGTCGCCGTGCATGAGGCCGGCGTCGAGCAGCGCCTTCATGATGACCGGGATGCCGCCGACCTTGTCGACGTCGTTCATGACGTAACGACCGAAGGGCTTGAGGTCGCCCAGGTGCGGGACCTTGTCGCCGATGCGGCTGAAGTCGGCGAGGGTCAGGTCGACCTCGGCCTCGCGGGCGATCGCCAGCAGGTGCAGCACGGCGTTGGTCGATCCGCCCAGCGCCATGACGACCGTGATCGCGTTCTCGAAGGCTTCCTTGGTCAGGATCTGCCGGGCGGTGATGCCTTTGCGGAGCAGCTCGACGACGGCTTCGCCCGAGGCGATGGCGTAGTCGTCGCGGCGGCTGTCGATGGCCGGCGGGGCCGACGATCCCGGCAGGCTCATGCCGAGCGCCTCGGCGGCCGACGCCATCGTGTTGGCCGTGTACATGCCGCCACAGGCTCCCTCGCCGGGGCAGATCGCGCGTTCGATCTTGTCGACCTGCTCCCGCGACATGCGTCCTGCGAGGCACGCGCCGACGGCCTCGAAGGCGTCGATGATCGTGACGTCCTTGCCGTCGACGTTGCCGGGCATGATCGAGCCGGCGTAGACGAAGACGCTGGCCAGGTCGAGGCGTGCCGCAGCCATCAGCATGCCGGGCAGGCTCTTGTCGCAGCCGGCGAGCAGCACCGAGCCGTCGAGGCGCTCCGCCATCATGACGGTCTCGACGGAGTCGGCGATGACCTCGCGGCTGACGAGCGAGAAGTGCATGCCCTCGTGTCCCATCGAGATGCCGTCGGACACCGAGATCGTCCCGAACTCCAGCGGATACCCGCCACCGGCGTGCACGCCTTCCTTGGCCCGCTTCGCGAGCCGGTCGAGGGACAGGTTGCAGGGGGTGATCTCGTTCCAGCTCGAGGCGACGCCGATCTGCGGCTTGACCCAGTCGTCGTCGCCCATGCCGACAGCACGCAGCATGCCTCGTGACGCGGTGGCCTCCAGGCCATCGGTGACGGTGCGGCTGCGCGGCTTGATGTCGATCTCGTTCTCGGGGGGCATGCCCCCAACATTACGACTGGCGCTCGGTCACGCGGCGGGCCGGTCAGTCTGCGGTCAGCGGTACTGGATGACGACCACCGCGGACGCCAAGGCGATCGCCCAGCTCACGAAGCTGCCGACCAGCACGTACTCGGCCTCGTTCGACTGGTCCTCCGAGGCGCGGGAGATCTCCGGGAAGCGGAGAATCCCCTTCGCGGCGATGACCGCGGCGACGGCCGTGAACTGTCCTGACAGGGCGGCCCCGAAGATGAAGAACCGTTCGAGCGGACCCAGGAGCCGGCCGCCCTTCAGCTCGGCCTCCACCTTCTTGAGTGCCGGCCCCGGCCCGAGGACCAGGCGCACGATCAGGTTGGCGGTGAGTCCGAGGAACAGCAGCACCGCCACGAACAGCAGCACCTGCGCCGGCTCCGCATCGCGCACCGCAGCGATCTCGGCGTGCTCCTGCCACCGGGCGAGCTGGCCGGCCGGCGGCGGGTAGTCGAGCAGCGGCCCGGCCACGATCGCCCCGCCCAGCACGGCGCCGACGAAGGTCAGCGCCGAGACCCGCCGGGCCGACGACCTCGACACGTCCGTGAGCCAGGCCCAGCCCGCGGCGACGACCAGCGCCAGCACCCCGACGTCGATGGCGCGGCCCCCGAGCCCCGACAGGGCCGCGAGGCACCCGCACGCGACGGCCGCCAGCGCGGGCTCGAGCAGCGGGAGGGTGCGGCCGCCGGGGCGAGGGAGCTGGAGCGTCCTGAGCAGGTCGGTCAGGCTCATGGCGATCAGCACGAAGCTGAGCGCGATCACGACTCGTCACCTCGGCGGAGCAGGGCCAGCGCGTCAGCCACCACCGAGCCGCCGCTGGTTCTCAGCGCAGAGGACACCGACCCCTGCCGGATGCCCTCGAGCTCGGCGATCTCCTGTTGCGTGTGACCCTGCAGGGTCAGCCGCAGGATGCGCCGGGGTCGAGGCTTCATCTGCCCGACCAGGTGCGACCTGAGCTCCAGGTAGCCGTTGACCAGTCGCTCGTAGTCGTCCCGCGCAGGTCCCTCCTGCCAGCCGGGGACATCCGGGGCGATGGTCAGCCAGGCGCGCGCGTCGCCTGCCTTGGCGGTCTCCCGCCGCTTGGCCGTCGTGATGGCGTCACGGGCCGACCACCACGCGCTGCCGTCCTGCGTCAACCCGTACTCCGTGCGACCGATGATCCTGATCTCACCGAAGCCGAGGCCGAATCGGCACCGCAGCGGCGGTTCGAGGAACAGCTCGACCAGGCACGTCGCCCTCAGGGCCTCGGCCACGGTGCCGTAGACGGCCTGGAACTCATCGCCGATCGTCGGCTCGAGAGGCTGGATCGACCGGGTCTGGGCGTTGACCTCGTCGAGGGCGGCGATCAGCTGCTGCTGGGCCAGAGCGCGGTCCGGCGCCAGCCGCGAGTCGGCCAGGTCACCGATGACGGCGACTCCCGATGTGGCGCTGTTATCGACCATGAATGAGTATCCCCAGAATATCGGTAAATAGTCAATATCGGCGCAGTATAGATTCAGGGTCATGACCATCGCCTTCGTCAGCTCCTCGTCCGCCATCGCCATCGATCCCGACCTGCCACTCCTGCTCGAGGCCGCCGGCCGCCGCGACCTCCGGGCGGAGCTCGCGGTCTGGGACGACCCCGGCGTCGACTGGAGCTCGTACGACGCCGTCGTCGTGCGGTCGTGCTGGGACTACATCGGCCGGCGCGAGGAGTTCCTGCGCTGGGCGGCAACGGTGCCCCAGCTTCACAACTCCGGTGCCATCCTGACGTGGAGCACCGACAAGACCTACCTGCAGCAGCTCGAGGCGTCAGGGATCCCCATCATCGAGACCCGCTGGGACGTGGCTCCCGGCGACGACCTCGGCGACCACGCCGAGTGGGTCGTCAAGCCCACGATCTCCGCCGGGTCGAGGGACACGGCGCGGTGGGAGACGGCCGAAGAGGCGTGGGAGCACAGCGCCGCCCTGGTCGCGGCGGGACGCACCTCGATGACCCAGCCCTACATCGCGTCCGTCGACGACGAGGGCGAGACCGCGATGCTCTACTTCTCCGGCACGTTCTCGCACGCGATCCGCAAGGGACCCCTGCTCGAACGGGGCGAAGGCGTGCGACAGGACCGCGACAGCCGCGAGACCATCTCGCCGCGCGTCCCGAGCCCGGAGCAGCGCGACCTGGCGGAGCGGACGATCGACGCGGCCCGCACCGCGATGGGCCTGCCCTCTGCTCCCCTGTACGCACGGGTCGACCTGGTCACGGCGCCGAACGGGTCGCCGCTGGTCATCGAGCTCGAGCTGGCCGAGCCCAGCCTCTTCCTCCCCCAGTCGCACGGCGGCGAGGACCGGCTCATCGATGCGGTGCTCGCTCGGATTGCCCCCTGACCCACCTGCGTGGACAATCGGCGCGTGCCCTCTCCGACCGCTGCGCTCGTGCGTTACTACGACGTCACGAGCGCCGACGGCACCCGCATCCGGGCGTGGACCAACGATGCACAGGGGCCCACGGTCCTGGTGTCCAACGGGTTGGGCACCAATCCGCACGCCTGGCCGTCACTCCTGCGGCCCGACTGCGGCGTGCACGTCATCGGGTGGAACCACCGGGGCACGGGCGGATCCGCCCGACCATCGGACGGTCGCATCGACCTTGACTCGTTCGTCGACGACGCCGTCGCGGTGCTGGACGACGCCGGGGTCGAGTCGGCCGTGGTCGCCGCCTGGTCGACCGGCGTGACGATCGCCTTCGAGCTGGCAGCCCGCCACCCCGAGCGGGTCACCGGCGTCCTCGCGGTCGCCGGCGTGCCGGGCAACACCCTCTCGACGATGCTGGCGCCCCTGCGCGTGCCGCCGCTCGTGGCCCGCCTCACGATGGTCGGTGTCGCCCGTTCGGCCACCGTCGCCGGGCACGCCCTCGCGCCGCTCACGCGACGCCTTCCGTGGACCAACACCACCGCCGGCCTCGTGCGTCGCCTCCGCATCATCGGCCCGTCGGCCGACACCGCCGCGCTGCGTCCGCTGCTCCAGGAGTTCTTCACGACCCATCCGGCCTGGTACGCCAAGCTGGCGCTGAGTGTTGCCGACACCGCTCGGGTGTCGTTGAGCGAGGTCGACATGCCGGTCACCTTCGTCGCCGGCCGATCGGACGTGTTCACGGGAGCGCGCGCCATGCGTACCGCGGCGCAGCGCGTCAAGGGGTCGCGCTACCGCGAGCTGGACGCGACCCACTTCATCCCGGTCGAGTGCCCCGACCTCGTCCTCGACGAGCTCAAGGCCCTGCTCACCCGCGTGGGCTGAAGGTCAGACCGGGACGTAGGTGAGGCAGTCCGCCGCGTCCGCGCCGGGCCCGACCGTGATCGAGCTGGCGCTGCACTCGAGGTTGTCGTTGTGCGCGCAGTCGATGCGATGGCAGGCGCCCACCTTGGCCAAGGTCTTGCTCAGGCCACCTTGCCCGCCGATGTCGATGAACGTGCCGCACGAGGCCTGTGCGCCTGAGACCGTGATGGCGCCGGCGTGGCAGGCGGCATCGCTGTTGTACGAACAGCCTTCGACGGAGCAGGTGTGGACCTCAGGAAGATCGATGACGGTCATGGTGAAAAACCTCCTGTGTGGACGATCCTTCGACCGTAGACCCGCACCCCCCTGATCAGGACAGGCTCACGAAGGTGAGGCTGCGCACAGGACGGCAGGAGCGGTCAGCGACCGAGAACGCGTCGTGCCACGCCCCGGACGCCCCGCCCCGCAACCGGCGGTGGCGTCGACGAGCGCCGGCCCGCTCGGATCTCGGCGAGCCGCTCGGCGATCGCGCGGCCGGCCACCTCCGGGGAGTGCCGTGTCCGCAGGTCGTCCGCGGCCCGGTTGCCTCGCGCAGCCGCCTGGGACAGGTCCCCGAAGACCGTTCGCATCAGCCCGGCTGCCGCGTCGAGATCGGGGTCCGCCCACATGGCGCCCGGCGAGTACGGGCCGCTCCCCTCCGGGATGGCGATCGGCGAGTACGGAACCAGGAAGCTGTTCTCGTCGGTCATGAACTGCATGTTGCCGCCGTAGGCGGTGGCGATGACCGGTTTGCCGAACGCCATCGCCTCCGCCATCGTGAGCCCGAGCCCCTCGGCGCGGTGCAACGAGATGTAGCAGTCGCACGCCGCCATGAGGGCGTCACGATCGCCGGCGTCGAGGTAGTCCTCGACGAGCAGGATGTCCGGGGAGTCGCCGACCCGCAGACGGAGGCGCTCGGCCTGCGCCGGGTTGCGATCGCCGCTGATCGACTTGATCACCAGCAGCGGACGCTCCCCCGGTGCGAAGGCCTGCTCGAAGGCGTCGACCAGCCCCCACGGGTTCTTGCGCTCCGCGATGCTGGCGTAGTCGAACGCGAACAGCAGGATCGGACGGTCGGGCAGCCCCATCCGCGTACGGGCTGCCGCCTGGTCGATCGCGGCTCCCGGCTGAGGGAGCGGTGGCGTGATGGTGCGCACCGGCACCGGCGAGTGCGGCTCGATCGCGGCCCGGACGTAGTCCGTCGCCACCCACACCTCGTCGAGGTGGCGGAATCCCTTGTGCTGGCCCGACGGGAAGTCCTCCGTCTCCCAGTACCACATCCCGATGCGGTACGAGCCCTTCGCGACCGCTGCGACCGACGCCACGACCGAGGGTGTCTCCTTCGCGTTGACGCACAGCAGGGTGACGTCGAACAGCTGGTCCGACGACGCCGAGCGGTAGGCCGCCGTCTGGCGGCTCCGCAGGTGCTTCGTCACGGCGACGGTCGTGTGCGCGATGCCACCGGCATCGATCGCGCTGAGCATGAGGCGCGCCGACTCGCCGATGCCGAGCTCACCGCTGAGGTACCCGACGACGTTGACACCCTCGCTGCGCGGCCCCACCGTCGCGGCCTTCGGCGCCGGTGCGGTCTCCACCCCCGCCAGTCCCACCGACTGGGCCCAGTCGAGCAGCTCGGAGCTGCGCCCGGCGACCGCACTCGGGAAGGCCGCGCGAAGATCGGCCCGCGCGGCGTAGACCTCCGCGAGATACCGGCCGATGCCTCCGGCGGAGCCCGGCTCGGCGAGCCAGCCGCTCAGCTCTGCGGACTGCGCGGGGTCGAACACGTCGGGGATGCTCTCGTACGTCTGACCCGCGGCGAGCGCGGACGCGACCAGGTTTGCGAGGTGCGGCTGCACCGGGATCCCCACCGAGCTCACGCTCGCCGGCGGGACCTGGACCCCGACCTCGTCGACGAAGGCCTGCACGAGCCTGCGAAGGTCCGAGTCGTCACTCAGCCGGATCCGGGGGGTCGCCGTGGCGCGGGGATCGAGCAGCCACGGCGCCGCGACGTCGAGCGTCGACAGATCCACCGCCAGGGCGGACCGGACGTCGGCGGACGCCGACCAAGCCGACACCAGACGGTCGTCGCGCACGACATGGTGCGGATGCCGGCCGAGCTCGACGTCGAGCCAGCGATCGGTCGCATCCGGTGCGAGCTGCTGCCACGCGTCGAGGAGCTCCACGGCGTCCCGGCTCACCGCGACCATCGCCGGGCTGTAGGAGCCGAGCTTCTCGGCGTCTGCCGGGCCGGGCCACCGTCCGTCGACCGCGACTCCCCCGCGGGCGAACACCACGACCTGGTGCGCCGCGGCCAGCTCGGCGAGCTCCACGGGGTCACGCAGCCACACGACGCCCGGTCGCACCGCGATGGCAACCGGCTCGGTGCTGAGAACATGACGCAGCAACGACGCGTGGGCCCAGCGCTCGAGCTTCTCGACGTCCAGCAGCACGCGGCGACCACTGACCTCGCGGGCGTCCAGACCGACGTCCTGGGGCGTGAGCACACGTTCAGCCCCGACGGGCTGGTAGCTGCCGTCGAGGTCGAGCACATGACACGCCCCCTGCGCCGACCGCGCAGTCGCTGCCACGCGTGTCGCGGTGGAACGGCTGCTGACCACAGTTGTCGGCATCGAGAGGTCACCCCTGTCGTCGAGAAAAGCGTCTCATGTCGAAAGCAGCGCCAGATCATGATCGACCATTCGCCCGACGACTTCCGCGAAGGGCACGGTCGGCTCCCACCCGAGCTCGCTGCGCGCCTTTCCTGGGTCGCCCACCATTGCGGTGGCGTCGACGGGACGGAAGAACTGCGGGTCCACCTCGACGTGATCGCGCCAGCTGTCACCGATGCCGGCCCGGCGGAGCGCCGCCTCGGCGAACTCGGCCACAGTGTGGGTCTCGCCGGTCGCGATGACGAAGTCGCCCGGCGTCTCTGCACGAGCGGCCCGCACCATCGCGTCCACGTAGTCCGGGGCCCAGCCCCAGTCGCGGCTCGCGTCCAGATTGCCCAGGCGCATGACGCCGGTGCCCTCGGCACCGATCCGGGCGGCGGCCGACGTGATCTTCCGTGTCACGAACGTCTCCGGGCGACGGGGCGATTCGTGGTTGAACAGAATGCACGAGGAGGCAGCCAGTCCGCGGCCGCGGTAGATGTCCGTCATCTGATGGGCGTAGGCCTTGGCAGCACCGTACGGCGAGACAGGCCTGACGGTCGTCGACTCCGTCTGCGGAGACGTGTCGGCGTTTCCGAAGATCTCGGCGCTCGACGCCTGCACGACCGCGACCCGGCGCCCGGACGACTCCTGGGTCTGCCATGCCGCCTCCAGCACGGTCGCTGCTGCCACGCCGCTCAGCTGAGCGGTGAGCACGGGATGCTCCCAGGAGAAGGCGACCGAGCTGATGCCGGCCAGGTTGTAGATCTCGTCAGGCTCGAGCTCTGTCACCAAGCCGGTGACCAGGTCCACATCGGCAAGATCGCCCTCGTGGAGGACGACGTCGGGCGATCGGTCGAGCAGCTCCTCGACAGCCGCGGAGTCACCGGGGCGCACCAGCCCGTGGACCGTGACACCTTCGGCGAGCAGCTGCTCGGCAAGGTACCCGCCGTCCTGGCCGGTGATCCCGGTGACGAATGCGACCCGGTTCGACCTAGCGGCCGACGTTGGCACGTTGTTCCGCGAGGTCGTTGTCGACCATCATCTCGACGAGCTCGGTGAAGCCGACCTTGGGCTTCCACCCCAGCACCTCGTGCGCCTTCGACGGATCACCGATGAGCAGGTCCACCTCGGCAGGCCGCATGAAGCGGGGATCCTGCTTGACGTACTTGGACCAGTCGTCGATGCCGACGCGCTTGAACGCCACGTCCAGCAGCTCGTGGATCGAGTGCGTCTCTCCGGTCGCGATGACGTAGTCGTCGGCCGTGTCCTGCTGCAGCATGCGCCACATCGCCTCGACGTAGTCGCCGGCGAAGCCCCAGTCGCGCTTCGCGTCGAGGTTGCCCATGACGATCTCGTCCTGCAGACCCAGAGAGATGCGCGCCACGGCGTGGGTGACCTTGCGGGTGACGAACTCGAAGCCACGACGGGGGGACTCGTGGTTGAACAAGATGCCCGACGAGGCGTGCATGCCGTACGACTCGCGGTAGTTGATGGTCATGTAGTGACCGAAGACCTTGGCGACGCCGTAGGGCGAACGCGGCCAGAGCAAGGTCTCCTCGCGCTGAGGAACTTCCTGGACCTTGCCGAACATCTCCGAGCTGGACGCTTGGTAGAACCGGACCTTGCTCGGATCGTCGTGCGAGTACAGACGCACGGCCTCGAGGATGTTGAGCACGCCCTTTGCCGTCACGTCCGTGGTCAGCATCGCGTTCTCCCACGAGTACGCGACGAACGAGATCGCTCCGAGGTTGTACACCTCGTCGGGCTGAGCCTCTTCCAGCGCACGCAGCAGGCTCGAGACGTCACCCAGATCGCCCGTCAGGAGCTTGACCCCGGGGACCGTCTCGCGGACCAGGTCGAACTTCGGGTTGTTCTGACCACGAATCAGTCCGTAGACCTCGTAACCCTTCGAGAGCAGCAGCTCAGAGAGGTACAGGCCGTCCTGGCCGGTGATGCCGGTGATGAGTGCGCGAGTCATGGATCCTCAAGATCAGTCGAGTGATGAGCTCCCGCAAGCGTAACGCCAGCAGGCGGCCTGTCGGGTGGAGGGGCGACCGCGCCTCGACAGTAAGGTGGCACCGTGTCTGCCATCATCTCGAACGCACAAAACCGGGAAGACGTCATCCTGTGGAGGGCGCTTCAGCACGTCACCGCCGGACGCTACGTGGAAGTCGGGGCGAACCACCCAACGATCGACTCCGTGAGTCGCGTGTTCTATGACCACGGGTGGAGCGGGGTCACGGTCGAGCCGGTCCCGTACCTCGCCGAGCTGCAGCGCGCGGAGCGCCCTCGCGACGTCCTGGTGCAGGCCGCCGTCTCGAGTGCCGACGCCGGCGAGATCGTCCTGCACGTCGTCCCCGGCACCGGCTTGTCCACCACCGTCGACACCGTCAGCGACCAGCATCTTCAAGCCGGCATCGAGCACGAGGACCTCGTGGTGCCGACGCTGAGTCTCAATGTCCTCCTGGCCCAGCAGGCCCTGAGCGGCAAGGACATTCACTTCCTTCTCGTTGACGTCGAGGGCGCCGAAGAGGATGTCCTGCGCGGCCTTGACCTGAACGTGTGGCGACCGTGGGTCCTGGTAGTGGAGGCGACTGCTCCCAACTCGACCACCCCGACCCACCACGCGTGGGAGCCAGACTTGCTGGCCCACCGGTACGAATTTTGCCTGTTCGACGGCCTGTCCCGCTACTACGTGGCCGCTGAGAAGGCGGACGAGCTCAGGCGGGATCTGTCCTACCCCGCCTCGGTGTGGGACGACTACCAAACTGCAGCTGACGCGGCAACGCAGCGCGAGCGGGACGACCTGCGGGTGCAGACCACCGAGCTCGTCGGACAGCTCACGCACTGGCGCAGTCTTGCGCTGTCCAGCTGGGCCGACGCTGTGAGCCGTGACCTCAAACAACGCAAGGAGATTGCCCGGCAACGTGAGACGATCAAGCGGCTGCGGGGTGAGATCAGGAAGCTGCGCGCTTCCACGTCGTGGCGTGTCACTCGTCCGTTGCGCAAGGCGAGCACCATGGTCGGTCGCCGATGACCACCGACTCGAAGTCACGTCGTCAGCCGAGCCAGATCGCCCCCAGTGCCCTGTTGCTGCAGCTCGATCAGCGGCTGACCGCCGCCGCCGAAGTGCTGCTGGACCCGACGCAGACTCAGCACAGGACAGATCACCCGGGTGGCGCGTCCGCCCATCTCCTTCCGCTGCTCATCAAGCTGTGTGCCGATCATGGGCGGCGCGACGCCCGGTGGCTCGTGCTCACGGCCACGTTCGGAGCTTTCCCCACCTCGCAGCAGGTCATCGAGTTCGGTCGGATGGTCGAGTTGACCGATCCCGTGCGCGCCGAGTCGAACTTGCTCAGCGAAGTCATCGACCAGCCGCGGCGCGGGCGTCTTGACCTGCCCATGCGGGTGGTGTCCGACGGAGTCGTGGTGGAGGTCAACTATTGCGCTCGCCACACCACGCACACCGGAATCCAGCGCACCGTCCGCGAGACGATGCCCCGCTGGGACGCCGCCCACGACGTGACGCCCGTCGCCTGGGCCGACCCTTGGTGCGCTTTCCAGAATCTGCACCCACAGGAGATGTCACGAGTGTTCGCACATGCCGACACCGTGTCCCGGGAGACGAGGCGTGCCTCGCGACGGTACGGCGACGCCGACGATGTGATTTCAGAGCCGGCCGCGTACGAGCCCGAGCTCATCGTCCCGTGGCGAAGCTCTGTCGTGCTGCCCGACGTCTTCAGCATGCACGCCAAGGACCAGCTCACGGGGCTGGCTCGGCACTCCGGCAACACCGTCTCGATGATCGGATACGACCTCATTCCCCTGACGAGCCCTGAGACCCGCCCACTCGGGGAGGCCAACGGTACGGCGGCTTACCTGTCGATGCTCAAGCACGCGCATCGCGTCGCCGGGATCAGCCGTTCAGCGGTGGCCGAGTTCACCGGCTTCACCCGTTCCCTGCGCGCCCAAGGGCTGCCCGGTCCGGAGGTGAAGGAGATCAGGCTGGCGAGCGAGTCTCTGCGCGAGGGATCCCTCGGCGCGCCCACGACGGAACGATCCCGGCCCGTCATGCTGTGCCTCGGCGCGCAGGAGCCACACAAGAATCAGCGAGCCGCCCTGCACGCCGCCGAGCGTCTCTGGAACGAGGGACTCGACTTCGAGGTTCATCTGGTCGGCGGGCGCGGATGGTCCAATTCCGTGCTGAAGCCCGCCATCGATCGGCTCGTGTCGGCGGGCCGACCGCTTCACGACCTAGGACGCGTGACGGACGCCCAGCTGCTCGCCGAGATGCGAGCGGCGGACTTCGTGTACTTCGCCTCGCTGCACGAGGGGTACGGGCTGCCCGTCGCGGAGGCCCTCGCCGCCGGCACACCGGTGATCACTTCCAATTTCGGCAGCCAAGCGGAGATCGGCGAGTCCGGCGGCTGCCTGCTGATCGATCCGCGCAACGACGATGACATCGCCGCAGGCATTCGCACTCTTCTCACGGACCCGTCGGAGTTGGCTCGCCTGCGCGCCGAGGCGGCGGCTCTGGATGCTCGGACCTGGGATGCGTACGCGTCCGATCTGTGGGACTTCGTGGCCCCAGCCGGAGCCGTCTCGTGAACCGCCGCGCGCGAGACGAGTCGGTGGCACACCGTCGGGCCTGGGCCGACCGGGTTGGAACGTTGCGCCGGGCCCTCGGGGCTTCGCCCAAGGACGTCGGGTCGAGCGTCTCGAAACGTCAGCTCGGCGCTGCTCTTGCCGACGTGGTGGACGTGACGGATCGGTCTCACGTCTGGCTGACACTCGCGGTGCTCACCGGCGTCCTGCCCACCGCGACCACCGTGATCGAGACGAGTCGGTACAGCGAGTTCGACGGCGGCCAGAGCCTGTGGACCGCAGTGGCCGATCTCACGACCACCAAGAGCGCCGGCTGGACCGTCCGCGTGGTCACTGAGGTCGTCCTGGTGGACGTTGCGTTGACCGCGGAGACCAACTTCACGAGCGGCATACAGCGAGTCGTCCGCGAGACGACCCGTCGGTGGGTCCGTGACCATGGTGCCGAAACCATGCTCGTGGGGTGGACCGCGGACTTCGAGGCCATGCGCGAGCTGACCCCGGCCGAGCACGACCGTGCGGTCGGGAACGACCTCGAGTCAGAGGTCGAGGCCAGGACTGCGACGGCAGTAGTGGTGCCCTGGCGTGCCACGTATTTGCTTCCTGAGCTCGCTCCTGAGCTCAACCGCACCTCGCGTCTGGCGTCGCTGGCCGAGTTCATGCCCGGGCGCACGGGAGTCATCGGCTTCGACTGCGTGCCAATCACCTCGTCCGAGACCACGACGCCCGGATTTGCCGACTACTTCGCGCGCAACCTCGCAGCGTTGCGACGATTCGACGTCATCTCGACCATCTCCGAGGCGGCCGGGCACGAGTACGGTGGATGGCGCGACACGCTCTCGGCCATCGGTGTCAGCGGTCCGCGGATCGTTCCCACTCCCTTGCCGGTCGAGATCCCCGAGCCCGACGCCGAGGCGGCGACGGCGGCGGGCATCCGCTTCCGCATCGGCCACCTCCCGCTGGTTCTTGTCGTGGGCAGTCACGAGCCGCGCAAGAACCACCTCGCCGTGCTTCACGCGGCCGAGCTGCTGTGGCGGCAGGGGCACCAGTTCAGCCTCAGCTTCGTCGGTGGCCGCTCGTGGGAGGGCGACAGCTTCACCCGTCGCGTTGCCGAGCTGCAGCGTGCCGGTCGTCCCGTCGACACCGAGAGCAATCTCTCGGACCGGCTGCTGTGGGCGGCCTACCGAATCGCCAGGCTCACGGTCTTCCCGTCCCTCAACGAGGGTTTCGGTCTTCCTCTGGCGGAATCGCTCGCGGCCGGGACGCCCGCGGTGACGTCCAACTTCGGCAGCATGCGCGAGATCGCGGAGGACGGGGGTGCCCTCATGGTCGACCCGCACGACGATCACGCGATCGCCGAGGCGATGCGGACGTTGCTGACCGATGACGACGTCCACGCCCGCCTGACCACGGAAGCACAGGAGCGAGCTGCGCGTCCCCGCACTTGGGACGACTACGCCGCCGAGGTGTGGGACTCGCTCGTCAACAGCTCGACCGAGGATTCTTCCACCACTGCCTCAGGAACACCATGACGATTCGCAGGAAGCAGCCCGTGTCCGTGGCCGCGCAACCCGCCGCTCCGGCGATGTCGGACGAGGACTTCATACGCGCCCTCTACCGCGCATGCCTGGGCCGCGAGGCAGATGTAAGCGGGCTGGCAGGCTGGACGGCCCAGCTCAAGTCCACCGGCGACCCGACCGCTGTCCTGGCGGGCCTGCTGGCCAGCCAGGAGGCCCACATCCACAGCGGCGCCAAGACGGCCGCTGCGTGCGCGTCGTTGGCTCCGCAGGCGGCGGCTCGGCTCGGGCGCAATCCGCGAGTCATCGACATCGGGGCTCAGCTGATCGGCGACGGCACCCACGCCTACACCCCACTGGTGGCGTTCACACCCTTGGACGTCATCGGATTCGATCCGCTGGCCGATCGGATGACAGAGCGAGCGTCTTCGGAGTCAGCCGGAGCCGGAAGCCTCACTCTGCTGCCTTACGCCATTGGTGACGGCGCCTCGCACACGCTGCACATCAACAACGACGACGCGACGACGTCGCTGTTCCCGCTCAACGTGGAGCACAACGCCCGCTTCAATCACCTCGCGACGCTGCACACCGTCAGCACTGAGAATCTCGACACGCGCAGACTCGACGACGTCCTGGAACCCGGCCCCGTCGACTTCTTGAAGCTCGACATCCAAGGCGGCGAGCTCATGGTGCTCCAGCACGCCGCGCGAACCCTGTCCGCGACAGCTGTCGTCCACTGCGAGGTGGAGTTCTCTCCGATCTACGCGGGCCAGCCCCTCTACCCCGAGATCCAGACAGAGCTCGCCAAGTATGGCTTCTACTTGGTCGACTTCGTCGACCAAGCTCGCTATCACTTCAACACGGGACCCGGGGCGACGACCGACGACCAACTAGTGTGGGCCGACGCCGTCTTCTTCCGAGAGACCACCGACCCCGAAGCTCTCGCCGCTCAGGCCCTCATCGCCGCCGCCGTCTACCAGCGCCCCTCGCTGGCCGAGCATCTGCTCGGTCGCGCGACGGGGTCGGCCGGCTAGCTCAGCTTCTCGAGGATGAGCTCGCGGACGCGGCCGGCATCGGCCTGACCGCGCATCTCCTTCATGACGGCGCCGATCAGCGCGCCGGCGACACCGAGGTTGCCGCCCCGGATCTTCTGCGCGGCGTCGGGGTCGCCCTCGATCGCGCGGTCGACCGCGGCACCCAGCGCGCCGTCGTCGGAGACGACCTCGAGCTTGCGCGCGACGACGACCTCCTCGGCGGTGCCCTCACCGGCGATGACGCCGTCGAAGACCGAGCGAGCGAGCTTGTCGTTGATCCGGCCCGCGTCGATCAGGCCCTGGATCTCGGCGACCTGCTCCGGCGTGATGCCGAGGGCGTCGATGTCGTGCCCCGACTCGTTGGCGCGCCGGGCCATCTCGCCCAGCCACCACTTCTTGGCAGCCTGAGGCGTCGTTCCGGCCTCGACGGTCGCGACGATGAGGTCGAGCGCACCCGCGCCGATGGTGTCGCGCATGTCGAGGTCGGAGAAGCCCCAGTCCGCCTGCAGCCGGGCACGCCGGACGGCCGGCGGCTCGGGCAGCGTCGCCCGCAGCTCCTCGACCCACTCGCGCGACGGGGAGACCGGTGCCAGGTCGGGCTCGGGGAAGTAGCGGTAGTCGTCGGCGTCGGACTTCTCCCGGCCCGGCAGCGTGGTGCCGGTGTCCTCCTGGAAGTGCCGGGTCTCCTGCACGACCTTGCCGCCGGCGTCGAGGATGCCCGCGTGGCGGGAGATCTCGAAGCGGACGGCGCGCTCGACCGACCGGAACGAGTTGACGTTCTTGGTCTCCGAGCGGGTGCCGAGCACCGTGGAGCCCTTCGGCTTGAGCGAGAGGTTGACGTCGGCACGCAACGAGCCCTGGTCCATCCGGACGTCGGACACGCCGAGGCCACCGATCAGGTCGCGGACGTACGACACGTACGCGCGGGCGACCGCCGGAGCCTTCTCGGGCGGCACCTCGATCGTGCGGGTGACGATCTCGATCAGGGGGATGCCCGCACGGTTGTAGTCGACCAACGAGAAGTCGGCCCCGTGGATGCGCCCGGTCGAGCCGCCGACGTGCAACGCCTTGCCCGTGTCATCCTCCATGTGCGCGCGCTCGATCTCGATCCGGAACGTCTCACCGTCCACCTCGACGTCGACCCAGCCGTCGAATGCGATGGGCTCGTCGTACTGCGACGTCTGGAAGTTCTTCGGCATGTCCGGGTAGAAGTAGTTCTTGCGCGCGAAGCGGCACCACTCGGCGATCTCGCAGTTGAGCGCCAGTCCCATGCGGATCGCGGACTCGACCGCCTTGGCGTTGACGACCGGCAGGGCGCCGGGCAGCGCGAGGCACACCGGGCAGACCTGCGTGTTGGGCTCGGCGCCGAACTCCGTCGGGCAGCCGCAGAACATCTTGGTCGCGGTGTTGAGCTCGATGTGGATCTCGAGGCCCATCACCGGGTCGTAGCGCGTCAGGGCCTCGTCGAAGGGGACCAAGGTCTCCGTGGTCATCGTGCCACCTCCAGCTCGGGTGCCCGGGACAGCAAGGTGCCGCCCCACTTGTCCTCCAGCAGACGCTCGAGCGCGGCCGCGGCGTTGTACAGGCGGTCGTCCGCCTTCTGCGGGGCCAGGAACTGCAGGCCCACCGGCAGGTCGTCCTCGTCGGCCAGGCCGACCGGCAGCGACAGGCCGGGGATGCCGATCAGGTTGGCGGGGATCGTCGCGACGTCACCGAGGTACATCGCCAGCGGGTCGTCGAGCTTGTCGCCCAATGGGTACGCCGTGGTCGGCGAGGTCGGCGAGACCAGCAGGTCGACACCCGCGAACGCGGCGGTGAAGTCGCGCGACAGGACCGTGCGCACCTTCTGCGCCGAGCCGTAGTAGGCGTCGTAGTAGCCGCTGGAGAGGGCGTAGGTACCCAAGATGATGCGGCGCTTGACCTCGTCGCCGAAGCCGGCGTCACGGCTCGACGCCATCACCTGCTCGGCGCTCGGGTCGTCGACGCCCGCGGGTGGGACGCGCACGCCGTAGCGCATCGCGTCGAACTTGGCGAGGTTGCTGCTCGCCTCGCTCGGCATCACGAGGTAGTAGGCGCCCAGCGCGTACTTGAGGCTCGGGATCGAGACCTCGACGACCTCGGCGCCTGCGGACGTCAGCAGCTCGACGGCCTCGTTGAACCGGGCCTCGACGCCGGGCTGGAAGCCCTCGCCCCCGAGCTCCTTGACGATGCCGATCCGCAGGCCCTTGACGTCGGCCCGACGGGCGGCTGCGACGACGGCCGGGACGGCGTCGGGGATGCTGGTGGAGTCCATCGGGTCGTGCCCGGCGATGAGCTCGTGCAGCAGCGCCGCGTCGAGCACCGTGCGGGTGACGGGGCCGGCCTGGTCGAGGCTGCTCGCCATGGCGACGAGGCCGTAGCGGCTCACTCCCCCGTACGTCGGCTTGACGCCGACGGTGCCGGTCAGCGCACCGGGCTGGCGGATCGAGCCGCCGGTGTCGGTGCCGATCGCGAGCGGCGCCTCGAAGGCGGCGACCGCCGCGGCCGATCCTCCGCCGGAACCGCCGGGGATGCGGGTCGTGTCCCAGGGGTTGTGGGTCGGACCGTAGGCGGAGTGCTCGGTCGAGGAGCCCATCGCGAACTCGTCCATGTTGGTCTTGCCGAGGATCGGCAGGCCGGCGGCCTTGATCTTGGCCGTCACGGTGGCGTCGTACGGCGGGATCCAGCCGTCGAGCATCTTGGAGCCGCACGTCGTCGGCAGGCCCTTGGTCGCCAGCACGTCCTTGACCGCGATCGGCACGCCGGCGAGGTAGGACAGCTGCTCACCGTTGGCGCGGCGCGCGTCGACGTCGGCGGCCGTGGCCAGCGCGCCCTCGGCGTCGACGTGCAGGAAGGCGTGGATCTGGCCGTCGACGGCACCGATCCGGTCGACCAGCGCCTGGGTCACCTCGACGGAGGACACCTCCTTGGACGCGAGCGACCGGGCCAGCTCGTCGGCGGTCTTGCGGGTCAGGTCTGTCATGACTCCCCCAGGATCTTCGGCACGAGGAAACGCTGCTGGTCCGACGCCGGGGCGGCGGCGAGGGCGTCCTCGGGGGCCAGGCTCGGCCGGACGACGTCCTCGCGGAAGACGTTGTCGACGGGCACCGGGTGGCTCATCGCCGGGACGTCATCGCCGGCTGCCTCCTGGACGCTCGCGACGTGCTCGAGGATCGCCGGGAGCTCGGTGGCGAGGTGGTCGAGCTCAGCGTCGCTGAGGTCGATGCGGGCGAGGCCGGCCAGATGGACGACGTCGTCACGCGAGATACCCGTGACGGGCTCAGACATGCGGATCCTTGAAGGTGTTGTCGTGCGGTGGAGTGGTCGTGCGGTAGGTGCTGATCCATCCTAGTGACCCGCCACGACCGCTCCGACCGGGCATCGCGCCCGTCAGATAACGCCGTTCTCTGTCAGGATGGCGGCATGGCCGAATCGCGCATCTCCCAGTTCACCCACGCCGGCATGACGTTCGACGTGATCGACAGCGGGCCCCTCGACGGCACCCCCGTCGTGCTGCTGCACGGCTTCCCGCAGCGGGCCACGTCATGGTCGAAGGTGTCGGACCTGCTGAACGCCGAGGGGCTGCGGACGTACGCCCTGGACCAGCGGGGCTACTCCCCCGGCGCGCGGCCGTCCTCCCGGTTCGCCTACCAGGTCAGCGAGCTGGTCGGCGACGTCACGGCCCTGATCGACGAGATCGGGCAGCCCGTGCACCTCGTCGGGCACGACTGGGGCTCGGCGGTCGCGTGGGCCGTCGCCGGGAACCATCCCGACCTCATCCGCTCGCTCACCGCCGTCTCGGTGGCCCACCCCGGCGCCTTCATGAAGTCGATGGTCAGCAGCTCGCAGATCCTCCGCTCCTACTACATGCTCCTGTTCCAGCTGCCCGCCGTGCCCGAGCATCTCCTGAGCCGCCGCGGTGGCCTCGGGGAGAGGATGCTGCGTGCCGCCGGCATGGATCGCGACATGATCGAGGCCTACCGTCGCGAGATCGTCGCGGACGGCGCGCTACGGGGAGGTCTCGGCTACTACCGGTCGGTCTTCCTCGGCGCCAAGCAGATCGGCCGGAAGGTGTCGGTGCCCACGACGTACGTCTGGAGCGACCGCGACGCCGCCCTCGTCCGTCGCGGCGCCGAGCTGACGCCGGAGTTCGTCACCGGGCCGTACGAGCTGGACGTCATCGAGGGGGCCACCCACTGGCTACCCGACCAGAACGCCCCGGAGCTGGCCGCCAGCATCGTGCGGCGCGTGCGTTCCGTCTAGTCGGGTGCGGGAGCCAGGTGCGCGTGCACCTGCGCCACCGCCCCGGCGCCCTCGCCACTGGCCGAGGCGACGCGCTTCATCGAGCCGGCCCGGACGTCGCCCGCCGCGAACACCCCTGGCACCGTGGTCTCGAGCGGTGCCGGCGGCAGTCCGTCGCGCCACAGCGCCTTCGGGATCTCCCGGCCGGTCAGCACGAAGCCCTTCTCGTCCCGCGCCACCTCGTCGGGCAGCCAGTCACAGCCCGGCTCGGCCCCCAGCAGCAGGAAGAGCCCCTCCGCGGCCACCCGCTCGGACTCACCGTCATCGCCCTGCAGCTGGACCCACTCGAGGTGCCCTTCTCCCCCGCCGTCGGTGACCCGTGACCGCGTCCGCACCGTGATCTCGTCGTGGGTCGCGATCTCCTTGACGAGGTAGGCCGACATCGTCTCGTCGAGCGACGAGCGGCGCACCACCATGGTGATGCTGCGAGCGAACCGGGCCAGGTGGATCGCTGCCTGTCCGGCCGAGTTGCCGCCGCCGACGATGACCACGTCGCGGCCCTCCATCTCGCGTGCCACGCTCGTGGCGGCGCCGTAGTGGACGCCCATCCCGACGAGCTCCTCCAACGCCGGGACGTCGAGGCGCCGGTAGCGGACGCCGCACGCGATGAGCACCGACCGCGCCCGCAGCACGCCGTCGCCGTACGAGACCTCGTGCAGCTCACCGGGGGTCATCGCGTCGACGGCACGCCCTGTGAAGAGGCGCGCCCCGAATCGCGTCGCCTGCAGGCGGGCGCGGAAGGCCAGGCGCATGCCCGACACCCCGCGCGGGAAGCCCAGGTAGTTGCGGATCATGGAGCTCGTGCCGGCCTGACCACCGACGGCGTCCGGGTCGAGCACGACGGTGCGCAGGCCCTCGGACGCTCCGTAGACGGCCGCTGCCAGGCCCGCCGGGCCCGCACCGATGATCAGCAGATCGGCGACGTAGTCGGCCCCGAGGTCGGCCGGCGAGCCGTAGAACTCACTCGCGACGAGCCGGTCGGTCGCGCCGACGATCGTGGGCCGGCCGTAGGCGGACACCAGCGGAAGGGGCGCGTCCTCGCCGACCTCCGCGAACAGCTCACGGCCGACCGCGCTGTCCGGCCGGTAGCGGGTCCACGGTGATCCCATCCGGTCGAAGAAGTCCCGGATGCCGGCCACCGACGCCTGGGTGCCGTCGTCGACGATGCGGACCCCGACGACCTCGACGGTCGACGTCGTCGTCGCCCACTCGGACAGGTACTCGGTGATCGCGGTGTGGAACTCCTCGTCGCGCGGACCCTGCGGAATCAGCAGGTAGGTGTCGATGCGACCGACCGCGAGCGCCGGCCGCAGGACCTCGAGCGACTCACGGAACGACCCCGCCTCGACCAGGACGATGCGGCGGCTGCTCGGCGACAGCTGGCGCAGGTCGTCGACCAGGTCGAGGGCGTCGGCGTCGAGGGCGTGGTCGACGCCCAGCAGCGCGATGTGCCGGCCGGCGTCGAGCAGCTCCGCTGCCGTCTCGGTCGCGGTGGCCGTCCCCTCGAGCGTCCGGACGTCGTAGTCACGCCCGTACCGGCTCCTGAACTCCAGCTCCAGGACGTCCCGGCTCGCGGGGGACGCGACGAGCAGGATGACGGGCTTCTGCCGTGGGGACTCGCTCATGGGCCGAAAGTAGCACTGCCTAGGCTGACCCCCATGCCTCCACAGAAGCCCGAGAATCTCGGACCGCTCGACGCTGTTGCGTTCCTGTGCGAGGTGGCGATGTTCGTGCTGCTCGTGCTGGCCGGTCACGGCTTCGCCGACGGGTGGCGCGGCTGGGCGATCGGCGTGTTCCTCGGGCTGGTCGCGGTCGGCATCTGGGCCCAGTGGATGGCGCCCACCTCGTTGCGGCAGCTCGACCACCCGACGCGGCTGGTCGCCCAGATCATGCTGTTCGTGGCGACGGCGCTGTACGCGGCGGCCGGCGGCCTGATCTGGGCCGGCCTGGTCTTCGTCGTGGTCGCGTCGGGCGTCTTCATCGCCCTGGCCCGCGACGAGGCCTAGCCCTCAGAGGGGCAGCTCGCGGACGCTGCGGAACTCGCGGCGGGAGCCGTCGAACGGGTCGGCGAACGTCAGCTCTGCGGCCAGCAGCTGCAGGGGCGTGCCGAAGTCGTCGACCGCGATGTCCTGCACCGTCGGGTAGAGCGGATCGCCGACGATCGGGATGCCGAGACCGTGCAGGTGGACGCGCAGCTGGTGGGTGCGACCCGTGCGGGGCGTGAGCCGGTAGACGCCGAGGTCACCGGCGCGCGACTCCAGCTCGACCAGTGTCTCGGCGTTGACCGGCGCGTCCGGCACGACCTCGGCCTGCCAGCTGCCCCGCCGCTTGACGATGTGGTTGCTGACCGTCACGGGCAGGTCGAGGTCGTGACGTACCGGCGCCAGCGCCCGGTAGGTCTTGCGGACCGCGCTGTCCTGGAACAGGGTCTGGTAAGCACCGCGCCAGCGGCGCTGCGTCGCCAGCAGCAGCAGCCCGGACGTGATGCGGTCGAGCCGGTGCAGCGGTGACAGCTCGGGCAGGCCGAGCTCGTCCCGGAGGCGGACGACGACACTCTGGCGCACGTGCCGCCCGCGCGGGATGGACGACAGGAACGCCGGCTTGTCGACCACGACGAGGCGCTCGTCGCGATGGACGACGTGGATCCGCCCGGGCACGTCGGCCTCGACCGGAAGATCGCGGTGGAACCACACGAACGTGTGCGGCGTGTAGGGATGCTCCTCCGCGACGGGCAGCCCGCTGTCGTAGACGAACCGCTCCTGCGCAAGCAGCTGGCCCACCTCGACCCGCTCCGGCAGCCGGTGCCGGAGCCAGGCACCCATCGTCGGCCACGGGTCCGGCCGCGGCAGGTCGCGATCGGGCGTCCGCAACCAGGCCGCACCCAGTCCGTGTCGAGGGGGCAACGGCGAACGGGGAGGCACGGGGACGAGACTACGGGTGCACGTGGCCCTCGACGGTCGGCGGCGGATCGCGCAGCAGCATGCTCCGCACGGGCGGCAGCTCGGCCCGGATCGACAGGTGGAGCCGACCGCGGAACAGCACGATGTGCCGCTCGTCGTCCCAGCGCGAACCGATCAGCGCGTCGAGCCGGGTGTACGCCTCGGCCGGCCCGTGACCCGAGCTCCGGGAGTCCTCGCCGCCGTCGGCGCGTGACGCGACCTCCCACTCCACGACCAGAGACCGCCACTGCTCGGGCGTGAGGTGCACCAGCACCGTGCCCCCCTCGTCGGACACCGCGATCCCGTCAGTTCGCTCGTCGACCTCGTAGGAGGCGCCGAGGTTGTGCAGCATCGCCCGCCAGCAGATGTCAGGTTCGGGCACGAACTCCTCGGCTGCGGAGCGAAGGCGGCGCATCACCAGCGAGTCGGGAGTGACCTGCGAGGACCGCCAGCGGTGCACGACGTAGGCCGCGTACGACATCGGGTCGCCGAGATCGCTCGCCTCTCGCCACGCCCGGTCGACGACCAGGCGGGCGACCCGCTTCCTGCGCAGGATCCCGCGACGCCGCCGCACCGTCACCTCGAGGTCGTCGAAGCCGTCGCCTCCGGGCATGATGCGGACCGACTCGATCCGGTAGTCCTCCCCGTAGCCATCGCTGCGATCGATGCCGTCAGGCGCCTCGGCCGAATCGAAGATCGCCTGCAACGCCTCGACGAGCTCGGCGTCGGTCACGCGTGCACCGCCAGGCAGTCAGGGTTGAACACCCGGGTCGACGACGGCGGATCGTCGAGCAGCCGGGACGCCGACGGAACCGGCCGCCGCACGAGCTCGCCACCACAGTTGGGACACACGCCGTGCAGGATCGACTCGGCGCACGTGCGGCACCAGGTGCACTCGTAGGTGCAGATCAGCACATCGGCAGAGGTGGGCGCGAGGTCGACGTCGCAGCACTCGCAGTTCGGGCGGATCTCCAGCATGCACCCAGTATGTCGTTCAATCGTCAATCGGTGGCGGACCTTCGGCCAACAGCTTCTCGAAACCCTCCTCGTCGAGGATCGGACGGCCCAGCTCCGCGGCCTTGTCGGCCTTGGTTCCGGCGTTCTCGCCCACCACGACGAAGTCGGTCTTCTTCGACACCGAGCCGGACGCCTTCCCGCCGTGGGCGATGATCGCCTCCTTGACCGAGTCACGGGTGAACCGCTCGAGTGATCCCGTCACGACGATCGTGAGGCCTTCCAGCGTCCGGACGATCGACTCGTCCCGCTCGTCGCGCATCACGACGCCGGCCTCGGCCCACTGGTCGACGATGCCGCAGTGCCAGTCGACATCGAACCACTCGATGACCGCCTCGGCGATCGTCGGCCCGACACCATCGACGCCCGACAGCTCCTCGACGGACGCCGCACGGATCGCATCCATGGAGGAGAAGTGCGTGGCCAGCGCGCGGGCGGCCGTCGGACCCACGTGGCGGATCGACAGTGCCACGAGCACCCGCCACAGGGGTTGGGTCTTGGCGACCTCGAGGTTCTTGAGCAACGCGATGCCGTTGGCGCTGAGCACCCGGTCTGCGGCCCCGGCCTCGATCTCCTTCTTCTTGGCCGCCCGCGTGTAGAGCGGCACCCCCAGCAGCTGCTCCTCGGTCAGCGCGAACAGCCCGCCCTCGTCGACGAGGACACCGGCCTCCAGCAACGCCGTGGCCCCCTCCCAGCCGAACACCTCGATGTCGAAGGCTCCGCGGCCGCCGACGTGGGTCAGCCGCTCGCGTAGCTGCGACGGGCACGAGCGGGTGTTGGGGCAGCGGATGTCCTTGTCGCCCTCCCGCGACGGGGCCAGGGGCGTGCCGCACGACGGGCAGTCCGTCGGCATGACGAACTCGCGCTCGCTGCCGTCGCGCAGCGCCACGACGGGACCGGCGATCTCGGGGATCACGTCACCGGCCTTGCGGAGCACCACCATGTCGCCGATCAGCACGCCCTTGCGCTTGACCTCGTGCTGGTTGTGCAGCGTCGCCATCTCGACCGTCGAGCCCGCGACCCGGATGGGCTCCATGACCCCGTAGGGCGTGACCCGGCCCGTGCGCCCGACGTTGACCCGGATGTCGAGCAGGCGGGTGTTGACCTCCTCGGGCGGGTACTTCCAGGCGATCGCCCAGCGCGGAGCCCGCGACGTCGAGCCCAGCCGCCGCTGGCGATCGACCTGGTCGACCTTGACGACGACGCCGTCGATCTCGTGGACGACGTCGTGGCGGTGCTCGCCGTAGTACGCGATGAACTCCTCGACCGCCGCGAGATCCTTGACCACCTTGGCGCGGTCGCTCGTCGGCAGTCCCCACGCCTTGAGCGCGTCGTACGCCTCGCTCTGCCGATCGGGGCTGAATCCCTCGCGGTACCCGAGACCGTGGCACACCATCGACAGCGGCCGTGAGGCCGTGACCGACACGTCCTTCATGCGCAGGGTGCCGGCCGCGGCGTTGCGGGGGTTGGAGAACGGTGTCTTGCCCGACTCGGCCCAGGCGGTGTTGAAGTCCTCGAACTCCTGGGTCGGGAAGAACACCTCGCCCCGCACCTCGACGTAGGCCGGGACGGGGTACCGGTCGGACGCCTTGAGCTGGTGCGGGATGACCTTGATCGTGCGGACGTTGTTGGTGACGTCCTCGCCCACCCGCCCGTCGCCGCGTGTGACGCCCCGGGTGAGCTTGCCGTTCTCGTACGTCAGCGAGATCGCGAGCCCGTCGACCTTGAGCTCGCACAGGAACTCGGCGTCGTCGACTCCCTCGCGGATCAGGCGGGCGTGCCACGCCTCGAGCTCTTCGGTCGAGAACGCGTTGTCGAGGCTGTAGAGCCGTTCGCGGTGCTCATAGGACTCGAACGACGACGACACGCGCCCGCCGACCGTCTGGGTCGGCGAGTCGGGCGTGCGCAGCTCGGGCAGCTGCTCCTCGAGCTGCTCGAGGTCGCGCATCTGCTGGTCGTACTCGGCGTCGGAGACGGTCGGCGAGTCGTCGACGTAGTACCGCTCGCGATGCTCGATGATCGTCTCCGCGAGCTCTTTGTGCCGCTGCCTCAGCTCGTCCTCGTTGACCATGCCCCGACTTTATCGCCGGGCGGTGACAGCGCGCGCTCAGCGGGCGGCGACGCCTGCAGCGACGGCCAGTGCCTGCTTCGCCCAGGAGGGGGACGCAGCGGCGAGACCGCAGGTCGGGGTGACCACGAGGCGGTCGGCGTAGACCTCCTCACCGAACCCGAACCGGCTGAAGAAGGCCTCGACCCTGCCGACCAGCGCCTTCTGGCTGGCTTCGGCGGACCCCACCGGCGACGTGGACGGGACGACGCCGAACCACAGGTCGACGCCGCTCTCGAAGGTCTCGGCCCAGATGTCGTCGGGGCGCAGCAACCCGAGGTCGAACGAGATCGCGGTGAACCCGGCGCCGGCGAGCAGCTCGACCGGGACGTCGGGTGCGCAGGAGTGGACGACCGGCCGGGCGCCGGGCGCCGTGATGGCGTCCACGACGTTGCGCAACAGGGCGTCGGCCTCCGGCGGGTGGACGCTGCGGTGGCGTGACCAGCCGCTGGCCGTGGGGATGCCGCCCGTCAGCACCGCGGTGATCGCCGGCTCGTCGACCTGCACCACAAGATCGGCCCGTGGGAAGCGGCGCCGGACGTCCGCGACGTGGGTGCGCAGGCCCTCGGCCAGCGACTCGCTGATCTCCCGGCGCGCACCGTGGTCGGCGAGCATCTTGTCACCGCGGGGACGTTCGACGGTGGCCGCCAGCGTGAGCGGTCCGGTGATCTGGATCTTGATCGGGCCCTCGTGCTCCTGCGCGAGCTCCTCGGCTGTGTCGAGGTCCTGGGCCAGCAGCGAACGGGCCCGCCGGACATCGCCGCCCTCCCCCACACCGACGCGCCAGCCATCGGGCTGCAGGTCGGCCTCGAGGCCGTCCAGCAGCGCCAGCGTGCGTCCGATCATGCCGGCGTGGACGCCGCGGGCCGGGAGCTCGGGGACGTACGGCAGGTCGCCGACGGTGTCGAGGACGATGCGCAGCGACTCCGCGAAGTCGGTGCCGGGCATCGATCCGATGCCGGTGGCGAGCGCCATGAGGTTCCTGTTCTGTTCGATGTGCCGGCGGTCAGGCCGCGCGCACCCGGGAGGTGGCCGAGATCGTGGCGGAGCCGACGACACGGGTGCCGGCGTAGATGACGCACGCCTGGCCGGGGGCGATGCCGCTGGCGGGATCGATCAGCTCGACCCGCACCGTCGACCCGCCCCCTGAGCCTGTCGAAGGGTCGACCCGCACCCGGGCGCGGTGCTCGTCGCCATGGGCCCGCAGCTGCACCGTGCAGTCGAGCGTCCCGGTCGGGGCGGCCCCGCACCACAGCGGCTGGAGGCAGGCGAGCGCGTCGACGGCCAGCGCCTCGCGGGATCCGACGGTGACCGTGCCGCTGACCGGCTCGATGTCGAGGACGAAGCGCGGCTTGCCGTCGTCGGCCGGCACCCCGAGCCGCAGGCCGCGCCGCTGACCGATCGTGAACGCGTACGCACCGTCGTGCTCGCGCAGCACCGTGCCGTCCTCGTCGACGATCGCGCCCGGCTTGGGACCGAGCTTCTCGGCGAGCCAGCCGGCGTTGTCCCCGTCGGGGATGAAGCAGATGTCGTGGCTGTCGGGCTTCTGCGCGACCTGGATGCCCCGGGCGGCGGCCTCGGCGCGAACGACGTCCTTGGTCGTGTCGCCGAGCGGGAACAGCGAGTGCGCCAGCTGCTCCTGCGTCAGGACGCCGAGCACGTACGACTGGTCCTTGCCCATGTCGATCGCGCGGTGCATCTCGATCGTGCCGTCGGGAGCGGTCTCCAGCTGCGCGTAGTGCCCCGTCGCCACGGCGTCGAAGCCCAGGGCGAGCGCCCGGTCGAGGACGGCCGCGAACTTGATCTTCTCGTTGCACCGCAGGCACGGGTTGGGCGTGCGTCCGGCGGTGTACTCGGCGATGAAGTCGTCGACGACGTGGTCGGCGAACTCCTCGCTCATGTCCCACACGTAGAACGGGATGCCCAGCGCGTCGGCGGCCCGCCGGGCGTCGCCGGCGTCCTCGATCGAGCAGCAGCCGCGGGCGCCCGACCGGTACGACCGGGGGTTGCGGCTCAGGGCGAGGTGCACGCCGGTGACGTCATGTCCCGCGTCGACCGCACGTGCGGCAGCGACGGCGGAGTCGACCCCGCCGGACATCGCCGCGACGACCCTCACGACCCCGCCCGGACGAGAGACGCGCGCTGCGCCCGCTGGTGCACGGCCGGCAGCGCCTCGAGCAGCCGGTCGACGTCGTTCTGGGTCGACGTGTGACCGAGGCTGAAGCGCAACGACCCCCGGGCCGCGGTGTCGTCGTAGCCCATCGCCAGCAGCACGTGGCTGGGCTGGGGCACACCTGCCGCACAGGCCGATCCGGTCGAGCACTCGATGCCCTGGGCGTCCAGGAGCATCAGCATCGCGTCACCCTCGCAGCCGGGGAAGGTGACGTGCGCGATGTTGGGGAGCCGGTGGTCGCTGCCCGGCTGGGGGTCACCGTTGATGATCGCGTCGGGCACGGTGCGGACGATGCCTTCCAGGAGGCGACGGCGCAGCCCCTCGATGCGCGCGACCGTCTCGGCCTGCCGGCTCACCGACACCTCGACGGCGGCGGCGAATGCGGCGATGAGGGCGACGCTGACCGTGCCGGAGCGCAGGTCGCGCTCCTGCCCACCGCCGTGCAGCAGCGGGGTGGCGTCGATCTCGCGGCCGATCATGAGCGCACCGACCCCGACCGGGCCGCCGAGCTTGTGCGCGGTGACGGTCATGGCGTCGAGCCCGCTGGCCGCGAAGTCGAGCGGCAGGTAGCCGGCAGCCTGCACCGCGTCGCTGTGCACTGGGATGTCGTGCGCCCGCGCGATCTCGACGACGTCCGAGATCGGCTGGATCGTGCCCATCTCGTTGTTGGCCCACATCGTCGTCACGGCCGACACGCTCGACGGCTCACGCTCGACGGCGGCCCGCAGCTCGTCGACCAGGATGCGTCCCTGCTTGTCGACGGGGGTCATCTCGACCTCGGCGCCCTCGTGCTTGGCCAGCCACGTGACGGGGTCGAGCAGCGCGTGGTGCTCGATGGAGCTGAAGACGATCCGGTGCCGGGCGGAGTCCTGCGCGAGTCGTGACCAGTAGAGGCCCTTGATCGCGAGGTTGTTGGCCTCGGTGCCGCCGGAGCAGAACACGACCTCGCTGGGACGGGCACCGAAGCGCTCGGCGATGAGCTCGCGAGCCTCCTCGACCGTCCGCCTGGCCGCGCGGCCCGAGGTGTGCAAGGACGACGCATTGCCGGTGATCGCCATCTGCTCGGCCATCGCCGCGATCGCCTCGGGGACCATCGGCGTGGTCGCCGCATGGTCGAGGTAGACCGTTCCGTCCAAGTCGTTCATCGCTCAACCAGCCTATCCCGCCAGCGAGAAGACCACGACGAACACCATGATGACGACGACCACACCCCCGAGGATCGTCAGCCACGGGTGACGGCGGGGCCACGGCAGCAGGCCCGGAGCGCGTCGCTGCCAGTCACGCGCCTCCATGACCCCGGTCGCGGTGTCGGCGCCGACGGCGGATGCCAGCTCGACGAGGACGTCCCGCTCCCAGACACCCTGCGTCAGCATGATCCGGCGCCCCCGCCCGCGGCGGCGCAGCACGAGCAGGGACGGCGCCGACGACCCCTTCAGTCCCGACATGAAGGGGGCATGGAGGGCCTGCAGGTCGTCCATGCCCAGCACGACGTGACGCCCCGTCCATCGCCGCAGGTCGACCAGCCCGTCCCGCACCGTGACCGTCGCGATCGACGACACCGCCACGGCCGCCACGACCAGGCAGACGACCACCAGCAGGGCCGCCCAGACGCTCACGGCGGCCGACGACACCGCGACTCCCACCACCAGGACACCCGCCGCGACGAGGCCCACGCCCAGGAGCCACGGCATCATCTGCCGCACGACGGACCGGTCCGAGCGGAACTCACGAACGTCCCCGGCGGAAAGAATCATGACCTGGAGAATATCGGAATTCGTGTTGCGCAGCGCCTCAGCCGGCACCGTCTCCATGCCCTGACCACGGCCTCCCCTTCCCCTGATTCCGGTTGCGATCGCAGCAAAGAAGTTATGGCCACCCCCACGGATCCCGCGCTCGACGTCTTGACCGACGTCGTGCGGGAACGTGCGCAAGCCGAGGCACGTGAGATCGCCGCGATGCTGGGTTACCGCGATGACGAGCTGGCCCGCACCGTGACGGTGGAGCCGCCGATGCGGCGGCTGGTCGAGCGGTCGGCGATTGCGCTGGCGATCGGCGAGGCGACCGGGTTCAGCGAGGCGCAGGTCCAGCTGCGGCTTTCCGCAGCCGGCACCGTCCGCGAACAGGCGCCGCGGGTGTGGGCCGCGTTCACCGACGGACGGCTCGATTTCTCCCGGGTCCGCGACATCGCCCACACGATCGACCAGCTGCAGCGCCCTGAGTCCGTCGAGCGACTCGACCGGCTGGTCGTGGCCTACGCCATCGACCACACCGGTGCCGAGCTGCGGCAGTGGTTGCGCCGATTCGTGCAGCGGGTCGAGGCCGACCTCGCCGTCGAACGGGCCGACGACGAACGCGCCAACCGGCATGTGTCGGTCAATCACACCGACGACTCCATGGCCTGGCTCAACGCCTACCTCCCCTCGCACGAAGCCGCAGCCATCGAAGCGCGGCTCCGGCGCGAAGCACGTCGCGCTGTTGATCCTGACGACCCCCGCACCGTCGCCCAGCGCGAGGCCGACCTCCTCGTCGCCTGGTGCACCGACGCGCAGGCCGCCACCTCCGCCGCCGACGCGAACATCGCCGTGACCATCGGCGCCGACGTCCTCGCCGGCGCCAACCCCGGCCTCGCCCAGTCCACCGACGGACGCTGGGCCGTCCCCGCCCAGTGGATCGTGGACCTCATCGCCACCGGCAACGCCTTCTGGCACCGGATCATCACCGCGCCCGTCACCGGCGACGTGCTCTCCCACGAATATCTGGGGCGCTACAGCCCCGACATCCTCGACCTGGCCCTCAGATTCCGCGACGGCGTCTGCCAGGCCCCTGGCTGCATGGTCCCGGCCGAACGCTGCGACGTCGACCACACCGGCGCGGAGCTGCGGCAGTGGTTGCACCGATTCGTGCAGCGCGTCGAAACCGACCTCGCCGTCGAACGAGCCGACGACGAACGCGCCAACCGGCACGTGTCCGTCAAGCACACCGACGACTCCATGGCCTGGCTCAACGCCTACCT
>JAOPWZ010000113.1 GCA_025965435.1 Aeromicrobium sp.
CGTCTTTCTCCTCGACGACCACGACGTCGTGCGGGAGGGCCTGCGGTTCCTGCTGGAGCAGCAGGACGACATCGAGGTGGTGGGCGAGTCGGCCAGCGCCGTGGAGGCCACCGCCCGGATCCCCGCCCTGCGGCCCGACGTGGCCGTGCTCGACGCCCGCCTGCCCGACGGCTCGGGCATCGAGGTGTGCCGTGACATCCGCTCGGTCGATCCCGGCATCGCGGTCATCATCCTGACGTCGTACGACGACGACGACGCGCTGTTCGCCGCGATCATGGCCGGTGCGGCCGGCTACGTCCTCAAGCAGGTCCGCGGCACCGACCTGGTCGACGCCGTGCGCCGGGTCGCGGGCGGCCAGTCCCTGCTGGACCCCGCCGTGACGCAGCGGGTCCTGACCAGGATCCGCGAAGGACAGCCCGCCGACGACCCGCTGGCGGCGCTGACCAAGCAGGAGCGCCGGATCCTCGCGCTGATCGGCGAGGGGCTGACGAACCGGCAGATCGCCGCCGAGATGTTCCTGGCCGAGAAGACCATCAAGAACTACGTGACCCAGCTGCTGTCCAAGCTGGGCCTCGAGCGACGCACGCAGGCTGCCGTGCTGGTGACCCGACACGACGGGATGCATGCGCGCGAGCACTGACGACCGGCCGGGACGGCGCAGACGGCCGACAGGCCCGACCGTTACTCTTGAGGGCATGAGCCACAACGATCACCTCGCCGACTTCGACCCCGACATCGCAGCGCTGCTGGATGCCGAGCTGCACCGTCAGCAGTCGACCCTCGAGATGATCGCCTCGGAGAACTTCGCCCCGGTCGCCGCCCTGGAGGCCCAGGGCAGCGTGCTGACCAACAAGTACGCCGAGGGCTACCCGGGCAAGCGGTACTACGGCGGGTGCGAGTTCGTCGACCAGGTCGAGACGATCGCGATCGACCGGCTCAAGCAGCTGTTCGACGCGGGCTACGCCAACGTCCAGCCCCACTCGGGCGCGACGGCCAATGCCGCCGCCCTGCACGCCATCGCGACGGTCGGCGACACGATCCTGGGCCTCGACCTGGCCAACGGCGGCCACCTGACGCACGGCATGAAGCTCAACTTCTCGGGCAAGCTGTACAAGCCCGTCGCGTACCACGTGGTCCCCGAGACCGGCCTGGTCGACATGGACGAGGTCCGCTCGCTGGCCCATGAGCACCGGCCGACGGTCATCATCGCCGGTTGGTCGGCCTATCCCCGCCAGCTCGACTTCGCGCTGTTCCGCGAGATCGCCGACGAGGTCGGCGCCAAGCTGTGGGTCGACATGGCGCACTTCGCCGGTCTCGTCGCGGCCGGGCTGCACCCGAGCCCGCTCCCCCACGCGCACATCGTCACGACGACGACCCACAAGACCCTGGGCGGCCCGCGCGGCGGAGCGATCCTCACCAACGACGAGGACGTCGCCAAGAAGATGCGCTCCGCGGTCTTCCCCGGTCAGCAGGGTGGACCCCTCGAGCACGTCATCGCCGCGAAGGCCGTCGCCTTCAAGATGGCCCTGGAGCCCGGCTTCAAGGAGCGCCAGCAGCGCACGATCGAGGGCGCACAGATCCTGGCGTCGCGACTGCTCGCCGACGACATGACGGCCGCCGGCGTCAAGGTGCTGAGCGGTGGCACCGACGTCCACCTCGTCCTGGTCGACCTGCGCGACTCCGAGCTCGACGGTCAGCAGGCCGAGGACCGGCTGCACGAGGCCGGCATCACGGTCAACCGCAATGCCGTCCCCAACGACCCGCGCCCCCCGATGGTGACCTCGGGCCTGCGCATCGGCACGCCCGCACTGGCGACCCGCGGCTTCGGTGCCGCGGAGTTCACCGAGGTGGCCGACATCATCGCGGCCGCGCTGCAGCCCGGTGACGTCGACCTCGAGAGCCTGCGCAAGCGGGTCACGGTCCTGGCCGAACGCTATCCCCTCTACCCGGGCGTCACCCCCTTCACGTCGTGAGCCCGCGCCCGCCGCTCAGAGCCTGGCTGTCGCCGGGCCTGATCGGCCTGCACGCCCTCGGCGTGGTGGCGTTGGTGTTCTGTGTCGTCATGGGTCTGTGGCAGATGGGCAGCTACGACTCGCGGCAGGAGAACGAGCGCGCCGACGAGCGTGCCGTCCCGCAGGTCGCCCTGACCGACCTGTGGAATCCCGACGAGCCGTTCCTGAAGACGTTCAACCACCGGCCCGTGACCTTCGAGGGCCAGTTCGCTCCCGCCGACGAGCAGGTCTGGGTCACCGACAAGGAGCAGGACGGACGCACGGGGGCCTGGCTCCTGGCTCCGGTGCAGGTCGAGGGCGGCGAGACGATCCTCGTCCTGCGGGGCTGGGCACCCGAGACCGGGACGTTCCCGGAGGTGCCGTCGGGTCGCGTCGCGATCGAGGCCGTGCTCGAGCCCGGCGAGAGCCACGCCGGCACGTTCGACGCCGATGCCCGAACCATCGCCTCCGTGCGGATCCCCACGCTGATCAACGAGATGCCCTACGACCTGTACTCGGGCTTCGCGATCAGCACCGACGCCGCGAACAGCGGGGGCCTCGACCTCGTGCCGCCACCCCAGCCGGGCGACGTCTCGTGGACGGTCGGCCTGCGCAATCTCGCGTACGCGCTGCAGTGGTGGGTCTTCGGCCTGTTCGCAGCGTTCATGTGGTGGCGGATGTGCACCGAGACGCTGGCGGCCAGGCGCGAAAAGGTAGCCTGACGGGGTGAAGAACCCCACTGGACCGCTGCGCCCCTATCAGGTCCTCGCCACGCTCGTGGGCCTCAACCTCTTGTTCGTGTTCGCCGCTGCGATCTTCCAGCGCACCACTGACGACACGTCGTGGTGGAACCGCAACGACAACCTGATCCTGGTGATCGACCAGGTGCACGGCGTGCTGTTCATGGGCCTGCTGGTGCTCATCGCCGTGCTGTCGACCCGGAACAAGTGGTCCCCGGGCTTCACGATCTCGACGATGCTCCTGGCCACGATCCCGTTCGTCAGCTTCTGGGCTGAGCGCCGCACCACCCAGAAGGTGCACGCCGACAACCCGCAGCCGGCTCAGCGAGCCGTCTAGCTCCTGATTCCCAGGTGAACCCCGATTCGGGCACGTCACCCTCGTCGCGTCAGGGGTGACGTGACAGATTCCCAGGTTCTCCTGGGAATCCGCCGCCGCCCACCCCGTCTAGCGACCTTCGAACGTCGCCTTGCCGGGGCCGTCGGTCAGGAACGACTCCATGCCGCCCTGCAGGTCGGCGGTGTCGAACAGCTCCGCCGCGATCTCGGTGGTGTGGGCGCACGCCTGCGGCACGCCGCCCGCCTCGAAGTGGCGCAGGATCTCCTTGGCCGCACCGAAGGCCTTCGTCGGACCGACGGCGATCGAGCGGACGAGCTCGAGCACCGCGTCGTCGAATCCCTCGACCGGCAGCACGCGGTTGACGACATTCCAGCGCTCGAGCGTCTCGGCGCTGTAGAGATCGCCGGTGAAGACGAACTCCTTCGCCCGTCCCACACCGGCCCGAGCCGCGAGGCGCTGGGTTCCGCCCATCGTCGGGGTGAGGCCGATGACCCGCTCGACGAGGCCGAACTTCGCCTTCTCGCTGGCCAGGATGATGTCGCACGCGACGGCAACCTCGAACGCCCAGGTCAGTGTCAGCGCGTGGGCGGCGAAGAACGTCGGGAACGGCAGCTCGTCGATGCGCGTCGGCAGCTCGAGCATGCGGTCGTACAGGACCTTGGTGTCCGCCTTGGTCCGCTGGGCCTGGAACTGCGCGACGTCGACACCGCCCGACACGATCTTGCCGTCGGCCCGGATGAGCAGCGCCCGGGGCGGGTCGGCGAGCACCTCGTCGAGGGCGCGATCGAAGTCGGCGTGCAGCTGCAGCGAGTACAGGTTGACCGGCGGATCACTGAACGTGAGGACCGCGATGCCGTCGCCCGGTCGCTCGACCCGGACGCTCACGGCCGGGAGGCCGTCGGGTCGTAGGAGCCACCCTTGTCGGCGACAGCCGCCCGGAGCGCGAGCAGGATGGCGGCGGCGAGAACCGCCAGCAGGACGGTACGGAGGGGACGATGCCCCGTTGACTTCGACATGGCGACCACGATAGTCACCAGATCTCTCGCTCGCGCCCCAGCCAGCCGCTCGGCCGAAGTTGTCCGCTCATGAAAAGATGGGGTCACCACACCGAAAGGAATCCCCCTGTGGCCTCGCAGCTCATCGCGACCTTCTCGACCAATCACGGCGACATCGTCGTGAACCTCTTCCCCGATCACGCCCCCAAGACCGTCGACAACTTCGTCGGCCTCGCCGAGGGCACCAAGGAATTCGTCGACCCGGCCACCGGCCAGGTCGCCACCAAGCCGTTCTACGACGGACTGGTGTTCCACCGCATCATCGCGAACTTCATGTTGCAGGGCGGCGACCCGCTGGGCACCGGCACCGGCGGCCCGGGCTACACGTTCGAGGACGAGTTCCACCCCGACCTGCGCTTCGACAAGCCCTACCTGCTGGCCATGGCCAACGCCGGACCGGGCACCAACGGCTCGCAGTTCTTCATCACCCTCGTGCCGACCGACTGGCTCAACCGCAAGCACACGATCTTCGGCGAGGTGGCCGATGACGCCAGCCGCGCCGTGGTCGACGCGATCGGCAAGGTCTCGACCGATGGCTTCGATCGTCCCGCGCAGCCCGTCGTGATCGAGAAGCTCACGATCGCGCGCTCCGAGAGCTAGACCGGGTGAGCCTCCCGGCGGAGGAGTATCGCTGTTACCGCCACACCGACCGGGAGGCCTACATCTCCTGCCAGCGCTGCGAGCGGCTGATCTGTCCCGAGTGCATGCGGGAGGCGTCGGTCGGCTTCCAGTGCCCCTCGTGCATCGTCGAGGGCGCGAAGACGATCCGGCAGCCCCGGACCATCGCGGGCGGGGCGATCTCGGCGCGGGACGGCGTCGTGTCGATGACGCTGATCGCGCTCAACGTGATCGGCTTCCTGCTGACGCTTGCGACCGGTGGCACCACCGGCAAGATGTTCGAGTCGGGCGCGATGCTCTCGACCACGGTCGTCACCCGGTCGGGCGAGATCCTGACGGGCGTCGCCGACGGTGACTACTGGCGGATCGTCACCTCGGCGTTCCTGCACGAGAACGTCCTGCACATCGCGTTCAACATGTACGCGCTGTACCTCTTCGGACCGTTCGTCGAGCGTGCCCTGGGCATCTCGCGCTTCATCGCGGCCTACCTGACGGCGGTCGTGATGGGCTCGGTGTTCGTCTACTGGCTCGCTCCGACGAACGCCCTCACGATCGGCGCGTCCGGCGCGGTCTTCGGGCTGTTCGGCCTCGCGCTGATGCTGCTGCTGCGGGCCAAGCAGGACGTCCGCACCCTGCTGGTGCTGCTGGGCATCAACGTCTTCATCAGCGTGGCAGGCAGCAACATCAGCTGGCAGGGCCACCTCGGCGGATTCGTCGCCGGGACGATCCTGGGCGCGGCGTTCGCCTTCGCGCCCCGGGATCGCAAGGGCCTGACTCAACTGCTCGTGCTCTCGGCGCTGTGGATCGCCATGATCGCGGCGATCGTCACGAGGACGCTCGACCTCACGTCCTGACTGTCAACAGCTGTGCACACCGATGTGGACAACTACAACGGTGTAACTCACTCCCACTTCATGGCGAAGCCGAACGCGGCGACGATGAAGCCCATGCCGATGACCAGGTTCCAGTTGCCGAGATCGGCGTACCACTGCAGGAACGACGGGTAGTCCACGTCCTGGCCGTTGAGCACGTAGAACACCACGATCCACAGCAGCCCGATCACGGCTGAGATCATCATGGCGGGACCGGCCCAGCGATTGCCGATCTTGTGGGCCTTGGGGGTGTTGTCTCGCGCCACGACGTCTCCGGTGGGGTTGCTGCGGCTGGGCCGCATCGGTAGGTGCTCTCCGCTAGCCTAGTCGGCGACGGTGGACGGAAGGAGTGCGGCATGGCGAAGGGCGGCACCCATGCGCGTCAGCACTGGCCCACGGCCGTGCTCGCGGTGTTCACGACGACGGGGTTCTTGTTCGTCGCCGCCTCCGTCAGTGCCGACGGCGACGACCTGCGGCCGGCCGGCGGAGACATCGCCTCGCTGCTGCGGGAGCGCTCCGATCGCATCGACGAGCGGCGGGCCGACGCGCAGAGCCTCCGCTCCGAGATAGATCGTCTGACGCAGAGCGCCAGCGGAGGTGCCGAGCTCGACAAGCTGCTCGAGCGGGTCGAGGACCTCGAGCCGGCTACCGGGCTGACGGCGATGAGGGGCCCGGGTGTCCGGGTGACCCTGACCGATGCGCCGCGCACGGGCGACGATCCTGACATCGATCCCAACTTGCTGGTCGTGCACCAGCAGGACATCCAGGCGTACGTCAACGCGCTGTGGGCCGGCGGCGCCGAGGCGATGTCGCTGCAGGGACAGCGTCTGATGGCCACGACCGGCATCACGTGTGTCGGCAACTCCGTGGTGCTCGACGGGGTGTCGTACTCACCGCCGTACGTCATCGAGGCGATCGGTGACACCGGAGGCATGAACCAGGCGATGGACCGTTCGCCCGAGACGTCGAGCTATGCCGACTACGCCGACACCTACGACCTCGGCCTCGAGATCGAGCAGCTCGACCGCATCACCGTGAAGGCCTACGCCAACCCGGTCGCGCTGACCCACGCGCGCGTCCCGAGCTGAGGCGATCAGCCGCCGAGGATGTCGCCACCGTCGTCGGCGGCCTCACCCTCGGTGGCCGGTGGTGGCGTCGTCGGGTCGGGCTTGGTCGACACGGTGAGGGTGATCGTCGATCCCTGCGCCACCTGCTGACCGTCCGCGGGCGACTGCCGGATCACGGTGCCGGACGTCTCGGTCGCGTTGGGATCCTCGTTGATGGTGTACTTGAGGCGCAGGTCGTCGAGGGTGCTGCGAGCCTCGTCGATGGTCTTGCCCACGAGGTTCGGCACCGTCACCTCGCCGCGCGACACGATCAGGGTGACCGAGGAGCCGGCGTCGACCGAGGTCGGGCCGGGCGGATCGGTGTTGATGACCTGGTCGCGGGGCAGGTTGCTGTCCTGCAACTCCTTCTGGACCTCCAGCCCCCGGCTCTGCAACAGCTCCTTGGCACGGTCGTACGTGAATCCGGCGAGGCTCGGGACGTCGACCTGCTCCGGTCCGGTGCTGACGACGAGGTCGATCGTGCTTCCCTCGTCGACCATCTGGTCGGCCGGGGGATCGGTCTCGATGACGGTGTCCTTCTCGACGTCCGGGCTGGCCTGCTCGGTGATCTCGCCGACCACGAAGCCGTCGTTCTCCAGGGCACGGGTCGCGGTCTCGACGGGCTGACCGGCCACGTTCGTCACGGCCTTCTGCGGCGTGGACGGCGGCGGGTCGTCGGAGTCGAAGGCTCCCGTGAACCACATGACCCCGAGGATCGCGGCGATCAGCACGGCGGCGAGGGCACCGATCGCCCACCACTTGCCCGATCCGTCCTGCTCTTCCTCGAGCTCCGGGTCGGCGCGGCGGGTGCCGACCCCGGCCGCGGCGACGGCCGGTGCCAGGGCGGTGGCGCCCGGGACGATCGTGGTCGCGGGCGCCGGAGCGTCGACATGATGCCCGGCGAGCACGCGCTCGATGTCCTTGCGCATGTCGGCGGCGCTCTCGTAGCGGTCCTCGACCCGCTTGGCGAGTGCCTTGGCCACGATGTGGTCGATGGCCTGGCTGACGTCGGGGTTGAGCTGCGACGGGGGACGGGCCTCCTCGCGGACGTGCTGGTACGCGACGGACACCGGGCTGTCGCCGATGAACGGGGGCCGGCCGGTGAGGAGCTCGTAGAGCAGGCAGCCGGTCGAGTAGATGTCGCTGCGGGCGTCGACGGTCTCGCCGCGGGCCTGCTCGGGCGACAGGTACTGCGCCGTGCCGATGACGGCGGCCGTCTGCGTCATGGCCGACGAGGTGTCGGCGATGGCGCGGGCGATGCCGAAGTCCATGACCTTGACCTGCCCGGACGGCGTCAGCATGACGTTGGCGGGCTTGATGTCGCGGTGGATGATGCCCGACCGGTGGCTGTAGTCGAGGGCGCTGAGGATGTCGGCGGTGATCGACAGGGCGCGCTCGGGCAGGATCTTGCGGCCGTTCTCCGCGCCGCGCATGATGTCGCGCAGCGTCTGGCCCTCGACGTACTCCATGACGATGTACGGCACGTGGCTGCCGTGCTTGTCGATCGACTCACCGGTGTCGTAGACCGCCACGATCGAAGGATGGTTGAGGGCCGCGGACGACTGAGCCTCCCGGCGGAACCGCGCCTGGAAGGTGTCGTCGGCCGACAGGTCGCCGCGCAACTGCTTGACGGCCACGGTGCGGCCGAGGCGCAGATCGCGCCCGACCCGCACGTCGGCCATGCCGCCACGACCCAGCAGACCACCGAGCTCGTAGCGGTCGCCCAGGCGGATCGTCTCGTCGCCGGATTCGGTCATGGTGTCAGTCTCCCAGTAGATGTCGCAGGTGTGGCTCGAAGCGCGGGCAGGCACGCATCGTCGCCAGGTGTGCTCGGAACAGGTGCAGGTGTGCGGGTCATTTGCCGATCACGGCTTCCATGACGGACTTGGCGATCGGGCCGGCCAGGCGTCCGCCGGCGATCTCGCTGCGGGCGGTGTCGCTGGACTCGACGAGCACCGCGACGGCCACCTCGTTGTCGCCTTCCTTGGCGTACGAGACGAACCACGCGTACGGCGGACGGTCTGCCGTCGACTGGGCGGTACCCGTCTTGGCGCCGACCTCGACACCGGGAATCTGCGCGGAGGTCGCGGTGCCGACCTCGACGGTGCTGATCATCATCTCGCGCAGCTTGCCGGCGGTCGCCGGGCTGACGGCTTCGCTGAGCTGCTCGGGCTCGGTCTTGTCGAGCACCCGCAGGTTGGGTGCCCGGACGGTGTCGACCACGTACGGCTTCATGACGACGCCGTCGTTGGCGATGCCGGCCGTCACCATCGCCATCTGCAGCGGCGTCGCGGCGACCTCGAACTGGCCGATGCCGCTCTGGCCGAGCTGCGGCGGCTCGAGGGTCGTGTCGGGCGTCGTGAACCGGCTGGGGCTGGACGCCAGCCCGTCGAGGGGATCGGTGCCGAAGCCGAACTTGGCGGCCTGCTCGGTGAGCTTCTCCTGGCCGACCTCCAGCGCCAGACCGCCGAACGCGACGTTGCACGACACGTTCAGCGCGCGCTCCAGCGTGATCGTGTTGCCCCCGCAGTTGCCGCCACCCTCGTTGGGCAGCGTGTACTGGTATCCCGGGAACTTCAGGGTGGTGCCGGCCTTCACCTTGTCGTCGGTGTCGGTGACCACGCCGCTCTCGAGGGCGGCGGCCGCCGTGACGAGCTTGAACGTGGATCCGGGCGGGAGGGTCTGCTCGGCCGCACGGTTGGTCATCGGCAGGTCGGCGTCGTCGTTGAGCTTGTTCCACCAGCTCTGGACCTCGTCGAAGTCGTGGCTCGCGAGGCGATTCGGGTCGTAGGACGGCTGGGTGACCATCGCGAGGACCGCGCCGGTGCGCGGGTCGATCGCCGCGACGGCACCCTTGGTGTCGTCGCCGAGGCGCTCGAGACCCTCCGCAGCGGCCTTCTGCGCGAGGGGGTCGATGGTCAGCTCGACGCTGCCGCCCTTGGGCTGCTTGTTGGAGACCAGGTCGACGACGCGGTTGACGAAGAGTCGGTCGTCGCTGCCCGACAGCACGTCGTTCTGCGAGTTCTCGATGGCCCCGCGACCGAAGATGTAGGAGAAGTAGCCCGTGAGGGGCGCGTACAGCTCGCCCTCGGCGTACTTGCGCTGGAACTTGTACTCGTCCTTGCTCTTGACGCTCTCGGCGACGGGCTTGCCGTCGACCAGGATCGCGCCGCGGTCGCGCGAGAACTCCTCGTTGATGACCCGCTTGTTGCCGTTCTTGCTGTTGAGCTCGTCGGCCTGCACGAACTGGACGAAGTTGGCGTTCACGAGCAGCGCGACGAACAGGGCGAGGCAGGCGACGGCGATGTTGCGGATGGGCCGGTTCATGACAGCTTCACCACCTGGGTCTCCTCGTCGCTGGCGAAGGACGAGATCTCGGGGGCCGGGCGCCTGGTCTGGTCGCTGATGCGCAGGAGCAGGCCGATGATGGCCCAGTTCATGACGACGGACGAGCCGCCCTGCGCCATGAAGGGTGTGGTCAGCCCGGTCAGGGGGATGAGGCGCGTGACGCCACCGACGACGACGAACACCTGCAGCGCGAACGAGAACGCGAGGCCGGCCGCGAGCAGCTTGCCGAACGCGTCGCGGCACGTCAGCGCGATGCGCAGACCGCGCTCGACGATGAGCCCGTAGATCAGCAGGATGGCCATGAGCCCGGTCAGCCCGAGCTCCTCACCCATCGAGGCGGCGATGAAGTCCGAGAACGAGTACGGCGTGAGCTGGGGGCTGCCCTGCCCGAGGCCCTGACCGAGGATGCCGCCGTGGGCGAGCCCGAACAGCCCGTTGATGACCTGGCCGTTGCGGTCCGGGTCGCCGAAGGGATCGAGCCAGGCGTCGAACCGCACGCGGACGTGGCCGAAGGCGGCGTAGCCGAAGTACGCACCGGCGCCGAACAACAGCCCGCCGACGACGATCCAGCCGGGACGCTCGGTTGCGACGTAGAGCATCACGACGAACAGGCCGAAGAAGAGCAGGGACGAGCCGAGATCGCGCTGGAACACCAGGATGCCGACGCTGATCAGCCAGCACGCGAGGATGGGGCCGAGATCACGGCCGCGCGGCAGGTCGATGCCGAGGACGCGGCGCCCGGCCAGCGCCAGGGCGTCGCGCTTGACGACGAGGTAGCCGGCGAAGAAGATCGCGAGGCACACCTTGGCGGCCTCGCCGGGCTGGAAGCTGAAGCCCA
>JAOPWZ010000117.1 GCA_025965435.1 Aeromicrobium sp.
ATCGCACGTACCAGCTCAATGTCGGCGGCAACATGGACTTCAAGAACATGCTCGAGCGTGAGCGTCTTGAGTCCAAGAAGATCTCCAAGACGCAGGCCGTGACGTCGAACATCAACCACGACCTCGGCGCCAAGAACGTCCACATCGGCCCGTCGGACTACGTCCAGTGGCTCGATGACCGCAAGTGGGCGTACGTCCGCCTCGAGGGCCGCGCATTCGGCGACGTCCCCCTCAACCTGGAGTACAAGCTCGAGGTCTGGGACTCGCCGAACTCGGCCGGCATCATCATCGACGCGATCCGCGCCGCGAAGATCGCCCTCGACCGTGGCGTCGGTGGCGCCCTGCTGTCGGCTTCGTCGTACCTGATGAAGTCGCCGCCGGAGCAGCGTCCCGACGACCTGGGCCGCGAGATGCTCGAGAAGTACATCTCTGGTGAACTGGAGCGCTGACGCTTGACGCAAGCTCGCAGAAGAGCTTGCTCTGGTGAGCTGGAGCGCTGATTGACGCTCCTCGAGCCTGTCGAAAGGATCCTTTCGACAGACTCAAGGAGCTGGAAGGGCCGGTACCCACGGGTGCCGGCCCTTCGTCATGTCCCACCGACCTGAGACAGGGGTCCTTGCGGGTATTGCCGCGGTAACCCGGCGTGGATAGCGTCGATAGCCACCGCATCGACGCCAGGAGACCCCCATGACCGGTCCACGCCGCACCTACGCTGTCGGCACGGCAGCGGCCCTGCTGCTGACGGTGACCGGGTTGTCGCCCGCTGCAGCGGCGCCCGCTCCGGTCGCAGGCGAGCAGACATCGGGCGACTCCCTCTTCCCGAACACCGGCAACGGGGGCTACGACGTCCAGCACTACGACATCGCGCTCGCCTACAGCGACTACACGGGGTCGATCGACGCCACCACGACGATCGACGCGACGGCGGAGCAGCCACTGTCGTCGTTCTCCCTGGACTTCGAGGGCCTGACCATCGGGTCGGTGACGGTCGACGGAGAGCCCGCCCGCCATGTGCGCGAGAACGACGCCGGCGCGACCAAGCACAAGCTCGTGATCACGCCCCTCAGACCCGTCGACGGAGACTTCACGACCGTGGTCACCTACCGGGGCGTCCCCACCGAGCACATCGACCCCGACGGATCGTCCGAGGGCTGGATCGCCACGACCGACGGCGCGACCGTCGTCAACGAGCCAGTGGGCGCGATGACCCTGTTCCCCAACAACAACACCGTGAAGGACAAGGCGACGTTCGACGTCACGCTCGACGTACCGGCGAGCATCGGCGGCAAGCCTGCTGCCGGTGTGAGCAACGGCGAGCTCGTGTCGAACGTCGTCACCGGCGGCCGGTCGGTGTGGACGTGGCGGCAGAGCGAGCAGATGGCGACCTATCTGTCGATGATCTCGATCGGCGCGTTCACGGTGCACGAGAACGACATCGCCCTCGGTGGCGGCCGCACGATCAAGGAGTACAGCTTCATCGATGCCGGGACCTCGCCTGAGAACCTGGCCGAGATCGAGGCGAACCGCGCACTGCTCGGACCGATGCTGCGCTACCTGGAGAAGAAGTTCGGTCCCTACCCGGGCAACAGCACCGGCATCCTGGTCGACAACACCGAGGTCGGCTATGCGCTCGAGACCCAGGACCGCCCGTTCTTCGAGACGAGTGTCGACACGAGCACCCTGCTCCACGAGCTGGCGCATCAATGGTTCGGCAACGCCGTCTCCGCCGACGACTGGTCGGACCTGTGGCTCTCGGAAGGGCCGGCGACCTACCTCGAGGCCCAGTACGCCTTCGACACCGGGGCGACCGACCGGGCACCGGCCACGGTGTTCCACGACGAGTGGAACGGCTCCAGCGCCGGCGAATGGGCCGTCCCGATGGCCGGCTTCGCGGACCCCGCAGATCTCTTCGGTGGTCAGACCTACGACCGCGGCGCCCGGTCGCTGCAGGCGTTGCGCACCCTTGTCGGCGACCAAGCCTTCGACGCGACACTGTCGACGTGGATCGCCCGGCGCTCCGGCTCGACCGGGTCCACAGCCGACTGGATCGCCCTCGCGGAGGAGATCTCCGGCCGCGACCTGACGGCGTTCTACCAGGACTGGGCCTACGACACCGACAAGCCGGCCTGGCCCCCCGCCTACACGGCGCCGCTCGTGTCAGGACGGGTGGCCGTCGGGCAGACCCTCACGGTCTCGCCGGGCGAGTGGCACCCCGCGGCAGGACTGACCTACCAATGGCTCGCCGACGGCGTCGCCGTTCCCGGTGCCACCGGTCCGCGCTACGTGCCGTCTGCGGCGGTCAGGGGCAAGCGGCTGACAGTGGTGGTCACCGGCATCCGAGGCACGTATGCGCCCGTGCGACGAACGAGCGCAGCGACCGTGCCGATCGCCGCCGGCCGCCAGGTCAAGCACCCGACGCCCCGGATCTCCGGGACGCCCAAGGTGCACCGCACGCTGAGGGTCCGACCCGGACGGTGGGACTCAGGCACGCGGCTGTCGTACCGCTGGTACGTCGACGGACGCCGCCTCCGCGGCGGCCACGACGGATCGCTGCACGTGCCACGAAGTGCCAAGGGCGGCCGGATCCGGGTGCGGGTGACATCGACGAAGCCGGGATACGAGACCCGCACCGAGCTGAGTGCCCGCACCGCTCGGGTGAGGTGACCCGGTCAGCGGGGACTGAGCAGCGTCGCGATCGACTCGCGCATGACGCCGGCGGCCGCATCCCGCTCAAGGCCCAGGTCGTCGCGCAGGGTCGACCACGACGGCCAGCTCGAGGCGACGAACAGGGCGCTGCGCAGCTGCTCGGCGCGTGCCCCGGCGGCCTCGATCTCGGCACCGAACGCTTCGTCGACGTCACGCTGCGCCCGCACGACGTGCTCGCGCCGGCTCGCTCGCAGCGCTGGCGAGAAGGGCTCACCGAGCGCCGCCGACCGCGCGGCCGGCGCGATGTGCTCCAGCCGATCGACCCGCTGCGCGACGTAGTCCTCGATCCTGTGGTCGAGGGCCAGGGACGGATCGACCGGGCGGCGCAGGCCGGCATCGGCGCCCAGCCAGTACACCACCGAGGCCGCCACGAGTGCCTCGAGATCCTTGAAGTTGAGCCACAGCGTCCGCACCGAGATGCCCGCCCGCTCGGCGATGAGCTTGCCCGTCGGCTTGAGAACTCCCTCGCGCAGCAGCGCGGAATGCGCCTCCAGGATCTTCTCGCGCGTGCGCTCGCCGCGAGCGATCCGGCCGTCCGTGTTGTGCCGTGAACCCTCCGCCATCGTTCCACCTTTCGTCGGCACGATATCGGCTCAGCGACTTGGTGTTGACCTTTCGGCAATAAACATACACTCTATGTGCATGCAACTGGAGATGTGCGTCACAGAACGACCCCGATCACCCTTACTGGTTGCTGATGGCAATCATCGTGGACATGTGACGTATGTCACACGTACGCTCCGGGCAACTCCGAGCCGGACCGGTGATGCATGCTCCAGGTGAAGAACCTCGAGGTGGTCTACAACGAGGTCATCCAGGTGCTGCGCGGCGTGAGCCTCGACGTGCCGGAGGGCTCGATCGTGGCACTCCTCGGCGCCAACGGCGCCGGCAAGACGACGCTCCTGCGCGCACTGACCGGCCTGCTCGACATCCACGACGGCCGGGTCACCAAGGGCCAGGTGCTGCTGGACGGCACCCCCATCCAGAACTGGGGCGCCCCCCGCATCGTGGGCGCCGGCGTGGGCCAGGTGCTCGAGGGACGACGGGTGTTCAGCGAGTTCACGGTCGAGGAGAACCTGCGGGTCGGCGGGCACACCCGGTCCAGCGGCCTGACCGAGGGCATCGAAGAGGTCTACGAGCTCTTCCCGGTCCTGCGCGAGCGACGCAAGCGCACGGCCGGCTATCTCTCGGGCGGCGAGCAGCAGATGCTGGCGATGGGACGGGCGCTCGTCGCCCAGCCCACGTACCTGCTGCTCGACGAGCCCAGCCTCGGCCTGGCCCCCCGCATCGTGCAGCAGATCAAGGAGATCGTCGTCGAGATCAACTCCCGTGGGACGACCGTCCTGCTGGTCGAGCAGAACGCCACGATGGCCCTGTCGATCGCGCAGCACGGCTACGTCATGGAGCACGGCAAGGTCGTGATGGACAAGCCGGCCGCGGAGCTCCTGCAGGACGACGACATCCGCGACTTCTACCTGGGTCGTGGCGAGGCCACGACGAGCTACCGGGACGTCAAGCACTACAAGCGACGCAAGAGGTGGCTTTCATGACAGACATCAGGCGCGAGGCCCCGCCCGAGCAAGGCACACCGGTCGTCTCGGTGAAGGACGTCGACCTGAACTTCGCGGGGGTCAAGGCCCTCAGCGGCGTGACGTTCGACGTGAACGACAACGAGCTGTTCGCGATCATCGGGCCCAACGGCGCCGGCAAGACGTCGATCTTCAACGTCCTGTCGGGCGTCTACCGCCCCCAGGCCGGAAGCGTCACGTTCCTCGGCGAGGACCTGCTCGGCAAGCGACCCCACGTCGTGGCCGGTCTCGGCATGGCCCGCACGTTCCAGAACATCGAGCTGTTCGAGAATCTCGACGTCGTCGACAACCTGATGCTCGGGCGCCACCACCACCTCGGCTACGGCTGGCCCTCGGCGGTGGCCTGGCTCGGACGCGCGCAGAAGGCCGAGATCCGCAATCGTCGCTATGTCGAGGAGATCATCGACTTCCTCGAGATCGAGCCCTACCGCCGCATGCCCGCCGGCCTGCTGCCCTATGGCGTGCAGAAGCGCATCGAGCTGGGCCGCGCCTTGGCGATGGAGCCCAAGCTGCTGCTGCTCGACGAGCCGGTCGCCGGCATGAACGGGGAGGAGACCGAGGACATGGCCCGCTTCATCCTCGACATCCGCAGCGAGCTCGGCATCCCGATGATCCTCGTCGAGCACGACATGGGGCTCGTGATGGACCTGGCCGACCGCGTCATGGCGATGGACTTCGGCCGACCGGTCGCCACCGGCCTGCCGTCGGAGGTGCAGGCCCATCCCGAGGTCATCCGCGCCTATCTCGGCAGCCCCGACCCGGAGGAAGTGGCATGACCGACCAGAAATCACTGCCACAACGCATCCGTGCGCACGCCGCCGAGAAGCCGGACGGCATCGCGATGCGCGAGAAGAACCTGGGCCTGTGGGAGCCCGTGACGTGGGCCGACTACTGGGACTCGTCCTCGCTCGTCGCGCACGCCCTGCTCTCGCTCGGCGTCGAGGTCGGTGACCGCATCGCGGTGCACAGCGAGAACCGCCGGGAGTGGCTGTTCTGCGACATCGGCATCACGGCCGTGCGAGCCGCGACCGTCGGTCTGTACCCGACCAACCCGGCCGCCGAGGTGCTGCACGTCCTGGCCGACTCCGGCTCTCGCCTGATCGTCGTCGAGGACCAGGAGCAGCTCGACAAGACCCTCGAGGTCATCGACGAGCTGCCCACGCTCGAGCACCTGGTGTACCTCGAGCCACGGGGCATCGTGGGTCGGTACGACGATCCACGACTGATGTCGTGGGAGGACTTCATCGAGCTGGGGCGTCAGCACCGCTCGGCCCACCCCGACGCGCTGGACGCCCGGCTGGACGCCGGGCGGACCGACGACCTCGCGACGCTCGTCTACACGTCGGGCACGACCGGTCCGCCCAAGGGCGCCATGCTGACGATGGGCAACGTCGAGTTCGTCCTGGAGACGCTGCAGAGCGGGGAGGCGTTCATCAACCCCCCGGCGAGCGAGAAGGACGTCATCGTCTCCTACCTCCCGCTGTGCCACGTCGCTGAACGGGTCTTCACGACCTGGTTCAACGCCGGCCTGGGCGTGCAGGTCACCTTCGCGGAGTCGATCGAGACGGTGCAGCAGAACCTGCGCGAGATCCAGCCGACCATCCTGTTCGGCGTCCCCCGCATCTGGGAGAAGATCGCTGCCGGTGTGCAGATCCGCATGAGCGGAGCCTCGCGCCTCAAGCGGGCGAACTTCGCGCTGTGGATGAAGGTCTCGCGCTGGATCGGACGCACGCTCGTCGAGCGCCACGGCCAGCACACGCTCGGCACCAAGGTGGCGTACGCGGCCGGCTGGGTCATGCTCTATCGCGCCCTGCGCGAGCGCCTCGGCCTGTCGAAGGTGCGCTACGCCGCATCCGGAGCGGCCCCGATCTCGCCGGAGGTGCTCGAGTTCTTCATGGGGATCGGGCTGCCGATGTTCGAGGTCTACGGCATGACCGAGAACAGCGCCATCGCGACGGCGAACGTCCGCGGGCGGGTGCGGGTCGGCACCGTCGGAGAGGTCCAGCCCGGCACCGAGCTGCGCATCGACGAGTCGGGCGAGATCCTCACCCGGCACGCCGGGACCTTCGCGGGCTACTGGAACAACCCCGAGGCGACGGCCGCGGCGATCGACGCCGACGGCTGGCTCCACACCGGCGACGTCGGCGAGTGGATCGACGGCACGCACGTCAAGATCACCGACCGGCTCAAGGACATCATCATCACCGCCGGCGGCAAGAACATCTCCCCCAGTGAGATCGAGAACAGCCTCAAGGCATCACCCTTTATCAAGGAGGCCATCGTCATCGGCGACCGGCGCAGCTACCTCACGGCCCTCATCGGCATCGAGCTCGACACCGTCGGAGAGTGGGCGCAGCAGCGCAAGCTGTCGTTCACGACGTACCGCGACCTGTCCCGCAAGGCGGAGGTCGTCGAGCTCGTGCAGGGCATCGTCGACTCGACCAACTCCCGCCTGGCCGCCGTCTCCACCATCAAGGCGTTCCGGATGCTGCCCAAGGAGCTCGATCACGAGCAGGGCGAGCTCACCGCGACGCAGAAGGTCAAGCGCTCCGCCATCACGGCGCAGTTCTCTGACGACATCGAGAGCATGTACACAAAGGCCGGCCGATGACCGATTTCTTGCAAGCCATCGTCAACGGCTTCAGCCAGGGCTCGATCTACGCGCTGCTGGCGCTGGGCTACGTCATGATCTACAAGGCGACGCACGTCATCTCGTTCGCGCAGCCCGCGCTGATGGTGGTGGGAGGCCTGTTCGCCTACCACTTCACCAGCGAGCTCGGCATGCCGTTCTGGATCGGCATGCTGCTCGCCATCGTCTGCGGCGCGGTCGTCGGGATGCTCGTCGAGCGCATCGCGCTGCGTCCCATGCTGGGCAAGCCCGTGTTCACGCTCGCGATCATCACGATCGGCGTCGACATCGTGCTGCGCATCATCTCCAACCGCTACATCGGAGTGCAGTCGCGCATCGTGGAGTACCCGGGCGGCAACGAGCGGTTCAGCATCGGTGACGTGTCCATCTCGCACCAGCGTCTGGGCCTCATCGCCGTCACCACCGTGACGGTCGCGGCGCTGGCCCTGTTCTTCCGGTACTCCCGCACGGGTCTGGCGATGCGGGCCACCGCGCTCGACCAGGAGACGGCCCTCGCGCAGGGCATCCGGGTCGGGGCGGTGTTCGCGCTGGCCTGGGCGATCGCCGGCGGCCTGGCGGCGATCGCGGGGACGTTCGTCGCGGCCGGCAACGCTGGCATCGAGCAGACCAGCTGGATCATCGCCCTCAAGGCACTGCCCGCGATCATCATCGGCGGTCTCGACTCGGTGCAGGGTGCGGTCGTCGGCGGTCTCGCCGTCGGCATCGTCGAGGCGCTCACCGCGACCTTCCAGCCCGATGTCGCACCGTGGCTGGGCGCGAACTTCTCACTCGTGGCTCCCTACGCACTGATGTTCGTGGTGCTGCTCGTCAGACCCTATGGACTCTTCGGCACCAAGGAGGTGGAGCGCGTATGACCAGCACACGCCTTCGTGGACGCCCGCTCGTCCGCACGAGCTACGCGCAGGACATGTCCCTGCTCAACACGCCGGCCAAGCGTCGTTCGACGATCCTCATCATCATCGTGTCGTTCCTGGTGCCGTTCATCGTCACCGACGACCTGCTGCTGGTGCTGACGCTGGGCATGATCTCCGCCGTCGGCGCGATCGGCCTCAACCTGGTCACGGGCTACGCCGGGCAGGTCTCGCTCGGCCATGCCTTCTTCATCGGCCTCGGTGCCTACACGGGCGCAGTGCTGGGTGGCGACACCGACGCCTCCGTCACGGGGTACGGGCTGCCGATCTACATCTGGTTGCCGGCCGCCGGCGTCGTCGCGGCCCTTGCGGGTCTGCTGGTCGGGCCGATCGCGGTCCGGCTGCGTGGCCTGTACCTCGCCATCGTGACCCTGGGGCTCGTGTTCCTGGGCGACCACATCTTCCGCGAGTCCCGCTCGCTGACCGGCGGCCCGGGCGTCGGACGGCGCGGACCCGATCTGGTCATCTTCGGCATCGACCTGGAGGAGAGCGGCGTCGTGCTCGGCCTCGACCTCGCCCGTGAGCAGCGTCAGTTCTTCATGGCGCTGGTGTTCTTGATCATCTTCGCCGTGCTGGGTCGCAACATCGCCCGGTCGGGGGTGGGGCGGGCGTTCTCCGCGATCCGCGACCGCGACGTCGCGGCAGCCGTCATCGGCGTCGACCTCACGAAGTACAAGGTCATGGCGTTCGCGATGTCGTCGTTCTTCGCCGGGGTCACGGGCGCCCTCTACTACGCGGTCGTCGGCGTCTTCGAGCCCAGTGCGTTCGGGTTGCTGCTGAGCGTCCAGTACCTCGCGATGGTCTTGATCGGCGGAGTCGCCACGATCTCGGGGGCCATCATGGGGGCGCTGTTCATCAGCTCGCTCGGCCGCATCTCCGGTGAGATCGCGCATGTCCTGCCGTTCATCAGTGAGTCGTCGAGCGGCAGCGGCCTGCTGTCGGTCTTCCAGCTCGAGGCGATCCTCTACGGCGTCCTCATCGTCGTCTTCCTGATCTTCGAGCCACGAGGTCTCTTCGGTATCTGGACTCGTGTCCGCAACTACTGGAAGGGGTGGCCGTTCTCCTATTGACCCCGCCTGTGCCCCATCCCGATGTCCGCCGCAGCCGTGGCGAACTCCGCACCGTCCCCGACTCACCCAAAGGAACTGACCTGTGAAGCTCAACAGACACCTCTTGCGCACGTCCGTCGTGATCGCGGCGACCGCGCTCGTGCTCACCGGCTGCCGCAGCAGCAGCGACGAAGGCTCCGGCGCCAGCCCGGGCATCTCGGACGAGGCCTGCCCCGAGGCCGTCAACGCCGACAACGGATGCATCACCCTCGGCATCATCTCCGACCTCACCAAGGGGCCGTTCGCGCCGCTCGCCGTGCCGATCACCGACGCCCAGAAGGCCTTCTGGCAGAAGGTCAACGAGGACGGCGGCGTCGGCGGCTACGACATCGACATCACCTCCAACATCGCCGATGCCGAGTACAACCCCGAGATCCACAACCGCAAGTACCAGGAGATGCGCAAGGACGTCCTGGCGCTGGGTCAGTCCCTCGGCTCGTCGCAGACCCTCGCGATCCTCGACGACATGAAGTCCGACGACGTCATCGCCATGCCGGCCTCGTGGAACTCCGCCTGGGAGTTCGAGGACCAGGTCCTGGAGAGCGGCGCCAACTACTGCTTCGAGGCCATGAACGGCGTCGACTGGGCCGTCACCAACCGGGCCGTCAAGGGCGAGGTCATCGCGGTCGGCTACCCCGGTGACTACGGCGGAGACGCCGCGGCCGGCGTCGAGGCCGCGGCCAAGGCCAATGACCTGGACTTCGAGAAGATCGAGACCCCGACCGGCCAGGACAACCAGGCCGGCGCGATCGCCGCGATCCTCAAGGCCAAGCCTGCTCTGGTGTTCGTCTCGACCGGCCCGGCCGAGATGGCCACGATCGTCGGCGGCGCCGCAGCGCAGGGCTTCAAGGGCACGTTCGTCGGCTCCAGCCCGACCTGGAACCCGGCCCTGCTGAAGTCGGCGGCCGCGCCCGCCCTGGAGGCCATGTACTTCCAGGCCGGACCGTGGGCACCGTTCGGAGCCGAGACCCCGGGCCACGAGGCCATGCGGGGGGCACTGGGCGAGGTGACGCCCAATGACGGCTACACCGCCGGCTGGGTCTGGAGCTACCCGCTCCTGGCCGCGCTGAAGCAGGCCGACGCCGACGGCGGCATCACCCGCGAGAGCCTGGTCAAGGCGGCCAAGGCCCTGACCGAGGTCGACTACGAAGGCATGCTGCCGCCCGAGGCGGGAGCGACGAAGGGTGAGCCGGCCGAGGTCGCGTTCCGCTCCAGCGTCGTCAGCAAGGTCGATCCGACAGCTCCCACCGGGGTGTCGGTCACGCAGGAGCTGACCACGGGCCCGACGGCCGAGGGCTACGACTTCAGCGAGCCCTGCTTCAGCCTGCAGTAACCCGACGGTTCGCCCCTTGAGCGGCACTTCGCCCCTTGAGCTGGTCGAAAGGACTTCCTTTCGACAGGCTCAAGGGGCGTTGTCGTGCGTCAAGGGGCGTCGTCGTGCTCGGGGGGGTCGTCGTGCGTCAGTGCTTCGCGGACTTGGCGCGGCGCGGGACGAGATGCATGATCGTGACGGCGATGGTGCCGACGACGGCGCCGATCGCGGCCGAGCAGGACGTGTTGACGATCCAGCCGACCGCTCCGCCACCGGCGTCCTCCTCCCAGTGGTGCACGTGCTCGTACGGCCAGTGCCAGCCCAGGTCGTCGACGCCGACCAGCAGGATGTGGCCGCCGACCCACATCATCGCCACGATGCCCACGGCCGACAGGACGCGCAGGACGATCGGCATCGCGAGGACCAGCGCGCGGCCGACCTTCTGCGAGATCTTCGACGACCGCTCGGCCAGGTGCAGCCCGATGTCGTCCATCTTGACGATCAGGGCGACGACGCCGTAGACGAGGATCGTGATGAGGAACGCCACGACGACCAGGATCGCGGCGCGCGCGAAGAAGGCCTCGTCGGCGACCTCGTTGAGGGCGATCACCATGATCTCGCCCGACAGGATCAGATCCGTTCGGATCGCACCGCTGACCATGGTCTTCTCGTGCTCCGGGCCACCCGCGGCCACCGGCTCGACCACCTCGTCGTGGTGTCCGGGGCCGAACTTCTCCCAGATCTTCTCCACACCCTCGAAGCACAGGTACGTGCCGCCGATCATCAGGATCGGCGTGAGCAGCCACGGGAGGAACTCGCTCAGCAGGAGAGCCAGCGGCAGGATGATCAGCATCTTGTTGCGCAACGACCCGATCGCGATGCGCCAGATGACCGCCAGCTCACGCGACGCGTCGAACCCTTGGACGTACTGCGGGGTCACCGCGGTGTCATCGACCACGACACCCGCCGACTTCGCGCTGGCCCGTGCGGCCGCCGCGCCGATGTCGTCGACCGAGGCGGCGGCCAGCTTCGCCATGGCTGCGATGTCGTCCAGCAGGGCGACGAGTCCGCCGGCCATCAGGCGCTTCCCACAAGATTCATGGGAGAAGCCTACGCGCCGCCTAGGTACGCGCAGCCCAATAGGCCTTGAGCGCCTCGGTCGCATCGGCCTCGCTGAGCGGACCGCGATCCATCCGCAGGTCGAGCAGGAATCGGTACGCCTCGCCCACCTCGGGCCCCGGCGTGATGCCGAGGATCGCCATGATCTGGCCACCGTCGAGATCGGGCCGGATGGAGCCGAGCTCCTCCTGCTCGGCGAGCACCGCGATGCGCTGCTCCAGCTCGTCGTACGTGCGCTGGAGCCGGACCGCCTTGCGGGCGTTGCGCGTCGTGCAGTCGGCGCGGGTGAGGATGTGCAGGCGCTCGAGCTGCTCGCCCGCGTCGCGGACGTAGCGGCGCACCGCGGAGTCGGTCCACTCACCGGAGCCGTACCCGTGGAAGCGCAGGTGCAGCTCGATCAGGGTGGCGACCTGGTCGGTCACGTCATTGCTGTACCGCAGCGCCTTCATCCGCTTGCGGGCCAGCTTGGCGCCGACGACGTCGTGGTGATGGAACGTCACGGTTCCGCCGTCCTGGAACCGGCGGGTCCGGGGCTTGCCGATGTCGTGCAGCAGCGCAGCGAGCCGGATCACCAGGTCGGGGGCCGCCTCGAGCCGGTGCTCCAGCGCGATGGCCTGCTCGAGCACGATCAACGAGTGCTCGTAGACGTCCTTGTGCCGGTGGTGCTCGTCCCGCTCCAGGATCAGCGCCGGCAGCTCCGGCAGCATCTGGGCCGCCAGGCCGGTGTCGACCAGCAGGCGCAGGCCGTCGACGGGGCGCCCGCTCAGCAGGAGCTTGTCGAGCTCGTCGCGGATGCGCTCCGCCGACACGATCTCGAGCCGTCCGGCCATCTGCGTCATCGCCGCGACGACCTCCGGCGCGGCCGAGAATCCGAGCTGGCCCACGAACCGGGCCGCACGCATCATCCGCAGCGGATCGTCGCTGAACGACTGCTCGGGGGTCACCGGCGTGCGCAGCACCTGCGCCTCGATGTCCTCCAGCCCTCCGAACAGGTCGACGAACTCGCGCGACGGCAGGCGGATGGCCATCGCGTTGACGGCGAAGTCGCGGCGGGACAGATCGCCGTCGAGGGTGTCGCCGAACTGCACGTCGGGCTTGCGGGACGCGGTGTCGTACTCGTCGCTGCGGTACGTCGTGATCTCGAGCTGGTGACCGCTCTTGCGCAGCCCGATGGTGCCGAACTCACGGCCCACGTCCCAGATCGCATCGGCCCACGTCGCGGCGATGCGCTCGATGTCGTCGGGACGGGCGGAGGTCGAGAAGTCCCAGTCGTTGCCGGGGCGACCGAGCACGGCATCGCGCACCGGACCACCCACGATCGCGAGCTCGTGACCCGCCGCGTCGAAGAGCGCACCGAGCTCGGCCAGGAACGGGTTGGCGTCCAGCTCGGCATCGATCCTGGCCCGATGGTCTGCGGTCAACGAGGTCGGGGGCACGGGGACACACTCTATCGGCCTGCCGGGGAAGCCCGTACGTCTAGCATGTTCGGGTGAGCAGCCGCCGGTGCACGATCCTCGTTGCCCTGCTCCTGACGACTCTCGCGGCGCTCGCCGGTTTCGTGCCGGCCGGCGCAGCAGATGACGATCCGGGCCTGCGGGTCGCCATCAGCTCGCTCGATCCGACCCTCCTGGCACCGGGACGAGACGTCACGATGACCGGCACCGTGACGAACGGGTCCGACCGCACCTGGTCCGCAGTGCAGGCCTACCTCGTCATCCCGGCCTCGCCCTTCACGACACGTCGCCAGATCGACGAGGCCGTCGAGGGCGGCAACACGTACACAGGTGTCCGCGTCGTCGACCCGGGCACGTTCGACGAGATCGGCGACCTGGCCCCCGGGCAGACGGCCGCCTTCCAGGTCGTCGTGCCCTACGAGCAGCTCGGCGTCACGGGGGCCGAGGGCGTCTACCCCGTCGGCGTGCAGATCCTCGCGACCGACGACACGGGCAACCGCAGCCCGACCGCCCTCGCGCGGGCGACCACCTTCCTGCCGCTGGTCTCGGCCGCCACCGAACCCGTGCCCGCCTCGGTCGTGTGGCCCTTCCTGATGCCCGACCACCGGGGTCCCGGCGGCAACTACACCGATCCCGAGGGCCTGCTCACGGCCGTCGGTCCCGGCGGACGGCTCCGCAACCTGCTCGATCTCGCAGGCAGCACACCGGCGTCGGGGGCGTCGGTCGTGATCGACCCGGCCCTGCTGGTCGGGGTCGACGATCTCGCTGCGGGGCGACACCTGCCCTCGCGCCTCAAGATCACCGACGAGCAGAAGGCTGCGGCTGCCACGTTCCTCGCCGATCTTCTGGCCTTCGCTCGTCCCCGCAGCCCGTGGATCCTGGGCTTCGACCGCCCCGACGTGCTGGCCCTGTCGTCCAACCCCGACCTGGCCGGCTCGTTGCAGGGTGCGATCGACCGCGCGACCGAGGCGGCCTTGGCGACCCACCAGCTCAGTGGCCGCCGGGTCACGTGGCCGACGCGCGACGGCGTCAGCGGTGACCTGCTCCGCGACCTGCGCGGCAACGGTGACAGCCCTGTCATCGTCACCCCGCGGTCCCTGCCCGACTGGGAACCTCGCTTGGGCTCGCTCGTGCAGCGCGAGACGACGAGCGGTCCGGTACCCCTGCTGGTCGACGACGCCGAGGACGGTGACCCGGCCGGCGAGGAGTCGGTCGTGACCTTGCGCCAGCGGCTGCTCAGCGAGGCGTCCCTGGCTGTGCTGGAGCGTGCCATCGACCCGGAGTCACGCGCCGATGCCGTGGTCGTGGTCGATCCGACCTGGGATCCCGGCGCCGACTGGGCGACCGGCGAGCTGTCCACGGCCTTTGCGGCACCCTTCGTCCAGCCCACGAGCCTGGACTCCTTGCTGACCCGCTCCCTCGCTACGTACGACGGCACGGTGCCGACCACGGCGCGGGCGCGACCGATCTCGCGTGCGCAGCTCGTTGCGGCGTCCGAGATCGTGGCGAAGGGGCGCACCCTGAGCTCGATCATCGCCCAGAGCGAGGGATTCGACGCTGCCCTGGCCCGTGACGCCGCCGAGGTGCTCGCCGTCCGGTGGCGACTGGACCGGCCCGCCGGCCTCGCCGTCGCGAACGCCCGGGCCCGCGGTGCGGGCGACGAGCTCGACAAGATCACCATCGAGGCGCCCTCGTCGGTCACCCTGTCCAGCTCCAAGGGTGGCTTCCCACTGACGATCCGCAACGACACCGAGGAGGAGATCCGCATCGGGGTCGACCTCGACTCCAGCAACCCCGCCCTCACGATCCCCGCGGTCGAGCCGGTCTCCGTGGCCGCCGGCGAACGCCGCACCCTCACGGTGCAGATCGATCTCGGCAACCAGCGCACCACCTTCCTGACCGCGCACCTCGCGACGGACGACGGCCAGACGGTCGGGGCCGCCACCACGTTCCGGGTCCGCTCGAGCAGCATCAGCACCGTGCTGTGGATCGCGATGGGCGCCGCTGGGGTCTTCGTCCTGATCACCCTCGCGCGCCGCTTCCACCGACGTCGCACGGGCGCCCCGACAGCGCCGTCGACGGACGACGATGACTGACCAGTCGATCGCCCGCGCCAGTGCGTGGATGGCGTTGGGGACGATCGTCTCGCGCATCACGGGTTTCCTGAGGCTCGCCCTGCTGGCCTGGGTCATCGGTGTCTCGCTCAACGGCGACATCTTCGACGCCGCCAACACGATCCCCAACGCGCTCTACATCCTGGTCGCCGGAGGCATCTTCAACGTCGTGCTCGTGCCCCAGCTCGTCCGGGCCATGAAGAACGACCCCGACGGCGGCGACGCGTACGCCAACCGCGTCATCACGCTTGGGATCACGGTGCTCGGCATCGCCGCGGTCCTGCTGACGCTCGCCGTGCCGCTGATCCTGCGGCTCGTGTTCCCCGACGAGCTGTTCGGTGACGGTCTCGACGAGCAGCGCGAGTCCGCGACCCTGCTGATGATGCTGTGCATGCCGCAGGTGCTGTTCTACGGCGTGTTCGTGCTGGTCGGGCAGGTGCTCAACGCCCGCCGGCGCTTCGGGCCCATGATGTGGGCGCCGATCGTCAACAACGTCGTGGCGTGCGCGGTGATCCTGGCCTACTACGTCGCCTTCGGCGCGAGCAACGACCTCGACGGCTTCACGACGAACCAGGCGATCCTGCTGGGCCTCGGGTCGACCGTCGCGATCGCGCTGCAGGCCCTCATCCTCATCCCGTACCTGCGGGCCGCCGGATTCCACTACCGCCCTCGCTTCGACTTCCGCGGAGTCGGCCTGGGCCACACCTTCCGCCTCGGCCTGTGGACGCTGCTGTTCATCCTGGTGAACCAGATCGCGTACGTCGTCATCACCCGGCTGGCGACGACCGCGAACGTGGAGGGCGCCCTCGACGGCAAGCCCGCGGCGGGCCTGGCCGTGTACAGCCTCGGCTTCCTGGTCAGCCAGCTCCCCCACGGGGTCATCACGGTGTCCTTGGCGACCGCGATCATCCCGACCCTCGCGTCGCTGGCCGCCGATCGCCGCCACGAGGACTTCCGGGTCGAGCTGAGCCGCACCCTGCGACTGGCACTGGTCATCATCGTGCCGATCGCCGTCGCGATCGCCTGCCTCGGCCAGCCCGCGGTGGCGATCGCGGGTGGGGTCGGCTCGCTGGGGGGCGCCACCGAGCCGATCGGTCACACGGTCCAGGCCTTCTCGATCGCGATGGTGGCGTTCACGATCCACTACCTGATGCTTCGCGGGTTCTACGCCAACGAGGACACCCGGACGCCCTTCCTGATCCAGGTCGTCATCACGGTCGTCAACATCGGCGCGGCGATCGCGCTGACCTCGCTGGTCGAGCCGTACCGGGTGGCCATGATGCTCGCGCTGTCGTACGGCATCGCTTACGTCGTCGGCTCGGCGATCTCGGTCACGGTGCTGTCACGGGTGACCGGACGAGTGATCGATCGCGAGATGCTGGTGTTCGCCGCGCGCCTGCTCGCCGCGAGTGCGGCAGCCGCCTTCGTCACGCTCGGGGTCGCGCACGGCCTCGACATCGCGGGGGTCGAGCCGGCCCGGGCCCTCGGCGGCCTGGTGACCACCGTCGTGGCGGGCCTGGCCGGCGCCGTGACGTACGTGGCCGCCGCGAAGGTCGTCGGCCTGACGGAGCTGGGCTACCTCGTGACGTCGCTGCGTCGTCGCGGCTGAGGCTCGCGGTCGCTGCGCGCCGACTACGATGGGTCGCACGCGACGGGCTGACAAGGGGTAGGCGATGGGCGAGAGGCGGACACATGCCTCCGGCGACGTCCTCGGCCACCGGTACGTGCTGCAGGACCTGGTCAGCGAGCGCCTCGGGTCGACCACCTGGCGCGCCCACGACCGGACGCTCAACCGCAACGTCGGCCTCGAGATGCTCTCCAGTGACGACCCGCGTGCCCAGCACTTCCTCGACGCCGCCCGCGAGTCGACCTCCGTCACCGACCCGAGGTTCCTCCGGGTGCTCGACCTGATCGAGGATGAGCAGCGCCACCACCTCGTCGTGCGGGAGTGGGCCCGCGCCTTCTCGCTCGACCAGCTGCTGGCGCAGTCGTCGTTGCCCAACCGTCGCGCCGCGACGGTGGTGGCCGAGGTCGCCGAGGCGCTGGCCCACGCCCACGAGCGTGGCATCTACCACCGCCGGCTCACCCCCCGTCAGGTGCTGCTGAAGCAGTCCGGTGCCGTGCGCATCGTGGGGCTGGGCGTCGCGACGGCCCTCGCTCCCGTGGGTCGTCAGGACACCTTGTCCGATCTGCAGGCGTACGAGCAGGTGGACGTCCAGAGTCTCGGCAAGCTGCTGTACGCCTGCCTGACCAGCAGGTGGCCCGGTGGGGACATCGACGGCTTGCTGGCGGCTCCGACCGAGCACGGCCGGCTGCTGCGCCCTCGTCAGGTCCGCGCCGGCGTCTCGCGCGACATCGACGGGGTCGCCGACCGCATCCTCGGCACGCCCCCGCGGCACCAGGAGCCTCCGCTGCGCACGGCGGCGGACATCGCCCGCACGTTGCGGCTGACCGGCGAGGACGAGGACATCCTGGACGACCAGCCCAGCCTGGCGGGAGTTTCCTCGCCCGATCTGCTGCGTCTCGACCCGGTCATCGTCCCGGCCGGTCCTCCTCCCGGGCTCGAGCCTCCCCGTCGTCGTCCCAAGGCCTACGAGCCGGCCCCGCCCACGACGTTCGAGCGCGGCCGCGAACGGGCTCGCGTCGCGGCGAAGGGTGACCGCGGACTGGTGCTGCTGGGCGTCGTGGGTGCCCTGGTGATCCTGTCGTTGATCGGCTTCCTGGTCAGCCGCGCGGAGAGCCGGTCCTCCGACGCGATCGACGACTCCTCCCCCGTCCGCGTGCTCCCGATCCAGCGAGCGACCGACATGGACCCGCAGGGAGGGGACGGCCAGGAGAATCGCGCCGAGGCCAAGCTGGCCATCGACGGCCTGCCGGAGACCGGCTGGACCACAGCGACCTATCTCGGCTCGGCCGAGCTGGGCGGGATCAAGGACGGCGTCGGGCTCGTGCTGGACCTGGGCGGGGCGCGAGAGGTCGACTCGGTGCGCCTTCGCCTGCGCGGCGCACCGACGAGCCTGGTGCTCTACGCGGCACCCGAGGACACCGATCGGGCCCCCCGCTCACCGGGCGACCTCTTGGCCGTCGCGACCGTCGACGGCGCGGACTCCGATGCCAGCATCTCGCTGGGGTCCGGCATCGTCACGAGGTACGTCGTGGTGTGGCTGACCTCGCTGCCCGAGGTGGAGCCCGGGTCGTTCAGAGGCGAGATCCGCGAGGTTGTCATCCGCGGGCGTTCGTGAGGGCCTCGGGGTCATGTCGGGGAATGCGCAACACCTAGAATTCGTTGACACCAGGACATCGACCAAAAGGGATCTGCATGAGCGACGACGTTCGTAACCTCATCATCATCGGCTCGGGTCCGTCGGGCTACACCGCCGCGATCTACGCAGCCCGCGCGAACCTCGAGCCGCTGGTGTTCGAGGGCTCGGTCACGGCCGGCGGTGCCCTGATGAACACCACCGACGTGGAGAACTTCCCGGGCTACCCCGATGGCATCATGGGCCCGGACCTCATGGACAAGCTGCGCGCGCAGTCCGAGCGGTTCGGCGCCGAGCTGATCTCCGACGACGTCACCGCGGTCGACCTCACCGGTCACATCAAGACCGTCAGCCTGGCCGACGGCAGCACGTACCGCGCCAAGGCGGTCGTGCTGGCGATGGGCTCGGGCTACCGCAAGCTCGGTGTCGAGGGCGAGGACCGGCTCTCGGGTCACGGCGTCTCCTGGTGCGCCACGTGCGACGGTTTCTTCTTCCGCGAGCAGAACATCGTGGTGGTCGGCGGCGGTGATTCCGCGTTGGAGGAGGCGACGTTCCTGACCCGCTTCGCCGCCAAGGTCACGGTCGTGCACCGCCGCGACGAGCTGCGTGGCTCCAAGATCATGCAGGAGCGCGCCCTGGGCAACCCCAAGATCGAGTTCGCCTGGAACTCCGAGGTGGCGGAGATCATCGGTGACGACAAGCTCGAGGCGCTCACGCTTCGCGACACCGTCACCGGAGAGACGCGTCGCCTCGACGCGACCGGCCTGTTCATCGCGATCGGCCACGATCCGCGCTCGGAGCTGCTCACCGGTCAGGTCGACCTCGACGACGAGGGCTACGTCCTGGTGCAGGCCGGCTCGACGGCGACCAACCTGCCGGGCGTCTTCGCCTCCGGCGACCTCGTCGACCACACCTACCGTCAGGCCATCACGGCTGCCGGCACCGGCTGCGCCGCATCGCTGGACGCCGAGCGGTACCTGGCCGACATGCACTCCGCCGGCGAGCCCGCCCCCGCCGCGGCGCTCGTGGAATAACTGTCCCCCCTCGACGTTTCACTGTTCACAGATCTCAAGGAGCACACACATGGCTGAATCCACTCTGTCCGCCGTCACCGACGCCGATTTCGACGAGCTCGTCCTCAAGGCCGACGGTCCCGTCCTCGTCGACTTCTGGGCCAGCTGGTGCGGCCCGTGCCGTCAGCTCGCCCCGATCCTCGAGGAGATCGCCGCCGAGAAGGGCGACAAGCTCACGATCCTGAAGATGGACGCGGACGCCAACCCGGTCACCCCGGCGCAGTACCGCGTCACCGGTCTGCCGACCATGAACCTGTACTACAAGGGTGAGGTCGTCAAGTCGATCGTCGGCGTCCGCCCCAAGAGCGCCATCCTCAACGACCTCAACGAGTACACCGCTTGAGGCACGAAGACTGACCCAGCCGCACCGGCTGAGCACGACGACGGCCCCTCAGCGAGGTGGGAGCCGGCCCAGGTCCTGGGCCGACTCCCCCCGCTGGGGGGCCGTCCGGCATCTGAGCCCCGCACCGACCCTGCCCGCCCTGAAGCCGACAAGTCGACAAAGAGACTGGGCCGACCTCCGCACCGAGCGCCCGTCGGCAACGGAGCCCAACCTGTAGCCGACGAGTCGACAAAGGCCCGCCGACGAGCCCACAGAGCTTGCGAGAGAATCAGGCTGACGTGCGTGCGGCGGGCCTTTGTCGACTTGTCGGCAGCCCCCGGGACCATAAGTCACTTAAGCGTTTTGTCGATAAAGCGACTTATGGCGCAGGAAACCTGAACCGCAACTAAGCCTTCGGGTCCATCATCCGCACGATCCGCTCGAGGTCGTCGATCGTGGCGAACTCCACCGTGATCTTGCCCTTCGAGCGGCCGAGGTCGACCTTGACCCGGGTGTCATAGCGTTCGGAGAGCCGCGCGGCCAGATCAGCCAGGCGTGGCGCCGACGCCTTCGCCGACTGACGGGCGATGGGACGCTTGGTGCTGTCCGGACCGACCGTGACGATCTCCTCCAGCGCGCGCACCGACAGGCCCTCGGCGACGACTCGCGTTGCGAGCCGGTCCTGGATCTCTGGATTTGCGACGCTGACCAGCGCTCGGGCGTGGCCCGCGGACAGCACCCCCGCAGCGACACGTCGCTGGACGGTCGGCGTGAGCTTGAGCAGGCGCAGGGTGTTGCTGATCTGCGGTCGAGAGCGGCCGATCCGATCGGCGAGCTCCTCGTGCGTGCAGCCGAAGTCCTCGAGCAGCTGCTGGTAGGCCGACGCCTCCTCCAGCGGATTGAGGTTCGAGCGGTGCAGGTTCTCCAACAGGGCGTCGCGCAGCAGGTCCTCGTCGGACGTGTCGCGGACGATCGCACCGATGGTCTGGAGGCCCGCCTTGCCGGTGGCCCGCCAGCGCCGCTCCCCCATGATGAGCTCGTAGCGGTCCTTGGCCACCTCACGGACGACGATCGGCTGGAGCAGACCGACCTCCTTGATGGAGTGGACCAGCTCGGCCATGTGGTCCTCGTCGAACACCTGACGCGGCTGCCGCGGATTGGCGACGATCTGGTCGAGGGGGATCTCGGCGAACCGGGCGCCGGTGATCTCCTGGAGGCCGGTGGCCTGTGCCTCGGCCGAGCTGGACGGGATGAGGGACTCGAGTCCCCGTCCCAGACCGCGACGTGCGCTCATCGTGTGGCTCCCTTGCTCCCGGCCAGCGCGATCTCCCGCGCGGCCTCCAGGTACGACAGTGCTCCCGATGAGTTGCTGTCGTAGGTGACGACTGACTGCTGATAGCTCGGTGCCTCGGAGATGCGCACCGATCGGGGGATCGGTGTCGTGATGACCTTCTCGGCGAAGTGCGAGCGGACTTCCTGCGCGACACCGGCTGAGAGGCGCGTACGACCGTCGTACATCGTCAGCAGGATCGTGGTGATCTCCAGCTGCGGGTTGAGGTGCGCTCGGATCAGGTCGATGTTGCGGATGAGCTGGCCGAGTCCCTCCAGCGCGTAGTACTCGCACTGGATCGGGATGAGCACTTCACGGCCGGCCACCATGGCGTTGACGGTCAGGAGTCCGAGAGATGGCGGGCAGTCGATCAGCACGTAGTCGAAACGGTCTCCGGACGCAGCGCTGCTGGCGAGGTACGACTGCAGTGCCCGGTCGAGGCGCGATTCGCGGGCCACCAGCGACACCAGCTCGATCTCGGCGCCGGCCAGGTCGATCGAAGCGGGGAGGACCGTCAGCCCATCGATGTCGGGACACGGCTGCACCAGCTCGGCGAGGTCGGTTCCTTCGACGATGGCCTCGTACACGCCCGGCGTACCCTCGGCGTGCGGGATGTTCAGAGCGGTCGAGGCATTGCCCTGGGGGTCCAGGTCGACGACCAGGACCCGAAGGCCCTTGAGCGCCAGCGCGGCCGCGATGTTGACGGTCGTCGTGGTCTTGCCGACGCCGCCCTTCTGGTTGGCCACCACGAACACGCGGGTGTGGTCCGGACGGTCGAAGCGTGACACCGCACTGGCCCGCTGCATGAGGGAGACGTGCTCTTCGGCGGCGGCGGCGAGGGGGGTCGAGTCGTCGTTGGACGGAATCGGGACGCTGTACGCCGTGGCCGCGGTGGGAGGTGTGGGCCGGTTGGGCTGCTGATTACTCATGCATTCCCCTTCAAGGTTTCACGTGAAACATGGCTCACTTGGTGACCTCGACCACCGTGGTCGGGACCTCACCATTCTCGTACGTCGCCACCACGATAGACGTCGCGCCGAGCCGATGAAGAGTCGCCGCCGATGCCGCCACCTCGTCCTCAGCGCTGCGTCCCTTCATGGCCAGCAGCACCCCGCCGGGGGACACCAGGGGCATGCACCACCGCGCGAGCTTGTCGAGCGCGGCAACGGCCCTGGCCGTCACGACGTCGAAGGTCTCGTTCACGTCTTCAGCCCGGCTGCGCACGACGGAGACGTTGTCCAGCCCCAGCGCAGCGACGGTGTCATCCAGGAAGGTCGTGCGCCGCAGCAGCGGCTCGACGAGGGTGACCTGGATGTCCGGCCGAGCGATGGCCCAGACGATGCCGGGCAGACCCGCACCCGTTCCGATGTCGGCGACGCTGACCCCGACAGGAATCCGGGGCACCACGACAGCCGAGTTCATGATGTGCCGGTCCCAGATGCGCGGCACCTCGCGGGGACCGATCAGGCCCTTCAGCACCCCATCGGTGGCCAGGATCTGTGCATAGCGTTCGGCCAGGTCGAGCCGGGAAGCGAACACCCCCGCCGCGTGCGGCGGGGGTGTTTCACGTGAAACATCGCCATGATCCGACGGAGTCTGCGACATCGAGGCGACTACTCCGCCGCCGTGTGGACGACGACGTAGCGGTGCGGCTCCGTACCGTCGGAGGAGCTCTCGAGGCCGGCTGCGGCCACGGCGTCGTGCACCACCTTGCGCTCGAAGGGCGTCATCGCATCCAGCGCCACGGAGGCTTCGCCACCCTTGACCTTCTCGATGGCAGCCTCGGCAATCGTCACCAGCTCGGTGCGGCGCGCCGCCCGGAAGCCGGCGACGTCCAGCATGAGGCGGCTGCGCTCACCCGTCTCCCGGTACACGGCCAGACGGGTGAGCTCCTGGAGGGCATCCAGCACCTCGCCGTCCTGGCCGACCAGGTGGTCCAGGTTGCCGCCGACGATCTCGACGGCCGCACGATCGCCGTCGACGTCCATGTCGATGTCGCCATCCAGGTCGGCGATGTCGAGCAGTCCCTCGAGGAAGTCCGCGGCGATGTCGCCCTCGTTCTCAAGGTTTGCAGCGTCACTCATGAGTCGTCACCCTTCTCAGGTTCCCTGGCTGTGATGTCAGGCTTCTTCTTGGGTTGCTTCGGCCCGGGCTTTTGCGCGAGCGGCTTGGCCTGGTTCGGCTTGGCCGGGGGAGTCGGCTTCTTGCGCTGGCTGCGGGGCTGGTTCTTCGGCTGCGCGCGCGGCGCCGGCTTGGGTGCTTCCTCCACGACGGGCTTCATCGGGTCCTCGGCAACGGTCTTGCCGTGTTTCTTGTCGCGCTCCTGCTTGGCCTTGAAGGCGGGCGTACCGGGAGCCGGGTTATTGCGGATGACATAGAACTGCTGGCCCATGGTCCAGAAGTTCGAGGTGGTCCAGTAGAAGAGCACTCCGAGCGGGAAGGCGACACCGCCCACGGCGAACACCACGGGGAGGATGTACAGCAGCAGCTTCTGCTGCTGGGCGTACTGACCCGTCATGGCATCGGCCGGCATGTTCTTGCTCATGAGCTGACGCTGGGTCGTGAACTGCGTGATGCACATGATGATGACCAGCGACATGGTCAGGATGCGGGTCTGCGTCAGATCCGTGTTCATGAACGTGTCGGCGATGCGCGCGCCAAGCAGCTCTGCATTCTGCAGCTGCACCGCGTTGTCCTCGGTCATGAAGCCGCGCGCACCACTGGCGCCGTTGCGGGCCGCTTGGTCGATGACGCGGAAGAGCGCAAAGAAGATCGGCATCTGCAGGATCAGCGGCAGGCAGGAGGCGAACGGGTTGGTACCCGTCTCCTTCCAGAGCTTCATCTGCTCCTGGGTGAGGCGCTCGCGGTCGTGCTTGTACTTCTGCTGCAATGCCTTGATCTGCGGCTGGAGCAGCTGCATGTTGCGGCTCGACTTGATCTGCTTGACGAACAGCGGGATCAACAGGATGCGGATCGTGATCGTCAGGCCGATGATCGACAACACCCAGGTCCAGCCCGAGTCGGCGGAGAGCCCGATCTCCGAGAACAGCTTGTGCCAGACCAGAAGGATCCCGGACACGGCGTAGTACAGCGGCGTCATGATCGCGCCACCGATGTCGCCTAGGAAGTCGAACATTGCTCTCCTCTATGTGACTGCGGAACCGGGTCGTAACCGCCCGAGCTCCACGGGTGGCATCGCAGGACACGACGACCCGCAAGCCAGGTGCCGCGTGCCGCGCCATGAGTCTCCACGGCCTGCAAAGCGTAGGCCGAACACGTCGGATGGTAGCGGCACACCTGGCCGTACAAGGGGCTGATGGCGAATCGGTACGCCTTCAACAACCAGATCAGGACGAACTTCATACGCACCCGCTCAACATCCGCGGGTGATCTTCACCGGACACCGGAGCGAGCCAACGCCGCATCCAGGTGCTGGGCCAGCGTCGACGAGCGCGCACCCTGCGAGGGTGGGAGCGCCCGCACCACGACCCGTGAGCCCTCCGGGACGACAGGCAGCCGATCGCGCATCAGGTGGCGCAGCTGGCGCTTGACCCGATTGCGCTCCACCGCTGAGCCCACGGCCTTGCTCACGACGAAACCGACGGACGTGTGTCCGCCGGTTCCAGGAACGACATGGGTGACGAGGGTCGGCTGTACGCCTTTGGCGCCACGACGGATCGTGTGCCGGAAGTCTGCCCCGCTGCGCATGCGCTGACTGCGCGCGAGCAACGGATCAGGCAGACAGCTTGGCGCGACCCTTGCGGCGACGATCGGCGAGGATCGCACGGCCGGCGCGGGTGCGCATGCGCAGGCGGAAGCCGTGCTTCTTGGCACGACGACGGTTGTTCGGCTGGAAAGTACGCTTGCTCACGATGCTGTCCTTCTGATGTGTAGGTCTCGCGGATCGCAGGAGTTGGGCCGTTCGACGGCCACCGCTCGCCCACGACGGGGTCATGGGCACGCGGCGGTCATCGTCCTGGGACGACTAGACAACGGTACGGGGGTGCCAGACGCGGGTCAAACCGACCTCCATACGCCGCAAACCCAGCCAGGTCCAGACGACACGCCGAGCACCCGACGGCGGCTGGGGAATGTGGCTTGTACGGCCTTCGCAACGCTGCTAGCGTCACCGCGGTATCGAGTTTTCCACAAGGCCGTCCCAACCCTCGAGTTGGCATTCACACCTTGTGGACAATCATGTGGACATGTCGGGAGGCATTGCATGCACGACGGCCAGGAAGCCAGCCCCGACGAACACCTAGCCCAGGTCTGGGAGCGCGCGGTCGAGACGCTCTCGCCGGGCGCCAAGGTGTGGGTCTACTCGGCCAAGCCGCTGTCGCTGCACAACAACATCATGATCGTGGCGGTCCAGGACGATCTCACCCGCGCCCAGCTCGAGTCGCGCGTGCGACCGGCCCTGGAGCACGCGATCAGCACCACGCTGCAGCAGGAGACCCGCCTGGTCGTCACGATCGAGCCGTCCTTGATTGAGGCGCTACATAGTCAACAAGACGATATGTCGATAAATCGACGTGTTGGCGCGGCCCAGGAGGCGGAGCCGGACGACGAGGACGACGACTCCGGCCACGAGTTCGTGCCCAGCTGGGCCGAGCGCACGACGGCACCACCGCGCATCGGCACCGTGGCCGAGGCCCGCCTCAACCCGCGGTACCTGTTCGAGAACTTCGTCATCGGATCGTCCAACCGTTTCGCGCACGCCGCTGCCGTGGCCGTCGCCGAAGCACCGGGCAAGGCCTACAACCCGCTCGTGATCCATGGCGAGTCCGGCCTCGGCAAGACCCACCTGCTCCACGCCATCGGTCACTACGTGCTGAACCTCTATCCCTCGTCCCGCGTTCGGTACGTCAACAGCGAAGAGTTCACGAACGACGTCATCAACGCCATCCGCGAGAACCGGACGGCCGCGCTCAAGCGCAAGTACCGAGAGATCGACGTGCTCCTGGTCGACGACATCCAGTTCCTCGAGGGCAAGGAGTCGACGCAGACCGAGTTCTTCCACACCTTCAACGCCCTGCACAACGAGAACAAGCAGATCGTGATGACGTCCGACCGGCCGCCGAAGAACCTCACGACGCTCGAGGACCGGCTCCGCAACCGTTTCGAGTGGGGCCTCACGACCGACGTGCAGCCGCCCGACCTCGAGACCCGCATCGCGATCCTGCGCAAGAAGGCCGCCAACGAGAAGCTCACGGCGCCCGCCGACGTGCTCGAGTTCATCGCCAGCAAGGTGCAGACCAACATCCGTGAGCTCGAGGGTGCCCTCATCCGCGCCACGGCATTCGCCAACCTCAACGGCACGACCGTCGACCTGCAGCTCGCCCAGATCGTCCTGAAGGACCTCATCGCCGAGGGTGAGGAACCCGACATCACCGCCGGCATGATCATGGCGCAGACGGCGGCCTACTCCGAGTTCTCGATCGACGACCTGTGCAGCACCAACCGCAGCCGCAATCTCGTGCTGGCCCGCCAGATCGCGATGTACCTGTGCCGTGAGCTCACCGACATGTCGCTGCCCAAGATCGGCCAGGAGTTCGGCAACCGCGATCACACGACGGTCATGCACGCCGATCGCAAGATCCGCAAGCTCATGGCCGAGAAGCACGCGGTCTACAACCAGGTCACCGAGCTCACCGCGCGCATCAAGCAGCAGGCCCGCCAGTCATGAACCGTGGATGGCCTCGGCGGAGCATCCGCTCCCGGGCCATGCACAGCTGGGGATGGCACTGTGGGAAAGCCGAGCGAATCCGTGGACATCAGCACCCAGCGTGTGAACTCCATGTGAACGCAGCGCCGACATCCACAGGAACGTGTAGTTTCACGCCCGCCGGCCGCACAGGTTGTCCACCGGACGATTTACTGCGGTTGCAGTCTCGAACCGGGTTGTCCACCGAATCCACAGACGCTACTACAACTACTACTCTTCTATTCATCGACAGCTCCCGCCGAAGTGACATCGCCCCCTGTGTGTGGACAACATGGGGCCACCCGTCGGCCGCGCCACCCGCACTTCCCCTGGCTACCTACCGCCCCTCCTGCCGTGGCAGGATTCATCCCGACGGATCCCGTCCTCGGAAAGGCCCCATCACGTGAAGTTCCGTATCGATCGCGACACCCTCGCTGACGCTGTCGCATGGACTGCGCGAAGCCTGCCCAACCGCCCGAGCGTCCCGGTGCTCGCCGGCCTCCTGGTCGAGACGGCCGCTGACGGACTCACCCTGTCGGGCTTCGACTACGAGACCTCGACGCGTGCGACGCTTCCCGCCGAGGTCAGCGCCGACGGACGAGCGCTCGTTTCGGGCCGGTTGCTCGCCGAGATCGTGAAGTCGCTGCCGGCCAAGCCGGTCGACGTGTCCCTCGAGGGCACCAAGGTCCAGGTCGTGTGCGGCAGCGCCCGTTTCAGCCTGCAGACCATGCCGGTCGAGGAGTACCCGCAGCTGCCCGAGATGCCGACGGCCACCGGCACCGTCAAGTCCGAGGACTTCTCGGTCGCCGTCGCCCAGGCCAGCGCGGCCGCGGGACGCGACGAGATGCTGCCGCTGCTCACCGGCGTGCGGCTCGAGCTCGAGGGCTCGACCATCTCCCTCATGGCAACGGATCGTTTCCGCGCCAGCCTGCGTGACCTGCAGTGGTACCCCGAGGCCAGCGACCTGTCCGCCAACGCCCTGGTGCCGGCCCGCGTGCTCAACGAGACGGCCCGTTCGCTGACCGGCGGCGGCGACGTGACGATCGCGGTGTCATCCGGCGATGCCGGCGACGGACTCATCGGATTCGAGGGAGTCGTCGGCAACGGCACGCGGCGCACCACCACGCGCCTGCTCGAGGGTGACTTCCCCCGTGTCCGCCAGCTCTTCCAGGCCCAGGCCGAGACCGTGGCCTACGTCGAGACGCAGGCCTTCGTCTCCTCGGTCAAGCGCGTCGCGCTGGTCGCCGAGCGCAACACCCCGGTCCGCCTGACGTTCTCCGACGGGCAGCTGCTGCTCGAAGCCGGCAGCGGCGAAGAGGCCCAGGCGTCCGAGTCCATCGAGGCGACGATCAACGGGGCCGACATCTCCATCGGCTTCAACCCGACCTACCTGCTCGAGGGACTCGCGGTGATGTCCGATCCGGTCGTCCACCTGTCCTTCACGCAGCACACCAAGCCTGCAGCCATCTCGGGTGTCCGGGAGATCGGCGCCGATCCCGACGTCGCCTTCCGGTACCTGATCATGCCTGTCCGCTTGCAGAACTGACCGTCCGTCACCGACGGTCGACATCAACAGGGAGAGCGACATGCACATCGGACTCGTGGGACTGGGCAAGATGGGCGGGAACATGCGTACCCGCCTGCGCAAGGGCGGCATCACCGTCGTCGGCTACGACCGCAATCCCGAGGTCACCGACGTCGACTCGCTGGCCGAGCTCGTCGAGCAGCTGCCGGCTCCGCGCGTCGTGTGGGTCATGGTGCCGTCCGGCGACATCACCCGGGCGACCGTGAGCGATCTGCTCGAGCTGCTCGACGAGGGCGATGTGATCGTCGACGGCGGCAACTCGCGCTGGACCGATGACGAGAAGCATGCGGTCCTCGCTGCCGAGAAGAGCATCGGCTACGTCGACTGCGGTGTCAGTGGTGGCGTCTGGGGTCTTGAGAACGGCTACGCGCTGATGGCCGGCGGCACCGCCGAGGACATCGCCAAGGTCCAGCCGGCCTTCGACGCCCTCAAGCCGGAGGGCGAGTCGGGGTTCGTCCACGCCGGGCGGGTCGGCGCCGGCCACTTCTCCAAGATGGTCCACAACGGCATCGAGTACGCCATGATGCAGGCCTACGCCGAGGGCTACGAGCTGCTCGAGAAGGTCGACATGGTCGACAACGTCACCGCGGTCTTCGACTCCTGGCGCGAGGGCACCGTCGTCCGCTCGTGGCTCCTCGACCTGCTGGTCAAGGCACTCGAGGACGATCCGGGCCTGTCGAAGATCCGCGGCTACGCCGAGGACTCCGGCGAGGGACGCTGGACGGTCGAGGCCGCTATCGACAACGCCGTGCCGATACACACCATCGCCGCCTCGCTGTTCGCGCGCTTCACCTCGCGCCAGGACGAGTCGCCCGCGATGCAGGCCGTCGCGGCGATGCGCCAGCAGTTCGGCGGCCACGCGGTCCAGGCAGCGGCTGAGGCGGGTCACGACCCCAAGGACGCCTGAGTCTTGGAGGTGACGCCGTCGTGCACGTCAGCAAGCTGACCCTGCACGACTTCCGGTCGTACTCGAAGGTCGAGATCGAGCTCGAGCCCGGCGCCACCGCGTTCATCGGTGCCAACGGCCAGGGCAAGACCAATCTCGTCGAGGCGATCGACTACCTCTCCCGCCTCGACTCGCACCGCGTCTCCAACGACGCACCGCTGGTCAAGGCGGGCGCCGACCAGGCGATCGTCCGGGCCGATGTCGTCAAGGGTGACCGCACCGCGCTGCTCGAGCTCGAGATCACCCCGGGCCGCGCCAACCGGGCTCGCATCAACCGTGGCGCGCTGCCCCGGACCCGCGACCTGGTCGGTGTGCTGCGCACCGTGATCTTCTCGCCCGAGGATCTCGCCCTCGTGAAGGGCGATCCGTCCGACCGGCGCAAGTTCCTCGACTCCCTGCTGGTGCTCCGCACCCCACGGCTGGGAGGGGTCAAGGCCGACTACGACCGTGTGCTCAAGCAGCGCAACACGCTGCTGAAGTCGGCCCGGGGACGCCGCAACGTCGAGATCGTGACCCTCGACATCTGGGACGAGAACCTCGCGCGCACCGGCGCCGAGCTGATCGCGGCGCGACTCGTGCTGCTCGACGCCCTCGCACCCCACCTCCGTGACGCGTACCGGCGGGTCGCGGCCGCGTCGGCACCCGACCGCCGCGACGTCACCGCGATCTACCGCTCGTCGGTTCCTTTCGAGGCCGACGAGCGCGACCAGTCCGTCATCGAGCGGCTGCTGCTCGAGGAGATCGCGCGACGTCGCGGCGACGAGGTCGACCGAGGTATCAGCCTGGTCGGCCCGCACCGCGACGAGGTCGTGCTGACGATCGGCGACCTGCCGGCCAAGGGCTATGCGAGCCACGGCGAGTCGTGGTCGTTCGCGCTCGCCCTGAAGCTGGCGTCGTTCGAGCTGTTGCGAGACGATGACGATGACCCCGTGCTGATCCTCGACGATGTCTTCGCCGAGCTCGACCAAGGCCGGCGCCAGCAGCTCGCCGAGCTGGTCGGCGATGCGGAGCAGGTGCTGGTCACGGCGGCCGTGGCCGACGACGTGCCGGACGGGTTGAAGGGTCACCGGTTCCGGGTTGCAGGGGGTGAGGTCAGCCGTGAGTGACGACGACCACCTCGACCTGGCCCGGCAGATCGCCAAGTCCTATCGCGGCAAGGGGGCCCCGGGTTTCCCCAGTGGCCCCGGCCCCAAGAAACGCACCCGGCCCGTCCGGCCCGCCCGAGGCAAGAACGAGGACCCCAGCACGATCGGCGACCTGCTCGGTGAGGTCGTCAAGAACCAGGGCTGGACCGAGAAGCTCGACGACCAGCGCATCTTCACGGACTGGGCGCGCATCCTCGGCGCCGAAGTGGCCCAGCACGCCGAGATCGAGGGCTTCGAGGACGCGATCGTGCACGTCCGGGCCAGCTCGACAGCCTGGGCGACCCAGCTCAAGCTGCTCGCTCCGCGCATCGTGGCCAAGCTCAACGACGCCCTGGGTGACGGGACGGTGACCCGCATCGAGGTGCGCGGACCCCAAGCGCCGTCATGGAAGAACGGGCCGAGGTCCATCCGCGGCGCGCGAGGTCCCCGCGACACTTACGGCTGACGGCTCCTTCGTCGCCGCCCCCGCGGTTCGTTCCTCACCGCGGCCGTGCTTCGCACGGCAGCCTGCCTTCGCTCGCTGCGCTCGCTCGGCCCACGGTTGCGTCGCCCCAGCGGTTCGCGGTGCCTGCCGTCGCCCGTGCTTGCGTCGGATGCTTGGTTTCACATGAAACGTTCGCTGGTTCGGTTGTTCGATTGTTCGGGTCATTCGGCTGGGGAGGCGGCGGCGGTCAGCACGACGAACAGGGCTGTCGCTGCGGTGACGGCGCCGAGGACCAGGCCGCTCTGCCAGAAGCCGTCCCAGCCGAGGACGGGACGTACCCCGATGGCGATCAGCACGAGCATCGCCGCAGCGCACCCCGCGACGGCCGCGAAGACGGTGCCGACGACGGGCGCTGCGGGTCCGCGGAGCACCAAGGCCACCAGGCCGGTCCAGATCAGGCTGACCGCGAGCGCTGCGACGACGTCGGCGGGCCGGTGCCAACCGGCGACGATCGTCGACGCCCCCGTCAGTGTCGTGGCGAATCCGCCCGCGAGGGCCAGCACCGGCTTCCAGAGCCTGGGCGCCACGATCAACGACGCACCCACGGCGCTGGCCACGACCGTGGTGTGACCGCTCGGCAGGCTGTTGAGCGTCCCGAGATCGAAGTCGGGGCGGTCCAGCACCGCATGCTTGAGCAGCTGGGTCGTGATGTTCGCGCCGGCGATCACGGCCAAGGCACCTGCTGCCAGCGCGACCCTGCCGCGCAGCACCGCCACGACGGCGCACCCGACCACGACCGCCACGATGGCGCCGATGCCGACGTAGCCGAGCAGGCTCAGCACCGCGAGCCGCGTGTCACGCCCACCGGTCACCGTCTCCATCGCCGACTGGTCCCACGACTGTCCGCGCCGGGATTGCAGGGCGACCCGGACCAGGACGGCCAGCGTCAGCACACCGGTCAGGGCGGCGACGATCGCCGGCGTGACCGTCTCGCGACGTGATCCCGTGGTGGTCATCCCTCCACGATGCCCGACGCGTCCTCGTGACAACCGGTCTCCTGGAATGCATTCAACCGCCAGGACGATCTGGCGAGTGCTCGGCTGAACTGGGAGATGTTCCCGGGTCTTCTGTGTCGTCACAGGTGCCGTTATGTGGCTCTGGTGGGCACCCTGGCGACACGACTCGCCGTCCGACACCGCAGGCCAAGTCGTCAGACGCACAGAATGGCCCTCTATACTGAATAAGTGACCCAGACCCCAGATCCTGCTGTTTCCTATGACGCCAGCAACATCCAGGTTCTCGAAGGACTGGACGCGGTACGCAAGCGTCCCGGCATGTACATCGGCTCCACCGGTGAGCGAGGCCTGCACCACCT
>JAOPWZ010000025.1 GCA_025965435.1 Aeromicrobium sp.
GAGAACCCGGCCACGACCGCCGCGGACGTCCCGCCCGCACCGCCGTTGCCGCCACAGGCCTGACGCCCGCCGCAACGCCCCTCGCTCCTTGAGCTGGCGCTTCGCCCCTTGAGCTTGTCGAAAGGCCCTTTCGACAAGCTCAAGGGGCGTTTGCCTGTTGCTCGAGGGCGTGGCGGTTGACCCGTCCAGCGGGCGGCGCGGAGAGGGTACGTCCACCGTTCATTCGGCGTTCATCGCAAGGCGCCCGGAACAGGATGTCCTGCCCCTAGATTCCTCGCGACAGGTTCGAACCACGTCGCGAAGAGAGTCACCTTGTGAGCACGACCTTGCGCTCTGCGTTGCCCGACGCAGAGTCAGACGAACCCCGAGACACATGGGTGGATGAGAGTGGCTCCGACCGTGCTTTCGTCGTCGGCTCGAGGATCATCGCGGCGACGGTCCTGGCGATCACGGCCGGTATCGGGCTGTTCCTGGCCTTCTCCGCCGTGCCGACCTTCGGGCGCTACGGATTCGGCTTTCTCACCGAGACGCAGTGGCAGCCCGAGGCGGACGTCCTCGGCATCGGCGCGGTCCTCGTCGGGACGTTCACCGTCGCGTTCGTGGCCCTGCTGTTCGCCTTTCCGCTCTCGTTGCTGACCGCGCTGTACATCGCGGAGTACGCGCCGGCCAAGCTGAAGGCCACCTTCGTCTCGCTGGTCGACCTCATGGCCGCCGTCCCGAGCATCATCTACGGGCTCTGGGGCTTCACCCTGATCTCGCCGCATGCCAGTGCGTTCGCGCTGTGGCTGCACCAGCACCTGGGCTGGATACCGTTCTTCCGGGTCGACGCTGACCCCAACGCCGCCGTCTGGGAGCAGACGCGGTACACGGCATCGGCCTTCATTGCCGGCATCGCCGTGGCGATGATGGTCATCCCGATGGCATGCGCCGTGATGCAGCAGGTCTTCTCCTCCGCGCCTCCTGGTGAGCGCGAGGCTGCGTTCGCCCTCGGCGCCACGCACTGGGGTGTCGTCAGGACGGTCGTCCTCCCGTTCGGGCGCGGCGGCATCATCGGCGGCACGATGCTCGGTCTGGGCCGCGCGCTCGGCGAGACGATTGCGGTGGTGCTGATCATCTCGCCCTCCTTCGACCTCAAGATCAAGCCGCTCGAAGTGGGCACCAACTCGATCTCCGCCCTGATCGCCGGACGGTTCGGAGAGGCGACATCACTGCAGCTGCAAGCGCTGCTGACGGCGGGATTCGTCCTCTTCCTCATCACGCTCGGGATCAACACTCTCGCCGCCATGGTCGTGGCGCGCAGCCGATCTGGACTGGGGGCTGACGCCTGATGAGCATCGACATGGACATGAAGCCCGTGCGGGTGACATCGCCCGGCCGCACGTCTGTTCGTACCGAGCCCTCCTCCGCCGAGTCGGTCCCGGTCCACGCCCGACGGATCCTGAGCAAGTCGACCGCCGAGCAGCGCTTCGAGCTCGTCGGCTGCTGGGTCGCGGCCATGGCGTTGGCCTGGCTGGTGTGCGGCCGCCTGATGCCGTGGCACGGTCCGCTGATCTTCACGGCGGTCACGGCCGTCCTGGGCGTCGTGCTGATCGCGGTGATCACGGCGATCGACGCCGGCTGGCCGGAGGTAACCGACCGGATCGTCACGACGATCATCACGTTGGCAGCTGGCCTGGTGGGCCTTGCCCTGGTGTCGACCGTGCTGTTCATCTTCGCCAAGGGGTACAAGCCGCTCCTGCACCTCAACACCTTCTTCGACGACATGTCAGGAGTCGGTCCCCGAGACTCCCTCGACCGCGGCGGCGTCGCCCACGCGATCGTCGGTTCGCTGATCGAGGTCGGCATCGCGATCCTCGTGGCGATCCCTCTGGGCATCGGCACGGCGATCTACATGACCGAGATCGGTGGTCGGTTCGCACGGATCGTCCGCACCATCGTCGAGGCCATGACCGCCCTGCCGTCGATCGTCGCGGGCCTGTTCATCTACACGACGCTGATCGTCGGCCTCGGCGTGCCGCGTTCGGGTCTCGCCGCGGCCATGGCGCTGGGCGTGATGATGCTTCCGATCATCGCGCGTGCCTCGGATGTCGTGCTGCGAGTGGTACCGGGCAGCTTGCGCGAGGCGAGCCTCGCACTGGGTGCCTCGCGTTGGTCGACCGTCTGGCACATCGTGCTGCCGACCGCCCGCCCCGGCCTCGCGACCGCGGTGATCCTCGGAGTGGCGCGAGGCATCGGCGAGACCTCGCCAGTCCTGCTCACGTCCGGGGCGGCGACCTTCATGGTCACCAACCCCACGGACGGCGTCATGAACTCCCTGCCGCTGTTCATCTTCTCCACCGTCCGAAGCGGCGAGCCGATCTACATCGAGCGCGCCTACGGCGCCGCCGCGATCCTGCTGGCCATCGTCCTCATCCTGTTCGTCACCGCTCGCCTGCTCGCCCGTCCCCGAAAGGGATCCCGTTGAACACCCCTCTGAACTCTTCCCCCCGCCCCGCCGGGCGCAAGCGCGCGGCGCTCGCTGCTCTGGTGGCACTGCTCTCGTCGGCGCTGCTCATCACCTCGGCACGGCCGGCCCAAGCGGCCTACACGCAGATCGAGGGCTCGGGGTCGACGTGGTCGCAGGGCATCGTCGCCCAGTGGATCTCCGACGTCGACGCCAACGGCATGAAGATCGCCTACAACGGTGCCGGCTCGTCCCAGGGCCGCAAGGACTTCGCGTCGAACGTGACCGACTTCGGCATCACCGAGATCCCGTACCAGGGCAAGGACGAGTTCGGCGCCGTCGACACCGCGGGCAACCGCGAGTTCGCCTACATGCCGATCGTGGCCGGTGGCACCGCGTTCACGTACCAGGTCAAGGTCGGCGGCAAGCCGATCAAGGACCTGCGGTTGTCGGGTGACACGATCGCCAAGATCTTCACCAACAAGATCACCAACTGGAACGATGCCGCGATCACGAAGGACAACAACGGCCGCAAGCTGCCGAGCCTGACGATCGTCCCGGTCGTGCGATCCGACGGATCGGGCACCACGGCCCAGTTCACCGCTTGGCTCGACAAGCAGTTCCCGAGCATCTGGCAGCCGTACTTCGGCAAGACCGGCCTGACGTCGTACTACCCGAAGAAGTCGGGCACCAAGACGATCAGCGCCGCGGGCTCCGACCAGGTCATGAACACGATCTCCGGCTCGGCCGGCAACGGGACGATCGGCTACGTCGAGTACTCCTACCCGGTCAACAAGAAGTACCCGGTGGTCAAGCTGCTCAACAAGGCCGGCTACTTCGTCGAGCCGACCCAGTACAACGTGGCTGTCGCGCTGACGAAGGCGCAGATCAACAGCGACCCCAGCTCGCAGGCGTACCTCACGTCGATCCTCGACGGCGTCTACACCTCGACCGACAACCGCGCCTATCCGCTGTCGTCGTACTCGTACATGCTGCTGCCGACCGGCGCGAAGGATCAGCGCATGACGACGTCGAAGCGGCAGACGCTGGCCGACTTCATGTTCTACTCGCTGTGCGAAGGCCAGAGCAAAGCCGGCCCGTACGGCTACTCGCCGTTGCCCCTCAACCTGGTCCAGGCCGGCTTCGACCAGCTGAAGAAGCTGTCGGTGGCTGATCCGGCCGTCGACTTCAAGGACCGCGACGTCACCAAGTGCAACAACCCGACCTTCGTCGCAGGCAACCTCTCGAAGAACAAGCTCGCCGAGATCGCGCCGCAGCCTCCTGCCTGCGACAAGGTGGGAGCGGGCCCGTGCGGCACCGCGACCGGGACTGCACCGACCACACCCGAAGCTGCCAAGGGCGCTGACACGCCTGCCGGTGCGGCCGCACCGGGCGAGGCTCCGGTCGCAGGCGCTGCCCCCGAGGCGGCGCCGGTCATCGACCCGGAGACCGGGGTGGCGGCCCCTGCGGCCGCATCGACCACGGGAGAGGCGGCGGTCGCTGTGCCGACCGAGCTTGCGTCCGGCCGGCCAGGAGACGCCAAGGTCTTCGGCGCGCTGGCCGCCATCGAGCTGATCATCATCGTGCTGGCGCCGGGAGTCGGTGCTGTCTACTTCAGACGGCGCGCCCGACGGAAGCTGGGAGCGGTCTCATGAGCATCCTCCGCCCGCGCGAGATCGCCTCGCTCCTGCTGGCCGGCCTTCTCGTCGTCCTGATGGTGACCGGCAACAGCAGCTCAGCCACCGCGGCCAGCACGAGCGCCCAGGTCAGCTCGGCTGCGGACGGAGGCGCGTTCAGCGCCTCGAAGACGATCACCCGCGTGGTCAAGGGCCTCGACGGCGCGGACGACCAGGTCGACTCACGGTCGTTCACGCTCAACGTCGACCACACCGTCAACCTTCGCGGTCGCGAGCGCGTGGGCATCTCCTGGTCCGGCGCGCACCCCAGCGGGGCTCGTGCGGCGGATCCGTACGGCGAGAACGGCCTCAACCAGGAGTACCCCGTCGTCATCATGCAGTGCCGGGGGATCGACAACCCGTCGCTGCCCGCGGCCCAGCAGCTGCGCCCGGAGACGTGCTGGACGACGTCGCGACAGCAGCGCTCGCAGGCGACGGACCCGTCGCTCGCGGTGTGGATGCACGACGCCAAGGCATCGGACGAGGACCGTCAGCTGAAGTCGGGCCTCCGGGACCTGCCAGCGGAATGCTCTGATGCCGCGACCGACGCCACGCACACGACACCGTTCGTCGCCGCGAGCGGCAAGGTGTACGCAGCATGCTCTGGCAGCACCATGCCCCCCGAGGCCGCTGTCGGCGCAGCCTTTCCCCCCGCCGAGCTGTCGGCCTACTCGGATGCGAACGGCAGCGGCTCGGTCAACTTCGAGGTCCGCTCGGCCACCGAGAACGAGTCGCTGGGCTGCTCCAACACGACCCCGTGCTCCATCGTCGCCGTCCCGATCATGGGCATCAGCTGCGACGACGACGACTACCAGTGCCGCCGCGAGGGCCGTTTCGAGGCCGGTTCGAGCAACTTCGCGAACGAGGGTGTCGTGCCGAGCGTGTCGCCGCAGTACTGGTGGAGCGCATCGAACTGGGACAACCGGGTGACAGCGCCGTTGACGTTCGGCCTGCCGCCGGATGCATGTGCCGTGCTCGACAAGAGGGCGCCCACGGCGTTCTACGGGTCCGAGCTCATGAACCAGGCGTCCCTGCAGTGGGCACCGGCCTACTGCCTGAACCAGAAGCGGTTCAAGTTCCAGCACAATCGCATCGGTGACGACCCGGCCTACGTCCTGGTCGAGAACGGGCAGGCGCCCGCCGCCTTCGTCTCCGGCACTCGAGAGATCGAGGACAAGACCACACGGATCGGCTATGCGCCGACAGCCGTCACGGGCTTCGCCGTCGGATTCGTGATCGACGAGCCGAACAACGCCGGCGAGCGGACCCAGCTCAACCTCAACGCGCGGCTGATCGCCAAGCTGCTCACGCAGTCGTACACCGGCTCGAGCCGGGGGCAGCAGCGACCGGGAATCGAGAAGAACCCGCTGTCGCTGAATCTCGACCCCGAGTTCATCGCGCTGAACCCAGGCCTGGACCGGATCGATCGCGAGGCCGCGGCCACCGTGCTGTCGCTGTCGGAGTCGTCCGACGTCATCAAGTCGCTGACCGCGTACCTCGAGTCGGATCCCGAGGCCAAGCGTTTCATCAGCGGCACGCCCGACCCGTGGGGCATGGTGGTCAATCCGTCGTACAAGGCGCTCAAGCTGCCTACCAGCGAGTTCCCCCTGCGCGACACCTTCGTGCCGACGTCATCGCTCGAGTGCTACATCCAGAACCCGGCACCGTACTTCAGCCAGCTGGCGTCGCCGGTCAACAGCATCACCAAGATCGCGTCTGCCGTGCTCGACGCCTGGCCCAACGTGCAGACCAAGTGCGATCGTCCCAACGCGGGTGATCCGTTCAAGGTCGGGCGCGTCGAGCGCCAAGGCATCGGCACGCGATTCATGCTGGGCATCGTCAGCCTCGGCGACGCTGAGCGGTACGGCCTGCGCACGGCCGCGCTCCAGACGTCGTCGAACGTGAGCCCGTCGTCCCAGTTCACGTCGGCCGCCGACCGCCGGTTCGTCGCGCCGAGCACGGAGAGTCTCACCGCCGCGGTGAAGCTGGCCAAGGACAAGGGGTCGCGCTCAGCCTTCGACCTGACCCAGCCGATGCTGCGCAAGCAGCCCGCTGCCTACCCCGGAACGATGGTCGTCTACACGACGGCGAAGCTGAGGGGCCTGGACAAGGGGGAGGCCAAGAAGGTCTCGGAGTTCATCAAGATCGCCACGAACGAGGGGCAGACTCCCGGGTCGGGGAATGGTCAGCTGCCGGACGGCTACCTGCCCATCCGCAAGACCGGTGCCACCGCGGCTCTGTATGCGTCCGCCCAGCGGGTGGCGAAGCTCATCGCGGAGCAAAGGGAACCTGCCGCCCCGGCGACCCCGAAGCCGTCGAAGCCGGCCGCAGCGGCGCAGCCGCCCGTCGCGTCGGCACCCGCTGAGGTGGCGCCCGCGGCCGCCGCCCCCGGCAGCACCCCGACCGATTCGGTCGTCGCCACCGACGCGACGGTCGCGACGGCAGCGCAGAGCTCCGGCCCGGCCGGCGTGCTGCTGCCGCTGCTCATCGGACTCGCGGTACTGGCCGGCCTGGGCGGTCCGGTCACGCGCCTGGTGCACACCTGGAGAAGCCGGTGACGTCGACCTTGGTCGGACGCCGGCGCATTCCTCGGCCGGCCCAGCTGTGGCCGGTCGTGAAGGGACGGACCGCACCGGCTGTGCCCGTACCGGACCATCTCTCCGTCGTCAGCACCTCCATGTCCGTCCTCGCCGTCATCTGCGCGTGGTTCGTCGCCCAGCTGCTGCTGTTCGGCGGTCTCGAGCAGAGCCGGGCGCAGGACAGGATGTATGACGACTTCAGGGAGCAGCTGGCTGCCGCCACGGCACCGGTCGGTGGCATCGTTCCGCCTGGCGCGCCCGTGGCGCTGCTGAACGTGCCCGCGCTCGGCTGGCAGCAGCTCGTCGCCGAGGGGACGAGCTCGGGTGTGCTGCTCGACGGCCCGGGGCACCGTCGGGACACGGTGCTGCCCGGCCAGGCCGGCGTCTCGATCCTCTACGGCCGGTCCAGCACCTTCGGCAAGCCATTCGCGGCGATGCTCGACGGCGCTGCGGGCAAGAAGATGACCGTCACGACAGGGCAGGGTGAGCTGACCTACACCATCGGCTCGGTGCGTCGGGCCGGCGATCCCATGCCGGCAGCTCCGGCGGGCACCGGATCGCGCATCACGATGGTCACCGCCGAGGGCGGCGGGCGGTTGGGCAGCTTGGCGCCGGGTGACGTGGTCTACGTGGACGCCGTGCTGGCCGACGGCGCGTTCGTCGCGCCGGCCGGCCGGCTCAACGCGATCGGACCTGCAGAGACCGCCATGGCCAGTGACACGAGCGTCATGCCGGCCCTGGCTCTCAGCCTGGGTGTGCTCGCCGTCGCCACGGTCGGGGTCATCGTCGCGAGACGTCGCTTCGGGGCCATCCGCACCTGGTTGATCGGTGCCCCGATCGTGATCGCGCTGGCGTGGCTCGCGTCGGATCTGATGACGTATCTGCTGCCGAACCTCCTGTGATTGCACCCTTTCGAAGTGGCCGTTCGATGGTCATCTGCCGTTCACCTCAAGGCCTGCGCCGGCCGCTCGGCGGGGCCTAACTTGCTCGTGGGCGACATTCCGTAGCCCAGATCCCCGAGAAAAGGACACACAGGAATGATTCGTCAGCGAGTCTCCTTGGCCGTGGCCGGCGCCGTCGTCGCCACCACCGCCCTGACTGCCGGAATGGTCTCCCCGGCCAGTGCAGCGATCACCACCAGCCCCTACGACCCCGGCTTCGAGCCCGGCTCGACCGATCTCGTGGGTGTGGGGTCCGACACGATCGAGATCGTGATGCACGACGTGGCGAACGCGTTCAACCAGACCGCGGCGGCCAGTACCGGCAAGATCGCTTCGTTCGCTGCCGCCCCGGCCGGCGAGATCGTTCCGCGCACCGGCGTCACGGCCATCACGCGGCCCAACGGGTCCGGTTCAGGCAAGAACCTGCTGCACGCCACCACGAACAACCCGGCCGTCGACTTCGCCCGGTCCTCCTCGTCGCTCAGCACCGCTGAGAACTCGGACGGACTCAAGCAGTTCGCCTTCGCCGTCGACGGTCTGAAGCTGGCTGTGTCGAGCACCGTCGCCACGCACGCGCCGTCCACGATCACCGCTGCGGACATGGTCAACATCTACAAGGGCAGCTACAAGACCTGGGGCGAGATCCCCGGCTACGACGGCAGCGCCCCCGGCGCGACGATCAAGCCGTACGTGCCGCAGGCGGGTTCGGGAACGCTGTCGTTCTTCCAGACGCAGCTGCAGGCCGCCAACGGGGGCGCTCCAGTCGTGCTCGCCGCCACGGTCGGCGAGTCGCAGGAGCACGATCCCGCCCTCATCAGGGAGAACGCGGACGCCATCGCGCCCTTCTCGACGGCTCGCGCCGAGGGCCTGACCTCGGTCAAGCTGGTCCGCGGCTTCTCGGCTCGCCGCGCGGTCTACAACGTCGTGCGTGGCTCGGACATCGCCGTGACCACCCCGGGGAGCAAGGGCGCCAAGCTGCTCGACGTCTTCGGACCGTCCGGGTACCTGTGCAGCCCGGCCGCCAAGACGGTCATCGAGGCCGCCGGCTTCGATCAGCTCGCAACCTCCTCCACGCAGCAGGGCGGCCAGTGCGGCCAGGCCCTGTCGACCGCCGTCTCGTACCCGTTCGTCACCACGTCGACGGTCACGACCGAGACCGCGCTGACCGCCACGTCGGCCGGGAGCACCGTGACGCTGAGCGCCGCCATCGACGGCAACAACATCGCCGTCGGCACCGTCACCTTCAAGGAGGGCGCGACCGTCGTCGGTACCGCTCCCGTGAACGGGCAGAGCAAGGCAACGCTGACACTGAACGGCGTCGCCAAGGGCAACGGCAAGAAGTACACGGCGACCTACACGCCGACGGCCGGCAGCAACTTCGAGGGCTCTGAGGGATCCGCCACCGTCAACGTCGTCGCGGCTTCAGCCGTGAGCCTCGGCGCTGCGGGCAAGACCTTCGGCGTCGCGGGCACGATTCCGTTGTCGGTCAGCGCGGCAGGCGTCCCCGCGTCGGGCACGGTGTCCGTCAACGTCGGCGGCTCCGTCAGCAACGTCGCGCTGAGCAACGGCGCGGCCGTCATCAGCGTTCCCGCCACCTTGGGCGCCGGCTCGTACCAGGTCACGGTCAGCTACGGCGGTGACGCCGCCAACAACGTCGGTCCGTCCTCCGCCTCGTCGACCCTGTCGATCTCGAAGGCCAAGACGACCAGCACCATGAAGCTGTCGAAGTCGAAGGTCAAGGCCAACAAGAAGGCCAAGGCCACCGTCACCGTCAAGATCTCGGGCTCGTCGCTGAAGGCCAGCGGCAAGGTCACCTTGAAGGCCGGCTCGAAGACGGTCGGCAAGGGAACGGTCAGGAACGGCAAGGCCACGATCACGCTGAAGAAGCTCAGGAAGGGCACCTACAAGATCAAGGCCACGTTCGCGGGCGGCGGCAACTACGGGCCGTCCAAGACGAAGACCCTGAAGCTCAAGGTCGTCAAGTAGGACATGTTCACACCCGCACGCAGCAGCCGGCTCCACGTCCTCATGGACGTGGAGCCGGCTGTGTGCGGCTCCACCCACCACCAGCAGAAGGACGAAACGCCATGACCGTGATCTCTGACGAGAGCACCACCGACCCCGGATCGACGCAGGTCATCCCCGCCGTGGTCCCCGGCGCTCTGACAGAGCTCCGCGCCAACGACATCTCTGCCTGGTTCGGTGACCACAAGGTGCTGGACCGGGTCTCGCTGACGATGCCGGCAGGCAAGGTCACGTCGTTGA
>JAOPWZ010000026.1 GCA_025965435.1 Aeromicrobium sp.
GGTGGTTGAGGTGCGTAGGCCGTCTGCGGCCGCAGCCTCGAAACCACGTTGGGTCTACTACCTCACCAGGTTTCGAGGCTGCGGGCGCTGAGCGCCCTCGCACCTCAACCTGCTCGACCGGCCGTTCGCAGAGCTCGCTCGGGCCTCGCACCTCAACCTGCGCGACTGGTCGTTCGCAGAGCTGGCTCGGACCCCGCGAACCCGTCGATGCGGGTGGGGTTGCGACGTTCCTTGGCCTCGGCCCGGGCGAACCAGAAGTAGCCGACCACGGCGAGCAGCGCGAAGAACCACCACTGCAGCGCGTAGAAGAAGTGCGGGCCCTGGCCGAGCTCCGGCATCGGCTCGACCGCGAGCGCGTCGGACGCCGCCGGGGTCTGCTCCTGCAGGTTGACGTAGCCATTGGTCAGCTCGTACGGCACGAAGTCGGCCATGCCGTCGCTGGAGACGGCCCGCACCTGGCCGCCGTCGGGTCGCACCGCAGCTCCGCCGGCGCCGTTGTTCTGACGCAGCCAGCCCTCGACCGTGACCTTCCCGGCGGGAGGTTCGGGCACCTCGGGGCGCTCGACCGTGTTCGGGGTCGCCGTCCAGCCGCGGTCGACGAGCACGGCATCGCCGGACTCCAGGACCAGGGGAGTGATGACGTCGACGCCCGGGGCGCCGTCCCTCGTCGTGAACTTGACGGTCACCTGGTGCTCGAGGTCGTAGGTCCCGACGGCGCGGACCCGCGTCCACTCGGTGGAACGGTCGACCTCGGCGCCGGCGGGCAGCGCGGCCGAGAGGTCCACGGGATCGGCGCCGAAGTGGGCGGTGATGATGTCGTTGCGGTCGAGCCGCAGCTCCAGCTTGTGCATCTGCCAGAAACCCAGACGGGTGCAGATGGCGGCGAGCAGGATCACGAAGATCGCAAATCCGACCCACCGTGCGCTCAGCATGAAGCGATACACACCACGACGTTAGTTGGCCCGCCCAAGCATGAAGGCGCCGGGTTGGTGGTCGGCGCCTAGGATGGACCCATGGAGCTGATCGACATGCACGGGCGCGTCGCCACCGATCTGCGCGTGTCGTTGACCGACCGATGCAATCTGCGGTGCCAGTACTGCATGCCCGCCGAGGGGCTCGACTGGCTGCCGAGCGAGGCCACGCTCACCGACGACGAGCTCAACCGCCTGATCCGCATCGGGGTCGAGACGCTCGGCATCCGCGACGTCCGCTTCACCGGTGGTGAGCCGCTGCTGCGGCGCAGCCTCCCGGCGATCATCGCGGCCACCAAGGCACTCCCTTCGGCCCCACGCACCGCGATGACGTCCAACGGGCTCGGCCTGAAGCACTCGGCCCGAGCGCTCGCCGCGGCAGGCCTCGACCGGGTCAACATCAGCCTCGACACGACCGACCCCGCGACCTTCGAGAAGATCACCCGCCGCAACCGGCTGCACGACGTCATCGACGGACTCGCTGCCGCCCACGACGCCGGGCTCCGACCGGTCAAGGTCAATGCCGTCCTGTTGCGCGGCATCAACGAGCTGGAGGCGCCCGATCTGCTGCGGTGGTGCATGAAGCACGAGTACGAGCTGCGGTTCATCGAGCAGATGCCGCTCGACGCCCAGCACGGGTGGAGCCGCGAGGCCATGGTGACCGCCGACGAGACGCTGGCGCTGCTCCGCGAGCAGTTCACGCTGACCCCGCTCGACGGACGGGGGTCGGCGCCGGCGGAGAAGTTCCGCGTCGATGACGGGCCCGCCACGGTCGGCATCATCGGATCGGTCACGAAACCGTTCTGCGGCGACTGCAACCGCGTGCGGCTCACGGCCGACGGCCAGATCATGAACTGCCTGTTCGCGCGGGAGGAGTCCGATCTGCGCGCCGCGATGCGGGCGGGGGCGTCCGACCTCGAGATCGCCGAGCGATGGGCGACCGCCATGATGATGAAGCTCCCCGGCCACGGCATCGACGACCCGACCTTCCTGCAGTCCGACCGGCCGATGTCCGCCATCGGCGGCTGACGCTCAGCTCTCCCGCCGGCTGCCGGTTTGTTCTCCCGCCGGCTGTCGGTTTCCCATGAGGCCTCTTTCCCTTGGCACCCACCGCGGGTCACAACGCTGGGTGCGTGCGTAATCCACGGGGCCTCATGGGAAACCGCCAACCCGTCCGCCCCGGGCGTGGGGGGTCAGGGGAGGGGGACGGTCTCGCGGTAGAAGTCCCGCGCGCCGAGGAAGGCGCGCAGCGACTCCTCGTGGTCGTCGCAGGCCAGCCAGATCTTGCGGCGGTCGGGCGTGTGGAGCTTCGGGTTGTTCCAGACGACCTGGTGCACGGCGGCGGCGGTGCAGCCCTTGGCCGAGCAGATCAGTGCGTCAGCCACGGTCGAGCGGGTTGTTCTTGGGCGGCTCGATCTGCTTGCCAGGCTCCGGACCGAACGGCGACGGTCCGTCACCCTTCTTGCGCACGCCGGCATTCGCGAAGACCACGGCGATGTACGGCAGGAACACGGCACCGACGAACATCAGCCATCCCAGCGCGGCCCACGGCTGGGGCTGCATCACGAGCACGACACCGCCCAGGAAGCACACGGTGCGGACTCCCATCGAGAGGGCATAACGCTTCTCGCGGCGGACGCGATCGGCGGTCTGCGACTCTGCGGCAGTCGTGATCGAGAAGACCTGCTGCTTGCGTGGTTCGCGGGGCTCGGGCACCTGCTCAGCCTACGCCGCTACCAGAAGGCCGCAGGACGGATGTCGTGGTCCGTGACGCCACGACGCGCCTCGGCGTCGTACTCTCAGCACATGACTGACCGCACATACCGCATCACCGAGATCGTTGGCACCTCCCCGGACGGCGTGACGGAGGCCGTCGACAACGGCATCAAGCGCGCGACCCAGACGCTGCGTCACCTCGACTGGTTCGAGGTCACGGGCATCCGTGGGCAGATCACCGACAGCAGCGTGTCGCACTACCAGGTGACGATGAAGATCGGCTTCCGCCTCGAAGACGATGAGTGAGCCGGCGGCGCCCTAGCCGCTAGTCCGTCGAGCCGAACCGTCGCAGCAGTGCGGCGGTGGTCGACAGCGCGACGACGGTGCCGCCGTACACGTAGGTCGTCTCGGCCAGGCCGACGTGCGGCGAGACGATGCCGGCGACCACGGCCGGGATGCCGAACGCCAGGTAGCTGACCACGAACACGGCGGCGAAGAGCTCCCCCCGCTCGTGCGGAGCCGCCACCGGGGTGATCGAGCGCATGATGCCCAGGAACGAGGCGCCGAAGCCGACGCCCGCGACGACGGCCGCGGCGATGAAGCCCCAGTACGACGCGGCCGCGAGCGCCACCAGCGTCAGGGCCGTACCGACGGCGAGCGCGGTCGTGCCGATGATCGTGATCCGCCGCGGCGTCTGGCGACGGAAGACGAAGCACGCGACGGACCCCGTGCCGGTCAGCACGGCCACGACGAGCCCCTGCTCGACGTGCAGCTCACCACCCAGCTCCTGGGCCACCAGAGGGGCGCCCAGGGACAGGTAGAGCCCGCCGGTGGCCCATCCCGCGAACAGGGCCGGTGCGCTGCGCAGGAACGGCGCGCGGGCCGCGGCGGGCACGCCCACCCGGGGCACGAACGAGCGCAGCAGGCCCCCGTGCCGCGGCGACGTCTCGGGCAGGACCCAGATCGCTGCCGCCATCACGACGTAGGCGGCCGTCAGGGCGCCGAACACGACCGCGAGGGCCGAGGACGTCCAGTCGAGCAGGGCACCGGCCAGGAGGGCGCCGATGGCGAGCCCGGCGAGCGGGCTGATGCTGTTGAGGGTCGCCGCGGACCCCGGCCGGTTGGGGGGCTCCAGGTCGACGACGATCGCGGACAGCGACGACATCAGCAGGCCGGCCGCGACACCCTGCACGATGCGCGCGACGAACAGCAGCGTGACGCTGTCGGCATGCCAGAACGCGACCATGCTCAGGGCGAGCACCACGAAGCCCGCCGAGATGACCGGCCGCCGGCCCAGGTGGTCGGACAGCGATCCGGTGACGAGCAGGGTGAGCAGCAGGGCCACGGCGTACACCGCGAAGATGGCGGTCATGGTGGCCGCGGAGAACCCCAGGTCCTGCTGCAGGACCGGGTAGAACGGTGAGGGGGCACTCGCACCCACCATGAAGGCCAGCACGGCGATGACCGACAGGGCGAAGCCGGACGTCCGGCTCGCCCTGACGCGCGGAGGGGCGGTTGCGGTCATCGTGGCCTCGTTCGCATTCGTTCGAAATATGTGGAACTGAACACACGATACGCGATCGTCATCACGGTTCAAGTATTGTCGAACCATGGCGACCGTCACGCGTCTTCCGCATCCGGACATGTCCGAGGTGCGACTCACGGACGTCCTGTTCGCTCTGAGCGACCCCGCCCGGCTCGAGATCGTGCGGGAGCTGGCCGACGGGCCGCTCAGCATGGCCGAGTGCGGCGCAACGAATCCAGCGCTCCCGAAGTCGACCAAGTCCCATCTGATGAAGGTGCTGCGCGAGGCCGGTGTCGTCCGCAACGAGCCGGATGGACGCCGACGCGTCCTCAGCCTGCGTCGGGCCGAGCTCGACGAGACCTTTCCCGGGCTGCTCGACTCGGTGCTGGGTTCCGCCCCGCCGACGACACCCGCGAACCGCGACGGCTAGTCGGCAGCGTCGGCGGCCTCGACCTCTTCGCGGGTGATGCCCAGCAGGTAGATGATCGCGTCGAGGTACGGGACGTTGACCGAGGTCTTGGCTTGGTGGCGCACGAGTGGCTTGGCGTTGAAGGCGATGCCGAGGCCCGATGCCGCCAGCATGTCGAGGTCGTTGGCGCCGTCGCCGATCGCCACGGTGTTCTTGACCGGGATGCCCGCCTCGGCCGCGAACCGGCGCAGCGACTCCGCCTTGCCGGCACGGTCGACGATCGGGCCGAGGACCCGTCCGGTCAGCACACCGTCGACGACCTCCAGCTCGTTGGCCGCGTAGTAGTCGATGTCGAGCTCGTCGGCGATCTTCTCGATGATGTGGGTGAAGCCACCGCTGACGAGCGCGAACTTGTATCCCAGGCGCTTGAGCGTGCGGATCATGGTGCGGGCGCCGGGGGCGTACGCCAGCGTGTCGTAGACGGCGTCGAGCGCGGACGCCTCGACACCGCGCAGCAGCGACACCCGCGCCAGCAGCGACTCGGAGAAGTCGAGCTCGCCCCGCATGGCCGACTCCGTGATGCGGGCGACCTCCTCCTCGCAGCCGGCGTGCGCAGCGATCATCTCGATGACCTCGCCCTGGATCAGGGTCGAGTCGACGTCCATGACGACCAGACGCTGGGCGTGGCGCAGGATGCCGTTCTCCTGCACCGCGATGTCGACGCCCTGCTCATGGGCGATCGCCGCCAGGTCGGCCTGCAGCTGGTCGGGATCGGCCCCCGACACCTCCATGCGGATCGCGGTCACGGGGTAGCGCGCCATCCGGACGATGCGGTCGATGTTGCCGCCGTCGTCCTTGATGCCCTGGGCGACGGCAGCCATGGCCGCCGGTCGCAGCGGTGCACCCAGCACGACGACCTGGGCGCGGCCGATGCGGCGGGGGCGATTGTCGCCGGTGCCGTGCTCGACGCTCACCTCGAGGCCGAAGCCCTGGCCGACGGCACGCACGGTGTGCTCGAGCGCGTCCATGTCGCCGGGGACGGTCAGGAGGGCGCTCAGCATGAGCCGGCCGCGGACCACCAGCTGCTCGACGTCGATGACTTCGACGTCATAGGCCTCGAGCTCGTGGAACAGACGGGTCGTCACGCCGCTCTGGTCAGGACCCGTGAGGGTCACCAGCACGGTCGGATCGGTGAAGTGCGACGTGGGCACAGGATCGGTCATCGCACCCGAGGCTATCGCTGACGACGAGGACGCCCGCGATAGGTTGACCCCACCGCCGCCAACCACGCCCAGGAGGACACATGCCTGCCGCTTTCGAGCTCTCGAAGGTGAGCGTGCTGCGCCCCGGCAAGTTCCTGCTCGACGATGTCAGCTGGACGGTCGAGGAAGGTGAGCGGTGGGTCGTGCTGGGCCCCAACGGCGCCGGCAAGACGACCTTGCTGCAGATCATCGGCGCGATGATGCACCCGACGACCGGTGACGTCCACATCCTCGGCGAGCAGCTCGGCCGGACCGTCGTCGCCGAGCTCCGCACCCGCATCGGGCACACCAGCACCAAGGTCGCCGACCGCATCCCCGACGCGGAGTCCGTCCGCAACACCGTCCTGTCCGCCGCCCACGCCGTGACGGGCCGCTGGCAGGAGGAGTACGACCCCGAGGACGAGGCGCGGGCCGAGCAGATCATGGGGGAGTGGGGCGTCTCGCACCTCGCCCGTCGCACGTTCGGGACCCTGTCCGAAGGCGAGCGCAAGCGCGTCCTGATCGCCCGCGCCCTGATGACCGATCCCGAGCTGTTGCTGCTCGACGAGCCCGGTGCCGGCCTCGACCTGGGTGCGCGCGAGGACCTGCTCGCCAGCCTCGACGTGCTGTCCCACTCGGACGACTCGCCGGTGCTCGTGATGGTGTCGCACCACGTCGAGGAGATCCCGGCCGGCTTCACCCACGTGCTGCTGCTGCGTGACGGCAGGGTCGTCGCGCAGGGCCCCATCGAGTCGACGCTGACGGCCGCCCATCTCTCACAGGCCTTCGGCCAGCGCATCCAGCTCGACAGCGAGGGTGGACGCTACGCCGCCCGTCGGGCAGCATACGGACGTCGGGCCGACCGGTCACACGATGCAGGGGGGACCTCATGATCGAGTGGATCAAGGACAACGCCTGGGCCGCGTGGCTCGGGCTGGCGGCGGTGCTGGCCATCGTGGAGATGATGAGTCTCGACCTCGTCCTGCTGATGTTCGCCGTCGGCGCGCTCGCGGCCGCCGTCGCAGCAGGCTTCGGCGCGCCGGTGTACATCGCGCTGCCGGTGTTCGCCCTCGTCTCCCTGCTCCTGCTGTTCATCGTCCGGCCCTCGGTCGTCGCGAAGCTGCACGCAGGCCCGACCCTCACGACCGGCCACGCCAACCTCGTCGGCCGTGTCGCGGTGGTCGTCGAGCCCGTCGACGACCGCGTGGGTCGGATCCAGGTCGCGGGCGAGCTGTGGTCGGCCAGGACCCCGCGCTACGAAGGACCATTCGACACGGGCGCCGAAGTCCTCGTCACCCAGATCGACGGCGCCACCGCTGTCGTCACCGCCTACAAGGAGTCCTGATGTCCGCAGCACTGATCGTGCTAGTCCTGCTCGCCGTCCTGGCGATCGTGGTCGTCTCGATGACGGTCAAGATCGTGCCCCAGGCCCGTTCGGGGATCGTCGAGCGATTCGGCAAGTACCGCACGACCCTGTCGGCCGGCCTCAACATCGTCGTGCCGTTCATCGACAAGGTGCGCTACGTCATCGACCTGCGCGAGCAGGTCGTGTCGTTCCCGCCGCAGCCCGTCATCACCGAGGACAACCTGGTCGTCTCGATCGACACGGTCATCTACTTCCAGGTCACCGACCCGGTCGCCGCGACGTACGAGATCGCCAACTACATCCAGGCCATCGAGCAGCTCACCATGACGACGCTGCGCAACATCACGGGTGGCATGAGCCTGGAGCACGCGCTGACCAGCCGCGACCAGATCAACTCGGGCCTGCGCGGCGAGCTCGACTCTGCGACCGGCAAGTGGGGCATCCGTGTCAACCGGGTCGAGCTCAAGGGCATCGACCCGCCGCCGTCGATCATCGACGCGATGGAGCAGCAGATGCGCGCCGAGCGCAACAAGCGCGCCGCGATCCTCACGGCCGAGGGCGAGCGCCAGTCGGCCATCCTGACCGCCGAGGGTCAGAAGCAGTCGGCGATCCTGACGGCCGAGGGTGAGCGCCAGGCGCAGATCCTCACGGCCCAGGCCGATCGCCAGGCGCAGATCCTGCGTGCCCAGGGCGAGGCGCAGGCCATCCAGACCGTCTTCCAGGCGATCCACGACGGCAACCCCGACCAGAAGCTGCTGTCGTACCAGTACCTGCAGATGCTGCCGAAGATCGCCGAGGGCGACAACGCCACGACCTGGATCATCCCCGCGGAGCTCACCAAGGCGTTGGGAACGCTGGGTGGCACCATCGGCTCGATCCCGGTCGACGGCGGCGGCAGCAAGACGCGGGTCGACTACGACGCCGAGATCGAGGACGACTCGATGCAGGCAGAGGGCACCAGCGAGGCCGTGCAGGAGGCGCTGGATGCCGCCAAGGCGGCCGAGAACCCGGCCACGACCGCCGCGGACGTCCCGCCCTCACCGCCGCTGCCGCCGCAGGCCTGACGCACGCCGCAACGCCCCTCGCCCCTTGAGCTGGCGCTTCGTTCCTTGAGCTTGTCGAAAAGGCCCTTTCGACAAGCTCAAGGGGCGTTTGCCTGTTGCTCGAGGGGCGTTCCCTGTTGCTCGAGGGGCTGCCTGATCCCCGCCGTGGTCCCCGGCGCTCTGACAGAGCTCCGCGCCAACGACATCTCTGCCTGGTTCGGTGACCACAAGGTGCTGGACCGGGTCTCGCTGACGATGCCGGCAGGCAAGGTCACGTCGTTGA
>JAOPWZ010000063.1 GCA_025965435.1 Aeromicrobium sp.
GCGAGTCGTGCCGCAACCCGCCTCCGGCGTGTCCCGATCGTCCTGGTCCCGGCGTCGGTGCTCCTGGTAGCCGTCATCGTGTCCCCGCTCGCGCCCGCCGACGCCGCGTTCACCGACAGCACGAGAAGCTCGGGAAGCGCCTGGACGGTGTCGAGCACGTTGTCCAGGACCATCGTCGTGGACACCCTCCCTCCAGCGGTGCGCGGAACCGTGCCCGTGACAGCGTGCCGGCCCAGGCGACAGCCGACTTCGCCGCGACCGCGAGTTCTGACGGCGACGGGACGCTGAGCTACAGCGCCACGCCGAGCAGGGCGTCGACCGCAGCGCGGACCGTGCGGCCGGCCTGCGGGTCGTGCGCGGAGTCGTCGGCGGCCCAGGCATCGACCGCAGCCAGTGCCGACGGCGCGTCGAGGTCGTCGGTCAGTGCGGCGCGGATCGCCGCGACCACGTCGGCGCCGGAGGGGGCGACGGTGCGCTCCACGGCCGAGCGCCAGCGGGCCAAGCGCCCTTCAGCCTGGGGGATCTCGGTGCCGAACCACTCCCAGTCGGTGCGGTAGTGGTGGGCCAGCAGGGCCAGCCGGACCGCCATCGGATCGTGCCCGTCGGCGCGCAGCTGCGAGACCAGCACGAGGTTGCCCTTGGACTTCGACATCTTCTCGCCCTCGTAGCCGACCATGCCGGCATGCACGTACGCGCGGGCGAATGGCTCATCGGTGGCGACCGTCGCCTCGGACGCTGACATCTCGTGGTGCGGGAAGACGAGATCCGACCCGCCCCCCTGCACGTCGAACGCGGTGCCGAGGTGGTGCAGCGAGATCGCCGCGCACTCGATGTGCCAGCCGGGACGGCCGCGCCCGAACACGCTGTCCCAGGCGGGCTCGCCGGGGCGCTCCGCCTGCCAGAGCAGGCAGTCGAGGGGGTGCTTCTTGCCGGCGCGGTCAGGGTCGCCCCCGCGCTCCGGGAAGATCCGCAGCATGGTCTCCTCGTCGTAGCCCGACACGAGCCCGAATGTGGGATCGGCGTGCACGTCGAAGTACAGGTCGTCGTCGACGTGGTACACCGCGCCGGTCTTCTGCAGGCGTTCGATGAGCCCGACGACCAGGTCGATCGACTCCACCGCGCCGATGTAGTGCGCCGGCGGGATGATGCGCAGGGCCGTCATGTCCTCGCGGAACAGCTGCGTCTCGCGCTCGGCCAGCTCGACCCAGTCGACGCCGGTTGCCGTGGCGCGCTCGAGCAGCGGGTCGTCGACGTCCGTGATGTTCTGCGTGTACGTCACGTCGAGCCCCCGGTCGCGCCAGACGCGCTGCAGGAGGTCGAAGGTCAGGTAGGTCGCGGCGTGCCCCATGTGCGTGGCGTCATACGGCGTGATGCCGCAGACGTACAGCCGGGCGTGCTCGGCAGGGTCGACGACGGTCGGGGCGCCCGACGAGGTGTCGTGGATCGTGACCACCGGCCCGTTCCCGAGTCCGAGATCGTCGAGCGACGGAACCTCAGGACGTGACCAGCTGCGCATGAGTCGAGCCTAACGGCTCGACGTCTGCGGCCAGTCGACGGCCGGGCCGTCCGCAGCCCGTGGACAATGGCGGGGTGATCATCGACTGCGCCATCTACCGCGATGGGGTCCGGGAGACGACCGACCATGACAAGCACTCGCTCGGCGCGGCGCTCGCGCGACTGGGCGAGGACGACTTCCTGTGGATCGGCATCGGCAACCCCACCAGCGACGAGATGTCCACGATCGCCGACGCCCTCGGGCTGCATCCGCTGGCGGTCGAGGACGCTCTCGAGGCGCACCAGCGGCCGAAGGTCGAGCGCTACGCCGACCACACTTTCATCTCGATCCGCACCGTCTCGTACAGCGACGACGACATCTCCACCCACGAGGTCAACATCTTCCTGGGCGAGAACTACCTGCTGACCGTCCGCCATGGCGGCCCGAGCCTCAAACCGGCGCGCAAGACCGCGGAGAAGATGATCGAGCCGTTGTCGCACGGTCCCACCGCCGCGCTCTACGCCGTCATCGACAACATCGTCGACCACTACGAGGACGTCGCAGCGGAGCTGGAGACCGACGTCGAGGAGGTCGAGACGTCGGTGTTCTCGACGGCACGGTCGAACGACTCGACGCGGATCTACCGGCTCAAGCGCGAGACCCTCGAGTTCCGGCGGGCCGTCCTGCCGCTGTGCGAGCCGATCCAGCGTCTGGCCACGTCGACGGCCCCCGAGACGGCCCGTCCGTACTTCCGTGACATCGCCGACCACCTGTCCCGGGCCGCTGAGGCCATCGACTCGATCGACCACCTGCTGGACAACGCGCTGCAGGCCCACCTGGCGCAGTTGAGCGTCCAGCAGAACGAGGACATGCGCAAGCTCACGGCCGGGGCCACGATCTTCGCCGTCCCCACGGCGATCGCCGGGGTCTACGGCATGAACTTCGAGCACATGCCCGAGCTCACGTGGACGTACGGATACCCACTCTGCCTGACGTTGATCGGTGGGTTGTGCGGCTACGTCTACTGGCGGTTCAAGCGCTCCGGCTGGCTCTGAGCCGACCCGGCCGGCGGCCTAGCCGCGACCGAACAGGCCGCGCTTCGGGACGCGCTTGCGGGCGATGCCCCACTGGAACTTGGGCACCTCCTCGACGTCGTACCCGAGATGGTCGGCGATGTGGTCGAACGTCATGCGGACGCCCTTCGCGGACTTCTCGTCGTCCGAGTACGCCTCGTACGTGGCGAGACCGGCCGGGGTCTTGGCCTGCGGCGAGCCGGCGATCGACCAGTTGAGGTCGTCCAGCAGGATGATCCCGCCCGGCTTCAGCATCATGTCGACCAGCAGGAAGCCGAAGCCCGTCACGTCCCACGTGTGGCCGCCGTCGAGGTAGCAGAAGTCGAACTGCGGGCGAGGCGTCTGCTCGAGCATCTTGCCGAGCTCCCACGTGAACGAGCGGTGGGCGAAGATCGGCGTGACCCGGTGCGAGAGGTCGACGGTGTCCAGCACCTCGGTGATCTCGGGCTCGTGGCCGCGCGCGCTCGCCCGGTCCATCGTGGTGAGGTGGCCACGCCCGAGGTCCTCGAGGACGGCGCCCATGTACGCGCTGCTCTTGCCCTTGTAGAACCCCAGCTCCAACAGGTCCTGCAGGTCGTTGGTGACGATGAGCTCGCGCAGGTACTTCGCGCGGGCGAGGTTCATGTACTTCAGGTCGCCCCAGGTTTCGGTGACGCGATCAAAGGCCGACATGGATGTCCCGTCCGTGGTGAAGGGTGGAGTCGTCGTGACGTGCAATGGCGTGGCGCGGTCAGGCTAACCGACGGTGGTGCCGGCTGTGATGACGCCGGCGCCGACCAGCACCAGCACCAGGGTGCCGAGACCGACGCGGTAGATCACGAACGGGGTGTACGAGTGGTTGCTGACGTACTTGAGCAGCCAGTGGATCACCGCGAGCCCGACCACGAACGACACGACGGTGCCCACGATGGTCGGTCCGACGCCGTACGCGTTGTCGCCGCCGATGTCCTTGAGCTTGAACACCCCGGCGCCGACGACGGCCGGGATCGCGAGCAGGAAGGCATAGCGCGTCGCGGCCGCCCGTTCGTACCCGAGGAACAGCCCCATGCTGATCGTGGCGCCCGATCGGGAGACCCCGGGGACGAGTGCTCCGGCCTGGGCGACGCCGAGCAGGATCGCGTGCTTCATCGTGAGGTCCTCGATCGGACTGGTCTTGCGGCCGACTCGCTCGGCGATGCCCAGGACGATGCCGAGGACGATGAGCGTCGTGCCGATGACCCACAGGTTGCGGAACTCGCTGTCGATCGCGTCCTGCAGAAGCAGCCCCAGCACCACGATCGGCAGCGAGCCGATGATGATGAACCAGCCCATGCGCCATTCCGGGGCCAGCCGGGCCTCGGCGGAGAACACGCCCCGGACCCAGCCCGAGCCGATCGTCCAGATGTCGCGCCAGAAGTACAGCAGGACGGCCAGCTCGGTGCCGATCTGGATCACCGCGGTGTAGGCGGCTCCGGGATCGTCCCACCCGAAGAACTTCGGAAAGATCGCGAGATGGGCGCTGCTGGAGATCGGCAGGAACTCGGTCAGGCCCTGGAGCACGCCGAGCACGACGGCACGAAAGAAGTCCACCGCGCGAGCCTACCGGCGCCGGTTCCGTCCGCCGACTAGCCTTGCCGCATGCAATATCGCCGCGTGGGCCGCTCGGGCCTGACGGTCTCGCGCCTCGGCCTGGGCACCATGACGTGGGGCGCCGCCGTCGACTCGTACGAGGCCAACGACCAGCTCACGGCCTTCCTCGACGCGGGCGGCACCCTGGTCGACACGGCGCCGATCTACGGCGACGGCGCCTGCGAGGAGCTGCTGGGCTCCCTGTTGGCCAAGACGGGCACCCGCGACGACGTCGTGCTGGCGGGCAAGGCGGGCTTCGTCCGGCGGGGCGGTCGGGTCGTCAAGGACGGCTCGCGGGGCGGCCTGCTCGACCAGCTCGACACCTCGCTGCGCCAGCTCGGCACCGACCATCTCGACCTCTGGCAGATCCACACCCCCGATCTCGACGTCCCTCTCGAGGAGACGCTCGGGGCCCTGGAGCATGCCGTGCGCACCGGGCGCACCCGATACGTCGGCGTCTCCAACTTCACCGGCTGGCAGACCGGCATCGCGCACACGTGGCTCGCCGGGCGTCCCGACGGCATCCCGCTGGTCAGCAGCCAGGTCGAGTACTCCCTGGTCAACCGCGATCCGGAGGCCGAGGTCGTCCCGGCCGCCCGTCACCTCGGCATGGGGCTGCTCGCGTGGTCACCGCTGGGGCGGGGTGTCCTCAGCGGCAAGTACCGCGGCGGTGTCCCGTCCGACTCCCGCGCTGCCTCGCCCCAGTGGGAGGAGTTCGTCGGCGCCCACCTCACGCCGGCCAAGTCCGGTGTCGTCGAGGCGCTGGCCCGCGCCTCCGAAGGCCTCGGCGTCACGATCGCGCACGTGGCGCTCGCCTGGCTCGTCGACCGTTCCCAGGTGTCGGCGGCGATCATCGGCGCTCGCACCACGGCGCAGCTGCTGGAGAACCTCGCCTCCGAGGACCTCGAGCTGCCGCCTGAGATCCTCCAGGCGCTGGACGACGTGTCGGATGCTGCACGGTGAAGGGTGAGTCGATGATCGAGTACGAGTTCTGGAACCTCACGATCGACCGGACGAAGTCACGCACGGCGGTGTGCCGCATGCTGACCGACGCCGCTGAGTACCAGGGCTGGGAGCTCGACCGGCTGCGCA
>JAOPWZ010000088.1 GCA_025965435.1 Aeromicrobium sp.
CATCACAACTCCTGAGTGGTGTCGGACCGGACGTTACTGAAGGATTTGAGCGGTGCCGAGGCACGAAGGTTAAACCTCGACACCTAGGCACTGCATGTGCCTAGTCGCAAGCAGTGCCATGCGGGACCGCTACAACCGGGCGATGACCTCCCTTGCAACAGCCACCCACAGCGTCATGTTCGCCGATTCGTCCGACGCCTTGCGCGCCGGTCTCACTGAGACCGATGCCGCCCGTATCGCAGGGGCGATCAGCGCGGCTCGTGCCGACTCCACCCGAGCTGTCTATGCCCACGCTTGGAACCAGTGGGAGCGTTGGTGCGCCGCCCGCGACCTCTCCCCATTGCCGGCGCAGCCGTTGGCGATATGTGCCTATCTGATTGACCGTGCCGAGAGTGGTCGCTCGATGGCCACCCTCAACCTGGCCTGTACCGCCATCCGGTACGTCCACCGCCATTGTGGTGCCCCCGATCCCGTCACCGAGACCGTTCGCCACGTACGTCAGGGACTACGGCGAATCCACGGCACCGCGCCGCGCCGACTGGCCCATCCCCTGACGGTGCGGGAGGTTGGCCAGGTCGTCGGCGGGATCGACCGCGCAACGCCCATCGGGATCCGTGACACCGCGATCATCCTGCTCGGCTTCGCCTCGGCTATGCGCCGCAGCGAACTCGTGGCGTTGAGGCTCGACGACATCACGCACCACCCCGACGGCCTGATGCTGACCGTGCGGCAGTCCAAAACTGACCCCCACGGCCGCGGCCAGATCGTTGCCGTCGCCCATGGTCAACACCTGCGCACCGATCCCGTGGCCGCGCTCGTGGCCTGGTGCGAGACGCGAGGCCATATTCCAGGGCCGTTGTTCACCCGCCTCGACCGCACCAGCATGAGCCGCCAGCCGATCTCGGGACACGTCGTCGCCCGGATGCTCCGCGTCCGAGCTATCGCGGCTGGTCTCGATGGCACGCGTATCACCGCGCACTCCCTGCGTGCCGGGCACGCCACTGCCGCGGCGGTCGCCGGTATCTCACTCGAACGGATCGCTGCCCAAACCCGCCACAGGGATATCTCCGTCCTTGTCAACGGCTACATCCGTCCCGTCGAGGCCCTCGCCCGCACCTCCAGCCGCGACCTCGGGCTGTGAGGGAGTGGATCCAGAAATCTCTGACCTTCGGGTATTTGGTAGCAGCTTGACCTGCTGCGGCGATCTCGAACCGACTCGACGGCACCACATCTACCCTGACCACGTGGAATGGAGGAATATCAGTGTGACCCATGAGCCCCTGTGACCGTTGGTGTCCAGACGGACGTAGTAGGCGCGGCCGAGACGTATCTCGTTGCGCCAGCCCAGACGCAACGGGATCGGGGCAGCGAAAGGATCGCCGTCTGGTCCGCTCCCAGCCCGTCCACCGGGCAGGACTTCGTCGTTCGCACGATCCGACTGTTCGCCCGGACCAGCCAATGGCCGCTGGATCAGGTCCCACGACCCCGACAGCAGGTCTCCGGTCTTCCTGGTCGGGATCATCCGCGCGGTCATGAATCGCGAGTGCGCGGCGGTGATCACCAACATTGGCAGCAACGTGGCGGCTCCGTCCTCGAGCGGGATCTTCTTTGGCGGGAACCACAGATCGCACTGCGCCGCGTCGCCCGGACTTCACGTCGACCGGTCCGCCGGGCGATCGGACGATGCTCCGGCCGCGGCTGTTTGACGTTCTGCCGGTATCACAAGATCGACCCGTCCCAGCCGAGCCGTTCGGCGATCGCGGTCGCCGGCATGTCCGGCGTCTCGAGCAACAACGCACGCACCCGCCGGCTCGAACACGGTGAAGGACGTGTCAGCGACCCGCCGCTCATACTTCGGCGGCGAGTCCGTCCTGGGCACACCCTCCGAAGCCGACCTCCTGATCAACGCCCAGTCCCTCCAAGTGATCACACTCCCATCGTTGAGTGTCCACTTTTCGAGCGGATGGTCTCTAGTCGTCGGAACTGTTCAGGCTTCTAGCGTCGTCGACACAGGCCGGTAGCTTCGGTAGCGGCGTGAACCACCCTGCGGCTCGCGACCGGAACTGGACGGGCGTGAGGGATCCCGCGTGCGCCGGGATCAACCCCAGGAGAGCGGCGCCGGTAAGACGGGGGATGTCTGTGCGGTTGGAGTGCGCGGCGAGATCCGGTGTGTCCGAGCAGGAGCCGAGGACGACACGGGCCGAAAGTCCGACGTGTGCCAATGACGAGATGGTCAAGCTGATGTGGTTGAGGGTTCCAAGTCCTTCGCGGGCTACCAGGACAACCTCGGCGTGCAGCTGTTCCGCGAGGTCGCGGATCGTCCCGCCGTGCAGGTCGAGTCGAACGAGCAACCCTCCGGCACCCTCGATGAGCACGATGTCTGCTTCGATCGATCGGATGGTCTTGACGTGCTCGGCGATGGTGGGCAGGCGCACGTCCATGGCTCTGGCGGCGGACTCGGGGGCCAAGGGAAGTTCTAATCGTGCCAACTCGTGGACGCTCGTGAGTCCTGTGAGGGCGACGATCGCCTCGATGTCTCCGGGCTCTTCGGGAGCCACGCCGGTTTGGACCGGCTTCACCACCGTGACGCGGTAGCCTTCTGCCTCCAGTGCGACGGCCAAAGCGGCTGTGACGATGGTTTTTCCGACTGAGGTGTCAGTTCCGGTCACGACGACGTAGCGAGAGGTCGGCAGGTTCATGACACAACTGAGGCGAGGATGTGGGTGGCATGGTTCAGCGAAACGTCGTCTATCGCGGCTGATGCGGTGAGACGTAGGCGGCTGATTCCGTCGGGGACGGATGGTGGGCGGAAGGCACCGATGCGGATTCCTGCACTGAGGCAGGCTGCCTGGGCGGCGAGCGTTTCGTGTGGGCCGGGCATCGGGACTGACATAACGGCCCCTGCGGGTCGGTCGATGCCAATCGCGTCGGCCAGCGAGCGGGCCACGTGGTTGACCCGGTCCACGAGTGCGGGCTCGTGAGTCACGAGTCGTAGTGCTGTCAGTGCTGCTGCCGTTGATGCCGGCGCGAGACCGGTGTCGAAAATGAACGGTCGTGCCCGGTTGATCAGGTGCTGGACCACAGCGTCGCTGCCCAGGACGGCGCCGCCTTGGCTACCGAGCGCTTTGGAAAGCGTCATGGTGATGATGACGTCGGAACGACCTGCGAGTCCGAGCTCGTGGACGAGCCCGCGGCCGTGGCCGGCTACGCCGATGCCGTGGGCTTCGTCGACCAGGAGCGTGGCGCCGTGGCGGCGACAGGTGTCCGCGAGCTCGATCAGCGGGCTGGCGTCGCCGAGCACGGAGTAGATCGATTCGGTCAGGACCATGGCTCGCGGCTGTCGACGGCCGGCGAGTACCCGCTCGACGGCGGACACGTCGTTGTGCTCGACCAGCACTACCTCGGCTCGCGCGAGACGGCATGCATCAACAAGCGAGGCGTGGACGTGCCCGTCGGAGACGATCAACGTGTCGATGTCGGCCAACGCGGTGACGGCGCTGAGATTGGCGTGGTAACCGGTGGAGAACACGAGCGCAGCGGGCTGTCCGGTGAAGGTGGCGAGTGCTGTTTCGAGCGCTGCGTGCAGTGTGAGGGTGCCGGTGACGAGGCGGGATGCGCCTGCGCCGGCACCCCAGGTCATCGCGGCGTCGGCTGCTGCGGCAGTCACGCGCGGGTCGCGCATCAGGCCGAGGTAGTTGTTGCCGGCCAGGTCCACCAGGTCGGTTGAAGGTTGCCGCGGCAGGAGTGTCCGTGTGAGTCCCGACGATTCGCGGTGTGCTGCTTGCTCGGCTAGCCAGTCGTGGAGGGTCATGCCATCGCTCCTGCCGCAGCGACGAGTCCCGAACAGATCGTCGTGAGCTCGTCATTGGTGCAGACGTACGGCGGCATCGTGTAGATCAGGTCGCGGAACGGACGCACCCAGACGGCGTGGGCCAGTGCGGTCTTGGTGACCACTTCCATGTCGACGCTGCGATCAACTTGAATGACGCCGACGGCACCGAGCACGCGCACGTCGACGACGTGGTTGAGCGCGGTGGCGGGTGCGAGCCCGGCGGCAAGAGCGCGGCTAATCCGTGCGACGTTCGACCGCCAGTCCGATGCCATCAGGACGTCGATGTTCGCCACCGCGACAGCACAGGCCAGCGGGTTGGCCATGAACGTCGGGCCGTGCATCAGGACCCCGGACTCGGAGCTCGCGATGCCTTCGGCGATGCGTGGCTGACACAGCACGGCCGCCAGCGTGAGATAGCCGCCGGTCAGCGCTTTGCCGACGCACATGATGTCGGGAACGACTCCGGCATGGTCGACCGCGAACATCTCCCCGGTGCGTCCGAACCCGGTCGCGATCTCGTCGGCGATCAGCAAGATCCCCAGCTCGTTCGAGCGGCGACGCAGCCAGGACAGCGCCGCCGGGGGATAGATGTGCATTCCGCCGGCGCCCTGGAGGACGGGCTCGATGATGATCGCGGCAACCTCGTCGCAGTGGCCGGTGAGCAGCGCATCGGTCTCGTCGATCCAGGTGGAGAGGTCAGCGTCGACCCCAGCCGGAGGACGCGGAAGAAACACCTGCGCGCGCAACGCATCAGTGAACATGGTGTGCATTCCGCCCACGGGGTCGCACACGCTCATCGCGCCCATCGTGTCGCCGTGATAGCCGCCGCGCAGGGTCGCGATCCTCATACGTGATGAGCGCCCCCGGCCGCGCTGGAACTGGATGGCCATCTTGAGTGCCACCTCGACCGACACCGATCCGGAGTCGGCGAAGAAGACATGGTCCAGACCGGTGGGGGAGATGTCGACAAGACGGCGCGCCAGCTCGATCGCCGGTTCGTGGGTGAGCCCGCCGAACATGACGTGCGCCATGAGATCGGCTTGATTGTGCAGGGCCGCATCCAGGTCGGGGTGGCGATAGCCGTGGATCGCGGCCCACCACGAAGACATTGCGTCGACGGGAGTACGGCCGTCGTCGAGCTCGAGCCGGACACCTCGCGCCGCACGCACAAGTAGCGGTGTGTGCGTGGCGGGCATCGGCGCGTACGGATGCCAGACGTGATCGCGGTCGTACAACAGAAGTTGCTCCATACCGGATCACGCTATCCTGAACACTGTTCAGGTCCGACACCGACCTGAACGGTGTTCAGGTTATGGTGTTGCCATGACCGACGTACTGAAGACCGCCCGCGACCAAGTCCTCAACAACGGGGAAGGCCTGTCCGAGGAACACCTGGTGGAGGTCCTGCACCTCCCCGACGAGCAGGTGCCCGAGCTGCTGGCCTTGGCTCATGAGGTGCGTATGACGTGGTGCGGCCCGGAGGTCGAGGTCGAAGGCATCGTGTCTCTCAAGACTGGTGGTTGTCCAGAGGATTGCCACTTCTGCAGCCAGTCCGGACAGTTCCAGTCACCCGTTCGCGCTGTCTGGCTCAACATCCCCGAGCTGGTCGAGGCTGCGAAGGAGACCGCCAAGACTGGTGCCAGTGAGTTCTGCATTGTTGCGGCGGTTCGCGGGCCCGACCAGCGGCTGATGGACCAGGTGCGTGCGGGGATCGAGGCGATCCATGCCGAGGTCGACATCAACATCGCCTGTTCGCTGGGCATGTTGACCCAGGCGCAGGTCGACGAGTTCGCCGAGATGGGTGTCCACCGCTACAACCACAATTTGGAGGCGGCGAAGTCGTACTTCCCGCACGTCGTGACGACTCACTCGTATGAGGAGCGGTGGGACACCTGCCGGATGGTGCGGGAGGCCGGGATGGAGCTGTGCTGCGGGGGACTGGTCGGGATGGGGGAGAGCATCGAGCAGCGCGCGGAGCTCGCCGTCCAGCTGGCGGAACTGCGACCACACGAGGTGCCGCTGAACTTTCTGAATCCCCGCCCTGGGACCCCGTTTGGTGACCAGCAGCTCATGAGCTCCCAGGATGCCCTGCGGACGATTGCGGCGTTCCGTCTCGCGATGCCGCACACGATCTTGCGATACGCCGGTGGGCGCGAGCTCACGCTGGGTGACCTCGGCACCCGCGAGGGCCTGCTGGGCGGGATCAACGCGGTGATCGTCGGCAACTACCTCACGACACTCGGTCGCGACCCGCACGAGGACATCGAGCTCTTGGCCGAGCTCGGCATGCCGATCAAGGAGCTGCAGAAGACCCTGTGAGCGCATATTGTGGACACTGCGGCGAGCCGGCGGACACCGGCTCTCACGCACTCTGCGTCGAGCGGCTCCGGCTTGAACCACCCCGGTACTGCGAGCACTGCCGGCGCCGGATGGTCGTGCAGGTCGTCCCGATCGGCTGGTCCGCGCGATGCGTCGAGCACGGGCCGTTCGCAAACGCTCAGTCCGCGCCTGCCGAGTCCCCGAACTCCTCATCGTCCTAGCGCGACCAAAGATGGAAGTCGTCCCGGTGCCGGCACCGTCGATCTCGGCAACATCGACATGGACGTAGTCACAACGACGGCCGACGACAACGACACCGCCTACGCAGAAGTCGTCGCGCAGACAGATCGAGGCGCATGGGGGCTGCTCTCCCTCCGGACCCACCGGCGCCACTCACGGTCAGGGCGGGCTCTAGGCACATTCTCGACGCTGGCGCTCGCGCCGCTGCTGCCTTGGGCCCCTCCACTCGCCATCGGGGATGAGAACCACATGCGGCCCATTGACAACGACTGAATCGCGCTGGGTCTGACGGAGACCACGGGGCATACCAGAGCCTTCGGGAAACCCGGGGCGGCTCACACGTCTCGAAAATCTGGCCAGCACCCCGGGTCCGGCTGGCGTGAGCACGATGTTCGCGGGCTCGAGGTCCCGGTGGACGTCCTGACTGGGTAGGCACGTCAGAGCCCTCCGGCGACCGGCACTGGCCGATGCTAAGGTCGACAACATCCACACGGGAGCCCAAAGCATCGGGCTGAGAAGGGGCTGAAGCTGCCCCGACCGTCGAACCTGCCCCGGGTCATGCCGGCGAAGGAAGTGCTTGCGACGTGTTGCCACGTATTCATCTGATCACCCATTTCGATCGCCTCGACGACGATGCCCTCCAGCTCGTGAGCGCGGTGGTGCACGCTGGGGTCGACGCAATTCAGGTCCGCGCCAAAGGAGCAGCTGACCGCGAGCTGGTGGCGTGGACGCGGGCCGTGGTAGGCGTCATTCGTCCCCTGGGAGCACGGGTGATCGTGAATGACCGTCTCGACCTTGCGTTAGCTGCCGGCGCTGATGGCGTGCATCTGGGATCGGAGGACTTGCCCGTCGCTGAGGCACGGATGCTGGCCCCGTCCGACTTTCTGATCGGGGCGACCTGCCGTGGTCGTGCGGACGCGCAGCGGGCGCGGATGGACGGTGCGGACTACGCCGGGGTGGGCCCGGTGCACGTCTCTACGACCAAGACTGCTCTGCCTGCCCCCATTGGACTGGACGCGCTGAGTGCCGCGGCGTTGACGATTCCCACGATCGCGATCGGCGGAATCACCGCCGACCGAGTCCCAGCCGTTCTTCGCGCCGGAGCCTATGGCGTCGCCGTGGTGGCAGCCGTGTGGCAAGCACTCGACCCACCACGAGCGGCGAAGGAGATTGTCGACCTCGTCTACGCCGCGTGAACGGGTTCGCCACCCCCAAGACTGCCCAATCGGTCATCGTCGTGGGAGGCGGGGTCGTGGGCTTGACGTGCGCTGACGAGCTGGTCCGAGCTGGTCACGACGTCACAGTCTGCGATCCGTCGCCGGGCGCTGGGGCGACGTACGCCGCAGCAGGCATGCTCGCTCCAGCCGGCGAGGCGTGGTTCGGTGAAGAGCTCCTGCTCCGGCTCGGTCAGGAGTCCCTAGCACGATGGCCGTCCTTCGCGTCCAGTCTGAGCGAGCGCTCAAACATTGATGTCGATCTGCGTGCGGGTGGGGCGCTGCTGGTAGCGGGCGACCGGGACGACCTCGAGGAGGTCCACCGGGCATGTCGGCTTTTGGACGACTCCGGGGTTCGTTTTGAGGAGCTCGGACGGCGCGAGCTCAGGGTCAGGGAACCTCGGCTGTCCTCCCGGACTGTCGGTGGCGCCTTCCTTCCTGACGACAAGCAGGTCAATCCGCGCCGAGTGGTGGACGCGCTACTGGCCGTGCTCGGAGATCGGGTGGTACGCCAACGAGCCGTCGTCCGGAAGGACGGTGTCGCCCTGGAGGACGGGACGCGGCTGCGGGCAGATGTCGTCGTACTGGCCACCGGCGCCACGGGTCTGCCCCGCGTGCGGCCGGTGCGCGGCGAGATCGTGCGCGTTCGGACGACGGATGCCCCAGCGTGCGTTCTGCGGGCTCGACTCCATGGTGAGCGCGTCTACGTGGTGCCCCGTCGTGACGGTGAGGTCGTGATCGGCGCGACCGAAGAGGAGCACTCCACTAATGATGTGGCGCCGATCCCGACGGTGGGCGGAGTGGCAAGGCTTCTGGAGACTGCCCGCGCGCTTCTCCCAGGTCTTGAGACAGCCCAGATCCTGGAGATCACGGCCCGCGACCGCCCTGGAAGCCCTGACAACGGGCCGCTGATCGGCGATGTTCCGAGTGACGGACCGGCCCGGCATTTGCTTGCCGGCGGTCACTATCGCGGGGGCGTGCTCTTGGCGCCCGTCACGGCGGCGGCGATCTGCGCGTACGTCGCCGGGCGCGAGACTCCGCCGTTCGTTGACGCCTTCGCTCCTGACCGCTTCAACGCTTTGAACAGAGATGAGGACTCATGCACGTGATCTTGAACGGACAGCCGCTCGAGGTGGCTGACGGCACCCGTCTTCCGAGTCTGGTGCCGGATGCCCGGGGAGTAGCTGCTGCGTTGAACGGTGTCGTCGTCTGTGCCGGGGACTGGCCCGCGGCTGTCCTTCAGGACAACGACCGCATCGAGGTCGTCACCGCTCGCCAGGGCGGGTGACGGGCGTGGACGTCGCAGATCTGGGGGTAGAGATCGCTGGGACCCGGGTGCCGAGCCGGCTGTGGCTCGGGACAGGGGGGCTGACCAGCCACGACACCGTCCGTCGGGTCATCGAGGCGGGACGGCCCGGGTTGGTCACGGTGTCGATGCGGCGGACCTCTGACACCGGGGCCAACGGCCTGCTGATGACGCTGCGCGAGCTGGGGGTGCGCCTACTTCCGAACACGGCCGGGTGTCGGAGTGCGCGGGAGGCGGTTCTGACCGCTCATCTCACACGGGAAGCGCTGGGGACTGACGGTGTGAAGCTCTAGGTTATCGGTGACGGGCTCAGCCTGCTTCCCGACGTGATCGAGCTGGTGGAAGCCGCCGCCATTCTTGTCGATGACGGTTTCACGGTGCTGCCCTACACAACTGCGGACCCGGTGGTCGCACAGCGCCTGGTCGACGTAGGG
>JAOPWZ010000093.1 GCA_025965435.1 Aeromicrobium sp.
GCGTCGGTCAACGTGGACGCGCCCATCATCTGCTGCACCGCGGAGGTGCTGGCCAACATCGCACTGCGCGAGGGTGCGTCGGCCGATGTCGGGCTCGTGGTGATGGACGAGTTCCACTACTACGCCGAGCCGGACCGCGGCTGGGCGTGGCAGGTGCCGATCCTGACGCTGCCGCACGCGCAGTTCCTGCTGATGTCGGCCACCCTCGGCGACGTCACGGAGATCGCGGCGGACCTGAGCCGGCGTACGGGCCGGGAGACCGCGATCGTGGACGACGCCGAGCGGCCGGTCCCGCTGTCGTTCGAGTGGGCGCTCACCCCGCTCGACGACACCGTCCAGCGGCTCGTCGAGGAGCGTCAGGCCCCCGTCTACGTCGTGCACTTCACGCAGAAGGACGCCGTCGAGCACGCCACCAGCCTGCTCTCGCCGAGCTCGGCGATCGGCAAGCTGAGCGCGGCCGACAAGGAGGCGATCGCGGCCACGATCGGGGCGTTCCGCTTCGGGTCGGGGTTCGGCAAGACGCTGTCGAAGATGGTCCGCCGGGGGATCGGCATCCACCACGCCGGCATGCTTCCGCGCTACCGACGCCTGGTCGAGCAGCTCGCCCAGGCGGGGTTGCTCACCGTCATCTGCGGCACCGACACCCTCGGCGTCGGCATCAACGTCCCGATCCGGACGGTGCTGTTCAGCGGCCTGGCCAAGTTCGACGGCAGCCGGCAGCGGATCCTGCGCACGCGCGAGTTCCTCCAGATCGCGGGTCGGGCGGGCCGTGCCGGCTTCGACACCGCCGGGTACGTCGTCGTCCAGGCACCCGAGCACGTCATCGAGAACGACCGCGCCCGCAAGAAGTCCGACGCCAAGAACGCCTCGATGAGTGTCGAGAAGCAGGCCAGGAAGAAGAGCAAGCCCCAGCTCAAGAAGCCGCCGGAGGGCATGGTCGTCTGGACCGAGCAGACCTTCGACAAGCTGGTCAACGGCGAGTCCGAGCGGCTCCAGTCGCGGATGAAGGTCGACAACGCGATGCTCGTCAACGTCCTCGCCCGCGAGGAGGACGCATTCCCGGTCCTGCGCAGCCTGCTCCAGGACAACCACGAGGACCGGCGCAGCCAGCTCCGGCTGAGCCGTCGTGCGCTGCGGCTGGTGCGCAGCCTGCTGCGCTCGGGCACCGTCACCCGGCTGCCCGAGCCCGACGAGCTCGGTCGCCGCTACGTGCTGACCGTCGACCTCCCCGAGGACTTCGCGCTCAACCAGCCCCTCGCGCACTTCGCCCTGGCCGCCCTCGACGTCCTCGACCCGGAGAGCGAGACCTACACGCTCGACATCGTCTCGGTCATCGAGGCGGTGCTCGAGGCGCCGCGCCAGATCCTGTTCGCCCAGCAGCGGGCCGCGCGCGGCGTCGCGATCGGTGAGATGAAGGCCGACGGCATCGAGTACGACGAGCGCATGGCGCTGCTCGACGAGGTCGACTACCCGAAGCCGTTGGCCGACGTCATCGAGGCCGCCTACGAGCTGTACAAGCGGGGGCACCCGTGGATCGCCGACTACTCCCCCTCACCGAAGTCGGTGGTGCGGGACATGTACGAGCGCGCCATGAACTTCGGCGAGTACGTGGCGTTCTACGCGCTGACCCGCTCGGAAGGCGTTGTCCTGCGGTATCTCTCGGACGCCTTCCAGGCGATGCGCCGGACGGTGCCGGTCGAGGCCCGGGTCCCCGAGCTGACCGACCTCATCAGCTGGCTGGGTGAGCTGGTCCGGGGCGTGGACTCGTCGCTGCTGGACGAGTGGGACGAGCTGTCGCACCCCGAGCCGCTGGCCGGCGGTGTCGCCGCCGACGCGCTGCGACCGCCGACCGCGCACCGCGGGGTCACCGGCAACGTCCGGGCCTTCACCATCATGGTCCGCAACGCGCTGTTCCAGCGGGTCACGCTGGCCGCGCTCGAGCGCTACGACCTGCTCGGCGGTTTCGACGACGGCTGGGACGCCGGCCGCTGGGAGGACGCGATGGACGGCTACTGGCAGGAGTACGACGAGCTCGGCACCGGCGCCGATGCCCGCTCGGCGGCGATGATCACCGTCACCCCGGGTCCGGAGGTGTGGACCGTCCGGCAGACCTTCGACGACCCGGACGCCCACCGCGACTGGGGGATCAGCGCGGAGGTCGACGTCGAGGCGAGCGACGAGGCCGGCGAGCCGGTGCTGCGCATCGTCTCGGTGGGACCACTGGACGCCTGAGCAAAAGCCTCCCCACGTCGGGAGGAAAGTGCCCGCCCAGCGGGAACTTCGCTCCACGATCTGCAGGCGGGCGGCGGGGACCCCCGTGACCGCAGCCCGTCTCGCTCATTCGGGGCGGATGACGCCCGCCTGCGGTCGAAATCCGCCCCGACGCATCGGGACCCGCCCGGCGCCGACGGGCGTCATCGATCCGCAGCCGGCGCCCGCCGCAGCAACACCCACGCCACGAGCGCCGCGACGACGGGCAGCACCGGCCCGACCCGCGGCAGTCCGAGCAACACCAGAGCCCCGGCGAACGACCCCAGCACCAGCGCGGCGATCGACACCAGCCGCAACGGCTGGGCCTCCCGGCGACCCTCGGCGAGGTCCTGCATCACCGACGTCAGGGTGCCGGTGACGAACGTCGTGGACAGCCCTGCCCGGGACGACATCCGCCGGCCGAGCACCGTGTGCCACCCCATCGCGAGCGCCGACAGCACGATCATCGTGCAGGTCACGGCCAGTCCCGCGCGTCCGTCGACGGCGATCCACACCGCGAGCACGATGCCCTGCACCACCCCGACCGCGGAGAGCAGACGCAGCGGCGGGACCGTCCGCGTCACCCGGAAGCCGACGTACATCGCCGCCAGGAACGCGACGACCGCCAGCGCCGCGGTGAGAAGGGTGTCCAGGTACCCCGGGCGGCCGACGAGGCCGACCAGCACGAGGTTGCCGGTCATGTTCGCGGTGAACACGCCACCGAGCGCGAGGAACGCGAAGGCGTCGGTGGCGCCCGATCCGAACGACAACACGACCAGCGCCCACCGGGCCTGCGGATGCTCGGCCATTCAGCGCGGCGCAGCAGCTGGACCGGTCATGAAGGTGGAGCCTAGGTGTCGGGGCGCCGACCCTCCCGCGAGCGCTCGTCGCATTGTCGTCCGGGACCTTCCGTCGACGGATCCCCGACGGTACGAAGCGACGCGACGGGCCCGATCGGACCCCGTCCGGACGCAGGATCCACCGCCTCCGCGTCGCCCGGCGACAGCATCAGCGGGCCTCCCGCGGGCCCGACGCGATGATCTGCGGACCTGCCGTGACGGATCCCGCACCGGCGGGACGCGACCCCGCGGGATGGGAGAATCGGGGTGCTTCCACCGCCCTGCACCGGCCGTTCGACCGCCGGTGCGCACCTGACCGAGGAGCCCGACTTCCATGGCCGACGCCAGCAGCATCAGGATTCCCGACGAGCTGAAGCCGGCCGACGGCCGTTTCGGCTGCGGACCGTCCAAGGTCCGCCCCGAGGCGCTGGCTGCGCTGGCCGCGTCCGGCACGTCCCTGATGGGCACCTCGCACCGGCAGGCGCCGGTCAAGAACCTGGTCGGCAGCCTGCGTGAGGGACTCGCGGAGCTGTTCTCGGTGCCGGACGGCAACGAGGTCGTGCTAGGTGTCGGCGGCTCGCACGCGTTCTTCGACGCCGCGACGTTCGGTCTCGTGCGGGAGCGGAGCCAGCACCTCGTGCACGGGGAGTTCACCGCCAAGTTCGCCAGGGCCGTCGCGGCGGCCCCGTTCCTGGCCGACCCGCACGTCCTGGAGAGCGACCCGTCGACCCACCCGGCCCTCGTCGCCGAGCCGGGCATCGATGCGTACGCGTGGGCCCACAACGAGACCTCGACGGGCGTCATGGTGCCAGTCGAGCGCGTCGCGGGCGCGGACGACGACGCCCTGATGCTGGTCGACGCCACGTCGGGCGCCGGCGGGCTCCCGGTCGACATCGCCCAGACCGATGCGTACTACTTCGCACCGCAGAAGTCCTTCGCCTCCGACGGCGGGCTGTGGGTCGCGATCATGTCGCCCGCCGCGATCGAGCGTGCCGAGCAGGTCAAGGCCGCCGGCCGGCACATCCCGGGGTTCATCGACCTCCCGGTCGCGATCGCCAACTCGCGGCAGAACCAGACGTACAACACCCCGGCGCTGGCGACGCTTTTCCTGCTCGACGACCAGGTCCGGTGGATCAACCAGCGGGGCGGGCTCGACTGGGCAGTCGAGCGTACGACCGACTCGTCGTCGCGGCTGT
>JAOPWZ010000101.1 GCA_025965435.1 Aeromicrobium sp.
GCGTCGGGGACGAAGGAGCGCTCCTCGCCGGCGAGCACCTCCACGGTCTCGTCGAGCAGATCGGCGGTCAGCGCAGGCAGGTCACCCGGCACGACGACGACGGGAGCGGCGGGCGCGTTCACCTGCGCCCAGCGCCGGCCCGCGTCGACCGCGTGGTTCAGCAGGCCGCGGGCGAGCATGGGGCGATCCTCCACGACGGCGGCTCCGGCGGCACGTGCGAGTCCGCCGAGCTCGATCTCGGCCGTCACGACCACGACCCGCTCGACGTTCTTCGCCGCCAGGAGGACGTCGAGCACGTCGAGCGAGAAGGCCCGCGCGATCCGCACCCGATCGTCATCGAGCAGGTCGAGCCGGCTCTTGGCCAGCCCCCATGGCTTGACCGGGAGCACGGCCGTCCAGCCCGTCATGACGCCACCCGTTGCGGCTCGACGCGCCCGTAGGTCGTGGTGCGCTGGCGCGCGGGTCGTCCGGCGGCGTGGGCCATGGCCTCGAGCTCTTCGCGTTCCTTGCGCGAGCCGTTCGTCGAGCCGGCCATCCGGCTGATGGTCTCCTCCATCAGGGTGCCGCCGAGGTCGTTGACTCCCCCGTTGAGCACCTGGGTGAGCTGCTCGGGGCCGAGCGTGACCCACGACGTCTGGATGTTGTCGACCAGCCCGTGCAGCATGATGCGCGCCATCGCGTGGACAGCGCGGTTGTCCCGCACGGACGGCCCGGGACGGGCGACACCGGCGAGGTAGATCGGGGACGACTGGTGCACGAACGGCAGCGGCACGAACTCGGTGAACCCGCCCGTGTCCCGCTGGATGCCGGCCAGCACCTGCAGGTGCTTGACCCAGTGCCCCGGGTGATCGACGTGCCCGTACATCATCGTGGCCGTCGTGGGCAGTCCCACGCGGTGGGCAGTGGAGACGACCTCGATCCACTGCGCCGTGGGCAGCTTGCCCTTGGTCAGCACCCACCGGACGTCGTCGTCGAGGATCTCCGCGGCCGTGCCGGGCAGGGAGTCGACACCGGCTTCCTTCGCGGCGGTCAGGAACTCCGCGATCGACAGCCCCGTGCGGGCGACCCCGTTCATGACCTCCATGGGCGAGTACGCATGCACGTGCAAGGACGGCTCGGCCTTCTTCACCGCCGACGCGATGTCGAAGTACGCGGTGCCCGGCATCTCCGGATCGATGCCCCCCTGCATGCAGACCTCGGTCGCCCCGACGTTCACGGCGATCCGTGCGCGGGTCGCGATCTCGTCGAGGCTGAGCGTGTAGGCGTCGGCGTCGGTCTTGCGCTGCGCGAACGCGCAGAAGCGGCAGCCGGTGTAACAGATGTTGGTGAAGTTGATGTTGCGGTTGACGATGTACGTGACCTCGTCGCCGACCGCGTCGCGGCGCAGCTGATCGGCCAAGGCCGTCACCGCCTCCAGCGCCGGGCCCTCCTCGGCGGTCATCAGCGTGGTCGCGTGCTCGGTCGACAGCCCGGCGGGATCGCGCTCGGCGGCCCGCAACGCAGCGGCGATGTCCGACGACAGCCGCTCGGGCTGGGCGTCGCGGGCGACCTTGTCGCGCAGCACTCCCCAGTCGCCGTAGACGTCCTCGAAGTCGCTGCGCCGGTCGCCCGTGCGGCCCTCGGTGTCGACCGCGGTGTGCAGGTCGGAGCGCCCGCTGGTGACGTCGAATCCCCCGTCGGGCTCCTGCCACGGCAGGCCGGCCGGCATCGCGTCGGCCTGCGCGAGCCCGTCCGGGCCGCGCAGCGCGTCGATGTGCCCCCGCAGCCGGGGATCGAGCCACGGCACGTCCAGGAACTGCGGGTGCGCGGTCAGCCGCTCGCGCAGCTCGAAACCGGCCTCGGCGGTCAGCGCCGCGAGCTGGTCGATCTGCGGCCACGGGCGCTCGGGATTGACGTGGTCGGGCGTCAGCGGGCTGATGCCACCGAAGTCGTCCACCCCCGCATCGAGCAGCGCCCGGCACTCGACCAGGTCCACCAGGTTCGGCGGGGCCTGGATCCGCATCGCGGGGCCCAGCAGCACCCGCGTCGTCGCGATCGCCGCGAGGTACTCCTCGAGCCCGAGGTCGTCGTCGTGGCGCATCGCCGTGTCGGGCTTGGCACGGAAGTTCTGCACGATGACTTCCTGGATGCTGCCGTACTGCTTCGCGACCCGCCGCAGCTCGAAGATGCTGTCGGCCCGCTCGACCAGGTCCTCGCCGATGCCGATCAGCAGACCCGTCGTGAACGGGACGTTGAGGCGCCCGGCATCCTCCAGCACCTGCAGCCGCACCGCGGGATCCTTGTCGGGCGACTTGTAGTGCGCCTCGCCCTTGGTCTCGAACAGTCGCCGGCTGGTGGTCTCCAGCATCATCCCCATGGACGGCGCAACCGGCTTCAGCCGCGACATCTCCGTCCACGACATGACCCCGGGGTTCAGGTGGGGCAGCAGCCCCGTCTCCTCCAGCACCCGGATGCTCATGGCCCGGACGTACTCCAGCGTCGAGTCGTAGCCGGCCTCCTCGAGCCACTGCTTCGCCTCGGGCCACCGGTCCTCAGGACGGTCGCCCAACGTGAACAGCGCCTCCTTGCAGCCCATCGCAGCACCTTCGCGCGCGATCGCCAGGATCTCGTCGGGCGACAGGAACGGGGCCTCCAGCTTTCCGGGCACCGTGACGAACGTGCAGTAGTGGCACCGGTCGCGGCACAGCCGCGTCAACGGGATGAAGACCTTCTTGGAGTACGTGACCACTCCGGGCCGGCCGGCCGCCGCGAGTCCCGCGTCCCGCACCCGGCGTGCCACCGCCATCAGCCGGTCCAGGTGCTCGCCGCGTGCGCACAGCAGGGCCTGCGTCTCGGCGGCGTCGAGCGTCTTGCCCGCCTCGGCGCGGGTGACAGCGCGAGCGACCTGTCGCTCGTTGGGCAGAACCACGGGGGTCGGCAGCACGGTCACGGGGTCAGCCTTCCCGGACTCCCGTGATGGCGACACCCGATCGGGTCTTGTACCGCTTGTTCATGCTGATCAGCACAGCCGTGAGCGGCTCGAGCTGGCGGGCCAGGCGCAGGCCGCCCGCGTCGATGCCCCGCTTGCCGGTGACGGCCGCGGCGAGGTCCTGCACGACGTCCTTGGCCTCGACGTCGTCGCCACAGACCAGGACGTCCTCGTGCGTGAGGGCCTCGGGGGTCTTCCAGAGCGAGAGCGCCGCCACGTGGTGGAACGCGCCCACGACCCGCGCCGCCGGGACCAGCCGCTGCGTCTCCTGCGCCGCCGACTCCTCCAGCACCAGGCCGTACGGACCGTCCTGGTCGAAGCCGAGGGGGTTGACGCAGCTGATGACGATCTTGCCGGCGAGCTGCTCGGCCAGCGACGACACCAGGTCGGCGTGACCGTCCCACGGCACCGCGAGCAGGACGATGTCCGCTGCACCCACCGCAGCTGCGTTGGTGGCGCCCGAGACCGGGGCGGCGTCGAGCTTCGCGTTGATCTCCTCGGCCTTCTCCTGCGCCCGGCCGGCGTCCCGCGAGCCGAGCACCACGTCATGACCCGCCAGGGCGAACCGGTACGCGAGTCCGCGACCCTGCGGGCCGGTTCCGCCGACGACGGCGATGGTCTTGATCTGGCTCATGGTGGTTTCCTCTGGTCGGGTGCACGGCACGGGGGCGCGCACGGAGGACCGTGCGCGGCGAACATGCGGCTCGCGAAGCTGCGAGCACCAGACCAGTCGCCCCATGAGGGAGCGGAGCTTCGGGCCAGGAGTGGCCCGAAGGATCTTCCAGCACTATAGGCACATCCTGCGCTTCGCGCAGCAACCCGTCCCAGGGACTGGCCACCATCGCGCCAGGCTCAGGTGATCGCAGGCAGGACGTCCCGGCCGAACGCCTCGATCCACTCGCGCTGGTTGAGCCCGACGTTGTGCAGGTAGATCCGGTCGAAGCCCATGTCGGCGAACCGCTGGATCCGGGCGCGATGGGCGTCGGCATCGCTGCTGATCAGCATGCGGTCGTCGAAGCCGTCGGGACCGACCTGCCGGGCGATCTGCTCGAACACCTGCGGACTGCGGATGTCGCCCTTGGGAAATCTCATCGCCCCGAGGGGCCACTGCTCCATGGCGTGGGCCATCGCCTGCTCCTGGGTCGGTGCCCAGCTGAGGTTCAGGTGCAGCACCTTCAGCATCCCGGCCGGATCGCGTCCTGACTCGTCGACACCCCGGTCGAAGCGTTCGAGGAGCGTCACCGCCCGGTCGTACGACGTGCCGACCGTGACGATGCCGTCGGCGACCTTGCCGGCGCGGCGGGCGGTGACCGGGCCGCTGGTCGCGACCAGCACCGGCGGCGCGACCGCCGGCATGGTCCAGAGGCGCGCGGACTCCATCTTGTGGAACGTGCCGGCGAACTTGGTGTCGCGCCCCGCGATGGACCCTTGGAACAGCTTCTTGATCAGGTCGATCGCCTCGAACATCGAGCTGATGCGATCGGGCGCCTCCGGCCAGTAGCTCGCGGTCACGTGCTCGTTGAGTGCCTCACCGGGGCCGATGCCGACCCAGTGGCGCCCCTCGTACATCGACGCCAGCGTGGCGGCGGCCTGCGCCAGCGTCGCGGGATGGTAGCGATATCCCGGCACCGCCATGCCCGGACCGAAGTTGGTCGAGGTGCGCTCCCCCAACGCCGTCAGGACGCTCCACACGAAGGGGCTCTGCCCCTGGGCGGGCAGCCACGGCTGGAAGTGGTCGGTGGCCAACGTGCCGACGAAACCGTGCTTTTCGGCCAGAGCCGCGAGCTCGACCGCCTCGCGCGGCACGTACTTCTCGAGGGCTGCCGCATAGCCCACCTCGACCCGTGCGCTCATCCGTCACACCTTCCGTCGTCCACGGCCTACAGCGCCGCGTAGCCCGGCTTGATGACGTCGTTGATCAGGACGAGCCGCTGGTCGAAGGGCAGGAAGGCGCTCTTCATCGCGTTGACCGTGAACCACCGGAGGTCGTCGAGGTCGTAGCCGAAGGCATCGACGAGCAGCTCGAGCTCGCGCGACATCGACGTGCCGCTCATCAAACGGTTGTCGCAGTTGACCGTGACCCGGAAGCCCAGGTCCTTCAGCTTGCCGATCGGGTGATCGGCGATCGACGTCATGCCCGGCACCGCATCGGTCTGCAGGTTGGACGACGGGCACATCTCCAGCGGTATGCGGCGGTCGCGGATGTACGCCGCGAGATCGCCGAGCACCGGTCCGCCGGGGGCGTCCCAGTCGATGTCGTCGACGATGCGCACTCCGTGGCCGAGCCGCTCGGCGCCGCAGCGCTGGATGGCCTGCCAGATCGACGGCAGCCCGAACGCCTCGCCCGCGTGGATCGTGAAGTGCGCGTTCTCGCGACGCAGGAACTCGAACGCCTCGAGGTGCAGGATGGGCGGGAAGCCGTCCTCGGCTCCGGCGATGTCGAAGCCGGCCACCCCTCGGTCGCGGTACTCCACGACGATCTCGGCGACCTCCATGCCGCGCTTGGCGTGCCGCATCGCGGTGAGCAGCTGGCCGACCACGATCGGGTGGCCCAGCGACTCCGCCTCCGCCCGCCCGGCGTCGATGCCCGCCTGCACCGCCTCGACGGCCTCTCGCAGCGACAGGCCGGCCGACTGGTGCTGCTCTGGCGCCCAGCGCAGCTCGGCGTAGACGCAGCCGTCGGTCGCCAGGTCGACCACCGCCTCGCGGGCGACGCGAGCGAGGTCCTCCGGCCGCTGCATCACCGCGACGGTGTGGACGAAGGTCTCCAGGTAGCGCACCAACGAGCCGGAGCTCGATGCCTCCTCGAACCAGACCGCCAGCGCCTCGGCACCCTCGACCGGCAGGTCGTGCCCGATCTCGATCGCGATCTCGGCGATCGTGGCGGGGCGGACACCGCCGTCGAGGTGCTCGTGAAGGGCGACCTTCGGGGCCTTGTGGATCAGTTCGGGGGTGGCAGTCACGCCCTCATCGTGTCATGAGGCCATCAGGAGGGTGACGGTCTCCGCCACGCACGCCGGCTTTTCGTCTCCCTTGATCTCGATCGTGTACTGCAGCGTGACCTGCTGGCCCTTCTCGATGTCGACGACGTCGAGCATCTCCACCCTGCTGCGGACCTTCGACCCCACGCGCACGGGCGACACGAACCGCACCTTGTTGAGGCCGTAGTTGACCCGGGCGACGTCGCCGGCGAAGGCGAACACCTGCGCCCCGAGGAAGGGCAGCATCGACAGGGTCAGGTAGCCGTGGGCGATCGTCGCGCCGAAGGGTCCCTGGGCCGCCCGCTCCGGATCGACGTGGATCCACTGCCGGTCGCCGGTCGCGTCGGCGAACATGTCGATCCGGTCCTGGGTGATCGCGATCCACTCGCTGACACCGAGCTCCTGGCCTGCTGCTTCTGCGATTTCCCTGCTGTCGTTCAAGATACGCATTCTGCCAACCTAGCCAATGCGGTCGATGACGACCGAAGGCGCGTCGAACCGGTCGTGACCCAGGTCATACGCGCCGTCGAGCGCCGCGATGGCGCGATCGAACCGCTCGGGGGTGTCGGTGTGCAGCGTCAGGAGGGGCTGACCGGCCACGACGGCGTCGCCCGGCTTGGCGTGCATCACGACGCCGGCCGCGGCCTGCACCTGCTCGCCGGGCCGCGAGCGTCCGGCTCCGAGGCGCCACGCGGCCACGCCGACGGAGAGGGCGTCCAGGCGCGACAGCGTGCCCGAGCTCGGGGCCGTCACGACGTGGGTCTCGCGCGCCGTCGGCAGCGGGGCGTCGGGGTCGCCGCCCTGCGCCGAGATCATCCGCCGCCAGACGTCCATCGCGGCACCGGACGCGAGCACGTCGGCGGGATCCTTGTCCTGCTTGCCGGCGGCCGTGAGCATCTCGCGGGCCAGCGCGACGGTCAGCTCCACGACATCGGCCGGTCCCCCGCCGGCCAGCACCTCGACCGACTCGGCGACCTCGCAGGCGTTGCCCGCCGTCAGCCCCAGCGGCGTCGACATGTCGGTCAGCAGGGCGACGGTCTTGACGCCCGCGTCGGTGCCGAGCGCGACCATCGTCTCGGCGAGCTCACGCGCCTGCTCGATGTCCTTCATGAACGCTCCCGAGCCGGCCTTGACGTCGAGCACCAGCGAGCCGGTGCCCTCGGCGATCTTCTTGCTCATGATCGAGCTGGCGATCAGCGGGATGGCCTCGACCGTGCCGGTCACGTCACGCAGCGCGTACAGCTTCTTGTCGGCGGGAGCCAGACCGGCACCCGCGGCACAGATCACGGCGCCGACGTCCTCGAGCTGGGCCAGCATCTCCTCGTTGGAGAGGGCCGCCCGCCAGCCGGGGATCGCCTCGAGCTTGTCGAGCGTGCCGCCGGTGTGCCCGAGCCCTCGGCCGGAGAGCTGCGGCACGGCCACGCCGCAGGCCGCGACGAGGGGGGCGAGCGGGAGGGTGATCTTGTCGCCGACACCGCCGGTGGAGTGCTTGTCGGACGTCGCCCACGACAGGGACGAGAAGTCCATCCGCTCGCCGCTGTCGATCATGGCGTGGGTCCACCGGGAGATCTCGCGGCGGTTCATGCCGTTGAGCAGGATCGCCATCGCGAGGGCCGCCATCTGCTCGTCGGCGACGATGCCGCGCGTGTACGCGTCGACGACCCAGTCGATCTGCGGATCGGTGAGCTCGTGCCGGTCGCGCTTGGCTGCGATGACCTCCACCGCGTCGAAGCTCTCAGTCATGGTGCCGTCCTCACGTTGATGCGCTCGTAGCCGCGCAGCACCCAGGTCGGGCGGCGCGGTGCCTCCCCGGCGAGCTGGAGAGCCGGGAAGCGGTCGAGCAGTGTCTTGATGCTGATCTGCAGCTCGAGGCGCGCGAGCGGCGCCCCCAAGCAGAAGTGCACCCCCATGCCGAAGCCGACATGGGGATTGGGGTCACGGCCGACGTCGAACGCGTCGGCATCGGCGAACACGGCGTCGTCGCGGTTGGCCGATCCCATGAGGCAGGCGATCTTCTCGCCGGCCCGGACGAGCTGGCCCGACACCTCGACGTCGGCCGTCGCGGTGCGTTCGAACAGCTGCAGCGCGGCGTCGAAGCGGATGAGCTCCTCGAGGGCCACCTCGACCGGCACCTCCCCGCTGGTGATGCGGGCCAGCTGGTCGGGGTGCTCCAGCAGCGCGTGGAAACCGTTGCCGAACACGTTGACGGACGCCTCGTGCCCCGCGTTGAGCAGCAGGACGACCGAGGCCACGAGCTCGTCGTCGCTGAGCTTGGAGCCGTCGTCACGGGCCGCGATGAGGTCGGAGATCAGGTCCTCGCCCGGCGAGGCGCGACGCTGCTCGACGACGGCCCGGACGTAGTCGGCGAACGCCGTGCTGGCCTCGATCGCGGCTGCCTTGGTCGCCTCGTCGACGCCCGGCTCGTACATGTGCACGATGGCCTGCGACCAGTCGCGCAGCGCGATGTGGTCCTCGCGCGGGACTCCCAGGAGGTCGGCGATGACGAAGACCGGCATCGGCTCGGCGTAGTCGCCCAGGACGTCGAAGGACTCGCCCAGGGCGTCGACCATCGACGCCGCGAGCGACTCGATGCGTGGCCTCATGCGCTCGACGTGCCCGCGCCCGAACGCTCCCGCCACGAGTCGCCGCAGACGCGTGTGCGTGGGCGGCTCGTTCTCCATGAGCTGGTTGCGGTGCAGCGTGTTGAACGGCTCCATCTGCGAGCGGGGCTCCCAGTCCGTCCAGATTCGCCCGAACGACCGGTTGCGCAGCACGCTGCTGACCGAGTCGTGCGTCGTCGCGAGCCACATCCCCATCGGCTCGTGCCACAGCACCGGGCCGGCCGCCCGCAGCGACGCCAGGACGGGGTACGGGTCGCTGACGAAGGCCGGCGATCCGAGGTCGTGCTCCACCACGTGAGCGGTCACACCTGGCCCAGGTCGTCGGCACCGAACGCGTCGGGCAGGACCTCGGTCATCGTCTTGACGCCGCTCGGCGTCATGAGCTGCATGTCGGGGCCGCCGTTCTCCCACAGGAGCTGACGGCACCGGCCGCACGGCATCAGCGCCGCTCCGCGAGAGTCGACACAGGCGACCGCGATGAGGCGGCCCCCGCCGGTCGAGTGGAGCGCCGAGACCATCCCGCACTCCGCGCACAGGGCCACGCCGTAGGCCGCGTTCTCGACGTTGCACCCGAGCACGACCCGGCCGTCGTCGACGAGCCCGGCCACGCCGACCTTGTAGTTCGAGTACGGCGCGTACGCGCGTCCCATGACCTCGGTCGCGTACTTCGTGAGCGACGCCCAGTCGATGGGGTCGTCCGGTCCGTTGATGCCCAGTGCCATCAGATGTCCCCGGCCACTAGCCCGCACTTCCCTTTCGATACGTCTCGCCGTCCGCCGCAGGCATGCGGAGCCGCTGCGCTCCGAGGGCCAGCACGAACAGGGTCGTGACGTAGGGCGTCATGACCGTGAACTCACGCGGGACGGAGTCGGTCGACAGGAACCAGGCGAGCACCGCGAGACCGGCGATGGTCACGGCGACGGCCCCCCGCACCTGCCGACGGTAGGCGCGCAGGGCTGCGAACGCCAGCAGCCCGAGGGCGACCAGCAGCAGCAAGGAGTGGACGGACTGCGTGTCGCGCAGACGCAGCGAGTCGGTGTACCCGAAGGTCAGCGCCCCGGCCAGCAGCCCGCCCGGACGCCAGTTGCCGAAGATCATCGCGGCGAGGCCGATGTAGCCACGACCGCCGGTCTGACCCGTGCTGAACCCGCTCGACGCCACGAGTGCCAGGAAGCCACCGCCGATGCCGGCGAGCGCACCGGAGATCAGCACCGCCACGTACTTGTAGAAGTACACGTTGACGCCGAGGGTCTCCGCCGCCTGCGGGTTCTCGCCGCACGAGCGCAGCCGCAGGCCGAAGGACGTGCGCCACAGCACCACGGCCGACACCACGACGAGGGCGAAGACCAGCAGGCTCAGCGTCGAGATGTTGGTGGTCAGGGCTTGGATGAAGGAGGCGATGTCGGAGACGAAGAACCAGTGCTTGTCGGCGATGGTGTTCGCGAGGTCCGAGACCCCTGGGATCGTGATCTGCGTCGGCGCCTCCAGCCCGTTGAGCTGCCGGGGGCCGCCGCCCTCGTACTCCGGGAAGATGGCCTCGGCGAGATACGTCGCCGTGCCGGCGCCGATCAGGTTGATGGCCACGCCCGAGACGATGTGGTCGACGCCGAAGGTGACCGTCGCGACGGCGTGCAGCAGTCCGCCGACCAGCCCCAACAGCGCGGCGCCGGCGATGCCGACCCACGGGCCGTAGTGGTAGGTGAAGAACGCCGCACCCCATGTGCCGAGGATCATCTGCCCCTCGAGGCCGATGTTGACGACGCCGGCCCGCTCCGCCCACAGACCACCGAGGGCGGCCGCGAGGATCGGGCAGGTGGCGATGATCGCCGCACGGATCGTACCGGCCGCTGTCAGGTCGTCGGTGTCGGTGACGATGCGGACGAACGAGACGAGGCCGATGCCGATCAGGCCGATGTAGAGCCAGCTCTTGCTGAGCCGCTCGACGACGCCGCGCTTGCGGGGCGTCGTGGTGGTGGTCGTGCTCATGCCGTCGCCTCCGTCGTGGGAGCCAGCTCACGGCTGACGGCCCGTTGCTCGAGCCTCGTGCGCCAGCGACGCACGACCTCGTACGTGACGACGACCGCGAGGACCGCGACGCCCTGGGTGATCTGGACGATGCTCGGCGAGACGTCGGTGCCGAAGGTGAGGTCGTTGGACTTGACCGACAAGAAGGCGAACAGCAACGCGCCGAACAGCATGCCGACCGGCCGGTTGCGGCCGAGCAGGGCGACCGCGATGCCGAGGAATCCCAGCCCCACCTGGAAGGACGTGCCGTAGTTGCGGGCACCGCCGAAGAAGGCCGGCATCCAGATGAGTCCGGCGACGCCGCCCGACAGCATCATCGAGATCAGGATCATGCGCTTGGGGTTGATGCCGCTCGCCAGCGCTGCGCTCTCGGACTGCCCGCTCGCCCGCAGGTCGAAGCCGAACCGCGTCTTGTTGAGCAGGACCCAGAAACCGACCCCGACCAGGACCGCGATGATCGCCAGGGTCCAGATCTCGCCGTCGCGGTCCTCGAAGGGCGCGAAACCGCCGACGGAGGTGCCGGGCTCGATGTTCTTGGTGTGGACGCTGTTGCCTTCCTTGACCCCGTAGTTGTTCAGGAAGTAGCCCACCAGCGTGATCGCGATCGAGTTGAGCATGATCGTGGAGATCACCTCGCTGACGCCACGGGTGGTCCTGAGGACACCGGCGATACCGGCCCAGATCGCGCCCACGGCCATCGCCACGATGATCGCAGCGAAGACATTGGCCCAGCCGCTCAGGTAGGCCGCCCCCGCGAACGAGGCGGCGGCGAACGAGGCCAGCGTGTACTGGCCCTCCAGGCCGATGTTGAACAAGCCCATCCGGAAGCCGATGGCGGCCGCGACGGCGGCGATGTAGATCATCGCCGTCTGGTTGACGATGTCGACCCGCAGGCGGGGCTTGGGCACCTCGAACATCGTCGACCAGAAGTCGCCGGGCGAGCTGCCCACGGCGGCGATGACGATCGTGGTGACCACGATGCTGAGCAGGATCGCGATGGCCGGCGCGAGCAGGCTCATGCCGATCGAACGCACGTCGAGACGACTCATGCCGCCTCACCTCCGGTCATCGCGGCGCCGAGGTCCTGGGGCGTGACCTGGGCGGGGTCGAAGGTGCCGACGAAGCGTCCGCGCAAGATGACCTGGATCGTGTCGGACAGGCCGATCAGCTCATCGAGGTCGGCGGACACCAGCAGCACCGCGAGCCCGGCCCGGCGGGCGTGCTTGATGTGGCCCCAGATCGCTGCCTGGGCGCCGACGTCGACGCCACGGGTGGGGTGCGAGGCGATCAGCAGCACGGGGTCACCGCTCATCTCGCGACCCACGATGAGCTTCTGCTGGTTGCCGCCGGACAGCGCCCGCACGGGGGTGTCGATGCCCGGTGCGCGCACGTCGTAGTCGCGCACGATGCGCTCGGTGTCCTGGCGGGCGCCCTTGCGGTTGATCCACGGGCCCTTGACGCTGGGTGCCTTGGTCTGGTGGCCCAGGATGCGGTTCTCCCACAGCGGGGCCTCCAGCAGCAGCCCGTGGCGGTGCCGATCCTCCGGGACGTAGCCGATGCCGGCCTCCCTGAGCTGGCGCGTGTGCCAGTGCGTGACGTCCTGGTCGCCGAGCATGATGCGTCCCGACGTGGGGATGCGCATGCCCATGATCGTCTCGACCAGCTCGGACTGGCCGTTGCCCTCGACGCCGGCGATGCCCAGCACCTCGCCGCGGCGGATGTTCAGCGACAGGCCGCTGAGGAGGTCGCGGCCGAACTCGTCGGTGAGCGTGATGTCCTGCAGCGACAGCTCGACCGTCTCGGTGACCGTCGACTCGGCGGTCTCGGGCGACGGCAGCTCCGAGCCGACCATCAGCTCGGCCAGCTCGTGCTTGGTCGCGGTCCGCGGATCGGCCGTGCCGACCGTCGTGCCACGCCGCATGACCGTGATGTCGTCGGCGATGTCGAGCACCTCGTCGAGCTTGTGCGAGATGAACAGCACCGAGTTGCCGGCGGCGGTGAGCTCGCGCAGGTTGACGAACAGGGCCTCGACCTCCTGCGGCACGAGGACCGCCGTCGGCTCGTCCAGGATGATGATGCGGGCCCCGCGGTAGAGCACCTTGGCGATCTCGAGCCGCTGGCGCGCTGCCACGCCGAGCTTCTCGACGAGCACATCGGGATCGAGGTCGAAGCCGAAGCGGTCGGAGATGCGGCGGATCTCGGTCCGCGCGCCGTCACCGATGCCGTGCAGCTTCTCGGCACCGAGCACCATGTTCTCCAGCACGGTCAGGTTGTCGGCCAGCATGAAGTGCTGGAAGACCATGCCGACGCCGGCCTCGATCGCCTCGGTCGGCGACTTCAGGACGACGCCCTTGCCCTCGATCGTGATCGTCCCGTCGTCGGGCCGCTGCACCCCGTAGAGGATCTTCATCAACGTCGACTTGCCGGCACCGTTCTCGCCGATCAAGGCGTGAACCGTTCCGGACCGGATCGTCACGTCGACGTCCTGGTTGGCGATGACACCGGGGAACCGCTTCCCGATGCCCCGCAGCTGCACCGCATCAACGGCAGACGGCACGGACACTCCCTACACGACGTTCTTGACTCGATGAGCCAGGGGCTAGATGAGGACGAACCCGGGCTGAACGCTACCGCGCCAGCCCAGGTTCGTCGTCAGGGACATCTCTTGCAGGTTACGGCTTGGTCGGAACCTCGATCTCGCCGCTGATGATCTTGTCCTTGTATCCGTCGATGTCAGCCGTGAGCTCCTCGATGACCGAGTTGGCCGTGGAGTAGCCGACGCCGTCCGCCTTCAGGTCGTAGACCTTGTAGCTGACCAGCGGCTTGCCCTCGTCGATCGACTTCGCGAAGTCGAACGTCGCCGTGTCGACACGCTTGAGCATCGACGTCAGGATGAAGGGCTTCTGAGCAGCCGTCGCCGTGAGGTACTGGTCGGAGTCGACACCGATCGCGAAGTTGCCCTCGCCGGCCTCGACCGCTGCGTCGAAGACACCCGAGCCCGAGCCGCCGGCAGCGTGGTAGACCACGTCGGCGCCCTTGTCGAACTCGCCTGCCGCGGCGGCCTTGCCACCGGCCGGGTCACCGAAGCCCTTGAGGTCCGACTCCTGGATGTACGCGACCTCGACCTTGATGTCCGGCTTGGCCGCCTTGGCGCCCGCCGCGTAGCCGGCCTCGAACTTCTGGATGAGCTCGTTGTTGACGCCACCGACAAAGCCGATCGTGCCCGTCTGGCTCTTCGTCGCGGCAGCGACGCCGACCAGGAAGGAGCCCTGCTCCTCGGCGAATCCGAGGTACGCGACGTTGTCGTTGGCCTCTTCGTCGGGGTCGAAGCCGTCGATCACGGCGAAGTTGACCTCGGGGAAGTCAGGAGCGACCGCGTTGACCGACTCGCTGTACGCGAAGCCGACGCCGACGATCGCCGTGGCGTCGTTCTCGGCCATGTTGCGCAGACGATCCTCGCGAGCGGACTCCGCCTCGCCGTCGGTCGCCTCGCCCTCGATGCAGGTGGCGTCGAACTCGTCGACAGCCTTCTCGAGGCCGGCGTAGGCCGAGTCGTTGAACGACTGGTCGCCGCGGCCGCCGACGTCGTACGCCAGACCGATCTTCGGGCCGTCGCCGTCAGCGGTCTTGCAGACATCGTCACTGGCAGCGGGCTTGTCGCCTCCGCCACCTTCGCTGTCGCTTCCGCCACAACCCGCGAGCGTGAGCGCGGCGACGGCGGCAACAGCGGAAAGCTTGGTCAATCGACGCAAAATTCCTCCTCGATACGGAGCCGGGCAGCCCGGCACTCGAGTCCGACCCTAATCTCCCGGGAGGTGGTTCGGGAGGGCGATGACGGTAATCGGGGCCCCCGTAACCGTATCTTCACCTCACGCGACCGAGGCCGCCTGCGGCCGAGCGTCGCGGGACGCTGCCGTCAGACAGGTTCGCTGCGCCAGGTGGAGACGGCAGCCATCGCGAGCACCTTGGCGCCCACGGCGATGGCCCGCTCGTCGATGCGCAGGTTGCCTTGGTGCAGGTCGTACGTCGGACCGTCGGGCGTCCGGGTGCCGAGGCGTCCCATCGAGCCGGGCACCGCCTCGACGTACCAGGCGAAGTCTTCACCACCGAGGCTCTGGGCGGTCGACGCGACGCCGCCCGGGCCCACGGCCTGCGTCACGGCCTTGCGCATGATCTCGGTCGCCACGAAGTCGTTGACGACGGGCGGGACGCCGCGCGTGTACGTGACGTCGGCGCTGACCCCGAAGGGCTCGATGATGTCACTGATGAGCCCCCGCACGAGGTGCTCGGCCTGGTGCCAGGCCGCGGCGTCGAGCATGCGGAGGGTTCCGCTGAGCGTGCCGGTCGACGGGATGACGTTGGACGCGTTGCCGGAGTGGATCTGTCCCCAGACCATGCTGGCGCCCGCGCGCGGGTCGAACCGCCGCGACAGGACGGCCGGCAGCTGGGTCAGCAGGTTGCCGAGCGCGAAGGTGAGGTCCTCGGTCAGGTGGGGCCGCGACGTGTGCCCGCCGCGCCCGCTCAGGGTCACATGGATCTGGTCGGAGGCCCCGGTGATGGGGCCCTCGCGCAGGCCGACCTGGCCGACGTCGAGCGACGGGTCGCAGTGCAGCGCGAAGATACGGGAGACCCCCTTGAGGGCGCCCGCGGCGAGCAGCTTCAGGGCGCCGCCGGGCATGACCTCCTCGGCGGGCTGGAAGATCAGCCGGACCCGCACCGGGAGCCGGTGCTCGGCGTGGGCGTGGGCCAGTGCGACGCTGGCGCCGATCAGCGCCGACACGTGCACGTCGTGACCGCAGGAGTGCGAGGCACCCGGGACGGTCGACCGCCAAGGATCCTGGGAGGTGTCCGCGACCGGCAGCCCGTCCAGATCGGCGCGCAGGGCGACGATGGGCCCCTCGGCGGGCCCGATGTCGGCCATCAGCCCGGTGCCCTCGAACCGCTCGTACGCGATGCCGTTCTTGTCCATCCACATCGCGACGACGTCGGTCGTGCGCTCCTCCTGCCACGAGAGCTCGGGATAGGCGTGCAGGTCGCGCCGGACCTCGATCAGGTCGGGCGTGATGACGTCGACGGAGCGTGCGAGCGTCTCGTAGAGGGGCGTGGACATTCGTTCAGGATATCCTCAATGCACATCGACGCTGTGGACGTCCGCTCGCCGGGCACTCCTCCAGCGCAGCTCGCGCAGGGTGTTGCGCAGCTCCTCGCGCTCGGTGTCCTGGTTGCGGTAGAACCAGGCGGTCGCCGCGGCGATGCCGATCAACGTCACCGCCCCGCCACCGATCAGCATCCAACGGGCACCGAAGGTCTCGCCGACCCAGCCGATCAGCGGCGCACCGATCGGGGTGCCACCCATGAACACCATCAGGTACAGCTCGGCGACCCGGCCGCGCATCATGGGGCTCGACGTCAGCTGGATCGTGGCATTGGCGGACGTGATCATCGTCAGCGCGCAGAGCCCCAGCAGCGGCAGGACCGCGGCGAACGTGACGTACGTCGGCATCAGTCCCGCGACGATCTCGGTGACGCTGAACGCGGCTCCGGCCAGCACGACGAAGCGCAGCCGGGGGCGTTTGCGGCGTGCGGCCAGCAGGGCGCCGGCCAGCGACCCGATCGCCATGATCGAGGCGAGCAGGCCGTACTCCCCCGCTCCCTTGCCGAACACGTCGGTGGCCATGAGCGCGCTGGTCATCTGGAAGTTCATGCCGAACGTGCCGACGAAGAACACACAGGTCAGGATCAGCACCAGGTCGGGGCGCGATCGCACGTACGAGATGCCGTCGCGGACCGCGTGCTTGCGGGTGCCCGTGACCTCCGAGGGGGTGAGCTGCCGGGCGTCGAGCAGCTGCAGCGACGTCAGCACCGCGAGATAGCTGAACGCGTTGATCAAGATGACCCAGCCGGCCCCCGCGACACCCGAGCCGAGGGCCGCGATCAGCAGGCCGGCGACGGCCGGGCCGATCATGCGGGCGAGGTTGAACGACGCGGAGTTCAGGGCGACGGCGTTCGACAGCTCCTTCGAGCCGACGATCTCGACGACGAACGACTGCCGCGCGGGGGCGTCGAAGGCCGTGCCGATGCCGAACAGGAAGGTCAGGATGTAGACGTGCCACGCCTCCACCGCGCCGGTGACCGCCAGGACGCCCAGCAGCGCCGCGGGTATCGCCATCGCGACCTGGGTGCACCGCAGCACCGTGCGCTTGGGCACCCGGTCGGCCACGACCCCTGCGATGGGAGAGAACAGCAGGGCGGGCAGCAGCTGCAGGCCCGTCGTGACGCCCAGCGCCGTGCCGCTGCCGGTCAGCTGCAGCACCAGCCAGTCCTGGCCGATGCGCTGCATCCAGGTGCCGGTGTTGGAGACGATCGCGCCGATGATGTAGATGCGGTAGTTGCGCACCGCCAGGGCGCTGAACGTGGGGCTCAACGCTCGGCGAGCCGTTCCATCAGCGCGGCAGCCTCCGCCAACGTGGAGCGTTCGGCGGTCGTGAGCTCGGCCAGGCGCTGCGACAGCCACTGGTCGCGGCGGTCCCGTTCCCGAGCGAGCACGGCCTCGCCCTGCTCGGACAGTGACATGAGCACCTGGCGGCCGTCGTCGGGGTGCGGGGTGCGGATCGCGAGGCCCTCGTCGACCAGGCAGGTGAGCGTGCGGGTGATGGACGGCGGCCGGACCCGCTCGTGGGCGGCGATCGCGCTCGGCGTGGCGGGCCCGATCTTGACGATCGTGCCCAGCACCGACAGCTGCGTCGGCGTCAGGTCGGACTGCCGCTCCTGACGGAGGCGGCGGTTGAGGCGCGCCACCGCGCGGGCCAGCTGGTGGGAGTCGGTGGGCATCTCGTTAGCATACGTCATTACCCATGCTAACTAAAGGGATCCCACAACGCTGACGGGTCACTGGCGGCCCTCCCAGGAGTCGGTTGTCGCCCTACGCGAGGACGACACGTGACTCGTCGGGGGGCCGATGGTGACCCGTCAGCGTCGTGGGGTGGGTGGCTAGGCCTTGCCCTTGGCGAGCGCTCCGAGGAGGTCACGGTTGAGCCGGCTGATGGTGTCCAGCGGGATGCCCTTGGGGCAGGCCGCCGTGCACTCACCGATGTTGGTGCAGCCGCCGAAGCCCTCGTGATCGTGCTGCTCGACCATGCCGATGACCCGCGAGTCACGCTCCGGCTGACCCTGCGGGAGCAGGCCCAGGTGTGTGATCTTGGCGGCGGTGAACAGCATGCCGGAGCCGTTGGGGCAGGCCGCGACGCATGCGCCACAGCCGATGCAGGCGGCTGACTCGAAGGCGTGGTCGGCATCCTTCTTCGGCACCGGGAGGTTGTTGGCCTCGGGAGCCGAGCCGGTCGGCGCGGAGATGAAGCCACCGGCCTGGATGATGCGGTCGAACGAGCCGCGGTCGACGACGAGGTCCTTGACGACCGGGAACGCACCCGCACGCCACGGCTCGACGTCGATGACGGCGCCGTCCTCGAAGCTGCGCATGTGCAGCTGGCAGGTCGTGGAGACCTGCGGGCCGTGAGCCAGGCCGTTGATGACCACACCGCACGAGCCACAGATGCCTTCGCGGCAGTCGTGGTCGAACGCGATCGGCTCGTCGCCGGACAGGGTCAGCTGCTCGTTGAGCACGTCCAGCATCTCGAGGAACGACATGTCGGTGCTGACGTCCTCGAGGCCGTACGTGACCATCTTGCCTTTGTCGTCGGCGTTCTTCTGCCGCCACACACGGAGGGTGATGTTCACTTGTAGCTCCTGGCCTTCATCTCGACGTACTCGTATTCCAACGGTTCCTTGTGCAGGACGGGGGTGTCGCCGCCGAACTCCCAGGCCGACACGTACGCGAACTCGTCATCGTGACGCAGCGCCTCGCCGTCCTCGGTCTGGCTCTCGGCACGGAAGTGGCCGCCGCACGACTCACGGCGGTTCAGCGCATCGATGCACATCAGCTCACCGAGCTCGAAGAAGTCGCCGACCCGGTTGGCGCGCTCGAGGGTCTGGTTGAGCTCCTCGTTGACGCCCGTGACCTTGACGTTGCTCCAGAACTCGGCCTTGAGCTCACGGATCATGCCGATGGCCTTGATCAGGCCCTCCTCGGAACGCTCCATGCCGCAGTACTCCCACATGATCTGGCCGAGCTCCTTGTGGAAGGAGTCGACCGTGCGGGTGCCGTTGATCGACAGCAGCTTGTGGACGCGCTCCTCGACGGCCGCGCGGGCCTCGAGGACGGCCGGGTGGTCGTCGGCGATCTTCTCGTACGGCCCGGACGCCAGGTAGTCGGCGATCGTGTTCGGCAGGACGAAGTAGCCGTCGGCCAGGCCCTGCATCAGCGCGGAGGCGCCGAGGCGGTTGGCGCCGTGCTCGGAGAAGTTGGCCTCTCCGGCGACGAACAGGCCCGTCAGGTTGCTCTGCAGGTCGTAGTCGACCCAGAGGCCGCCCATCGTGTAGTGCACGGCCGGGTAGATGCGCATCGGCTGCTCGTACGGGTTCTCGCCCGTGATCTGGGCGTACATGTCGAACAGGTTGCCGTACTTGGCCTCGACGGCCGGGCGGCCGAGCCGCTCGATCGCCTCGGCGAAGTCGAGGTAGACGCCGAGCCCACCGGGACCGACACCCTTGCCGGCGTCGCACTGGTACTTCGCGGCGCGCGAGGCGATGTCGCGGGGCACCAGGTTGCCGAACGAGGGGTAGATGCGCTCCAGGTAGTAGTCGCGCTCGTCCTCGGGGATGTCGCTGGGGAGCCGGTCGTCGCCGGCCACCTTGGGCACCCAGATGCGTCCGTCGTTGCGCAGCGACTCGCTCATCAGCGTGAGCTTGGACTGGTAGTCGCCGCTCACGGGGATGCAGGTCGGGTGGATCTGCGTGTAGCAGGGGTTCGCGAAGTACGCGCCCTTGCGGTGCGCGCGCCACGGGGCGGTGATGTTCGAGCCCATCGCGTTGGTGGACAGGAAGAACACGTTGCCGTAGCCGCCGGTGGCGAGCACGACCGCGTCGGCGGTGTGCGTCTCGATCTCACCGGTGACCATGTCGCGCACGATGATGCCGCGGGCCCGGTCGTCGACCATGATCAGCTCGAGCATCTCGTGGCGGGTGTTCATCTCGACCGTGCCGGCGCCGATCTGCCGCTCGAGCGCCTGGTAGGCGCCGATCAGCAGCTGCTGGCCGGTCTGGCCGCGGGCGTAGAACGTGCGGGACACCTGCACGCCGCCGAAGGAGCGGTTGTCGAGCAGTCCGCCGTACTCGCGGGCGAACGGGACACCCTGCGCGACGCACTGGTCGATGATGTTCACCGACACCTGCGCGAGGCGGTAGACGTTCGACTCGCGGGCGCGGAAGTCGCCGCCCTTGACCGTGTCGTAGAACAGGCGGTAGACGCTGTCGCCGTCGTTGCGGTAGTTCTTGGCCGCGTTGATGCCGCCCTGGGCAGCGATCGAGTGCGCGCGGCGCGGGCTGTCCTGGTAGCAGAAGCTCTTGACGTGGTAGCCGGCCTCGCCGAGCGTGGCCGCGGCGGAGGCGCCGGCCAGGCCGGTGCCGACGATGATGACGCTGAGCTTGCGACGGTTGGCCGGGTTGACCAGCTTGGCGTTGAACTTGCGGCTGTCCCAGCGCTGCTCGATGGGTCCCTTGGGGGCCTTGGCGTCGGCGATGTCGACGCCGACCGAGTGGAACTGCTCGGAAGCATTCGTGGTGGTGGACATCAGGAACCAGCTCCGAAGAAGAGGACGGCGAACGGGACGGAGATGAAGCCGACCGTGATCAGCGTCGCGAGGGCGATCGAGATGAGGGTCCACCGCGAGCCGCGACGCGTCGAGCTGCGGTTCTGACCGAGGGTCGTGAGCGCGCTCCAGAAGCCGTGGGCGAGGTGGAAGCCGACGGCGACGAGGCCGATCGTGTACAGCAGGACGACCCACCACAGCTCGAAGCCGTTGACCACGCGGTCGTACTTGCTGTCGCTGGCGCCGCCGGGCGAGAGCCAGTTGGGCATCATCTGGGCGACGTGGCCGATGATGAACAGAAACAGGATGACGCCTCCCCATAGCATCTTGAACGAGGAGTAGCTGCGCTGGTTGCCGGTCTTGTGCTGCGTCGTGTGGTAGCGCTTGCCACCCACGTAGCCCGCGGCAGCCTTGTTGCGGCGCCACAGCGTGGAGGCGGCATAGGCGTGCACCACCAGCGCGAGGATGAGCAGCACTCGGATGATCCAGAGCGCACCGCCCTCGGGCAGGTACGGGTAGAACATGTGGGGCAGGGTCTCGTGCAGGTAGCCGTCGAACTTCTCACGGCCCTGGAAGAACTTGAGGTTGCCGTACATGTGGACGAGCAGGTAGCCCAGCATGATGAGCCCTGACACCGCCATCGCATATTTCAGAGCGACGGTCGACCGACTGGCCGGAGCGCGCTTCGCAGTAAGGGTATGTGCCACGAGCACACCCTAGAACGCATCGACGATTCGCACCAAGTCTTGTTGAGGGCAACCTTCATAGCCAATGGCTATGGCACACTCAATGAGTGCAGATTCACCAGCTGACCTACTTCGTCGCGGTGGCGCGGACGCGTCACTTCACCCGAGCCGCCGAGCTGACCGGCGTCTCACAGCCCACGCTGTCCAAGCAGATCAGGGTGCTGGAGAACGCGATGGGCACGCCACTGTTCGTCCGCAACCGCGGGGCCATCGAGCTCACCAGCGCGGGCGAGGCCCTGCTCCCCCACGCGCAGCGCATCCTGATCGACGTCGAGAGCGCCCAGCGCACGGTTCACGAGGTCGCCAACCTGCGCCGCGGCCGCGTGCGGGTCGGCGCGACGCCCTCGCTGTGCGACGGCCTGCTGCCGGAGGCGCTCACCCGCTTCCACGACATGTACCCGGCGATCGACCTGGAGGTGCAGGAGGCCGGGTCGCGGGTGCTGACCCGCGAGCTCGCCCAGGGACGCCTCGACGTCGCGCTCCTGATCGTCCCCCTCCACAGCAACGAGCCCGACATCGAGACGACGCCCGTCCTGCGTGAGCGTCTGGTGCTCGCGAGCCCTGCGACGTCCGACATGCCCGAGCGGATGGACGTCGGCGAGCTCCGCGACCTGCCGCTGGTGATGTTCCGCGAGGGCTACGACCTGCGCGACGTCACCCTGCGGGCGTGCGCCGGCGCCGGCTTCGAGCCGCGGCTCGCGGTCGAGGGGGGCGAGATGAGCGCTGTGCTGCGCTTCGTCGAGGCCGGTCTCGGTCACGCGGTCGTGCCGAGCATGGTGCTGACGACCCGTCCCCAGCTGCGTGCCACGCAGATCGGGACCCCGCCGCTGGACCGGGTCATCGCGCTGGCCCACCACAGCTCAGAAGCCCTGCCCCTGGCCGCCCAGGCCTTCAAGGCCGAGCTGCTCGCCCTGCTCACGACCTTCAGCGGCCGCGACCTCGAGCTCGTCTAGCCCCGCGCGGCCCGGTGGCGGTTTCCCATGAGGCCTCGTGGTCTTGTCACGCACCTCGTGCTTCAACCCTCGGTGAGTGAGGACATCCGGAGGCCTCATGGGAAACCGCCAACCCCCGAGGCCGAGCTACTGGCCGAGGCTGAAGGTCCGCTGCGGGACCCAGCCCGAGCCGTCCTCGTGGTGGTAGAGCGCGAACTCGCTGACGGTGAACTGGCACTCGAAGTCGCGCAGGTCGTCGTACGCCCGGTCGAGGCTCGAGTCGTCGAGGTTGTGCGCGACCGTGACGTGGGGGTGGAACGGGAACTGGGGGGCAGGGCTGTCGAGCGCGGTGCGCACGCATTCGGCCAGCATCTCGGTGTAGGAGATGCCCTGGCTGACGGCGACGAACACGACCGGCGACACGGGGCGGAAGGTGCCGGTCCCCCGCAGCCTCATCGGGAACGGCGGAAGCGCGGCCGAGGCCCGATCCAGCGCCTTGCAGACGATGTCGAGCTCGTCGGCCGCGACCTCGGTCGGCGGGATCAGCGTCACGTGGCTCGGCACCGTCTCGGCCATCGGATCACCGAAGTCGGCGCGCTTCTCGCGCAGCAGCGTGCCGTAGGGGTCCGGGACGGGGATCGCGACGCCGATGGTCGTCATGTCAGAGGCCCCGCACGAACCCGGAGCGCTCGTACACCAGGTCCAGCGTCGCGGCGGCCACCTCGCGGGCCTGCGCGGCGCCCTGCGCCAGGATGCGGTCGAGCTCGCCGCGGTCGTCGAGCAGCTCGCGGGTGCGGTCGCCGAAGGCTCCGACGAAGTCGGCGACCAGATCGGCGAGCGCGACCTTGAGGTGGCCGTACTGCTTGCCCTCGAACTGGGCGACGATCGCCTCGATCGGCTCGTCGGTGAGGGCCGAGTAGATCGACAGCAGGTTGGAGACGCCGGGCTTCTCGTCGCGGTCGAACGAGATGACGCTGCCCGAGTCGGTCATCGCCGTCTTGATCTTCTTGGCGACCTGCTTGGGCGAGTCGGTCAGGTCGACGACGCCGGCGTGCGACTGGTTCGAGCCGCTCATCTTCGCGGTCGGGTCCTGCAGGTCGTAGATCTTCGCCGTCGCCTTGACGATGTACGGCTCCGGCACCGTGAACGTCTCGCCGAAGCGGTGGTTGAACCGCTGCGCGAGGTTGCGGGTCAGCTCGACGTGCTGACGCTGGTCCTCACCGACCGGCACCCGGTCGGCCTGGTAGAGCAGGATGTCGGCGGCCATCAGGATCGGATAGGTGAACAGCCCGACGCTGGACGAGTCGGAGCCGCTCCTGGCCGACTTGTCCTTGAACTGCGTCATGCGGCTGGCCTCGCCGAACCCCGTCACGCCGCCCAGCACCCAGGCCAGCTGCGCGTGCTCGGGCACCTGGCTCTGGACGAACAGCGCGCTGCGGTCGGGATCGACGCCGGCCGCCAGGAACTGGGCCGCGGCGATGTACGTCCGCTCGCGCAGCTGGGCCGGGTCGTACTCGACCGTGATGGCGTGCAGATCGGGGATGAAGTAGAACGCCTCGAACTCGTCCTGCAGCGCGACCCACTGCTTGAAGGCCCCGAAGTAGTTGCCCAGATGGTACGAATCGGCCGTGGGCTGTGCCCCGGACAGCACACGTGGTCGGCGGTCAGCAGGCATGTTCCGCATTCTGCCAGTCGTGCCGTCGGCCGCTGCCGCGAGGCAGGGACACCCTATGGTTGAGGTGTGACTGACGTGCGCCGGTGGGACGTCCCCGGCAGGGTGAACCTGATCGGCGAGCACCTCGACTACAACGGTGGCCCGGTGCTCCCGGTCGCGATCGACCGGTCCGTGACGATCAAGGCCCGCGCCCGCGACGACGCCATGGTCAACGTGTGGAGCGACCTGTCCGGTGCGGCCAAGGTCTCGTTCGCCACGACGGTCCAGCCGGGCGACGTCGACGGCTGGGCCTCCTACGTCGCCGGGACGATCTGGAGCCTCGCCGAGCGCGGCCACTCCATCCCCGGCGCGGACCTGGTCATCGAGTCGCGGCTGCCGCCGAACGCGGGCCTGTCGTCATCGGCCGCGACGACGTGCGGTGTCGCGTCGGCCCTCGACGACCTGTTCGGTCTCGGGCTCGATCGCACGGCCGTCGCCCTCGTGGCGCAGCACGCCGAGTCCGGCTTCGTCGGTGCCCCGGTCGGCCTCATGGACCAGCTCGCCGTGCTGAACGGCACCGCAGGCAATGCCGTCCTGATCGACACCGCGGTCACCCCGCACACGACCAGCTCGGTGGCCCTCGGATGGGAGGCGGACGGTCTCGTGCTCGCCGTCATCGCGACCGGCGCCCATCACTCCCTGGCCGATGGGGAGTACGCCGCGCGCCGCGAGGAGTGCGAGCGCGCCGCCGCCGAGCTCGGCCTGGAGTGGCTCGCGCAGGCCGGCCTCGACGCGACGGTCCGGCTCGAGGACGAGACGCTCAAGGCCCGCACCCGGCACGTGCTCACCGAGACCGCCCGCGTCCGGGGGGCGGTCAACGCGATCGCCCGTCGCGCCTGGCCCCAGCTGGGCACGATCCTCACCGCCTCGCACGCATCGCTGCGGGACGACTTCCAGGTCAGCTGCCCCGAGCTCGACGTCGCGGTCGAGGCCGCCCTCGAGGCGGGAGCCCTCGGCGCCCGGATGACCGGCGCCGGCTTCGGCGGCAGCGCGATCGCCCTGGTCGCGCCCGAGCAGGTCCAGCCCCTGCGCGAACGGGTCGAGGCACGATACGCCGCCCACCAGTGGTCACGACCGGAGGTGTTCGTCGTGCACGCGGCCGACGGCGCGCACCGGGTGCCAAACTAGAGCGGTGACCTCTCGACGCATTGCCTACCAGGGCGAGCCCGGCGCCAACTCCGACATGGTGTGCAAGCGGCACTACCCCGATCGTGAGACGTTGCCGTGCGCCTCGTTCGAGGACGTCTTCGCCGCCGTGACGTCCGGCGACGCCGAGCTCGCGATGATCCCGATCGACAACTCGATCGCGGGACGCGTCGCGGACATCCACCACTTCCTGCCGACCTCCGGCCTGCACATCGTCGCGGAGCACTTCCTGCGCATCCAGTTCAGCCTGCTGGGGGTGCGTGGTGCCACGATCGACCAGATCAAGACGGTTCACAGCCACGTCCATGCGCTCGGCCAGTGCCGCAAGATCATCAAGCAGCACGGCCTGACGACGGTCATCTCCGGCGACACGGCCGGCGCGGCCCGCGAGATCGCCGATGCCGGCGACCCGACGCAGGCGTCCATCTCCCCGCCGCTCGCGGCCGAGATCTACGGTCTCGACGTGCTCGCCACCGACATCGAGGACGAGGACCACAACACGACCCGGTTCGTGGTGCTCTCCCGCGAGCCGCAGCGCGCCGAGCCCGGCAACGGTCCCGTCGTCACGAGCTTCGTCTTCAACGTCCGCAACCTGCCCGCGGCGCTCTACAAGGCGCTGGGCGGCTTCGCGACCAACGGGGTCAACATGACCAAGCTCGAGAGCTACATGGTCGGCGGGCAGTTCGCCGCGACGCAGTTCCTGGCCGAGGTCGACGGGCATCCCGACGACGTGCCGCTGGCCCGCGCACTCGAGGAGCTCGCCTTCTTCACGACCGACGTCACGATTCTCGGGGTGTACCCGGCCGACGCGTTCCGCGCGTCCACCGCGTGAGGTGGCCACTCACCGTCCCCGTCCTCAGTGACGGTGTGGTGACGCTGCGCGCCCATGTGCCCGACGACATCGACCCGATGGTCGAGATGGCCGTCGACCCCGGCATGGTGCGGTGGACCGCGATCCCGAGCCCGTACACCCGCGCCATGAGCGAGCAGTTCGCCTTCACCGTCATGCCCCGCGGCTGGGACGACGGCACGCACCGCGGCTGGGCGATCGAGGCCACGGACGACGACGGGCGGTCGCGGTTCGCCGGCAACGTCGACGTCCGCCACAAGCCCATCGCCGACATCGGCTTCGCACTCCACCCCTGGGCGCGGGGCCGGGGCATCATGGCCCGCGCCGTCCGGCTCGCGGTCGACTGGTCGCTGACCGAGGGCCACGTCGAGATCGTCCACTGGCGCGCGCACGTCGGCAACGAGGCCTCGCTGCGCGTCGCCCACTCCACCGGCTTCACGCTGCACGGCCTGACGCCGGGCCTGCTGCTCGAGCGCGGACGGGTGCTCGACGCCTGGACGGGCTCGTTCCGCTTCGGCGACGCCCCCTTCCCACGCGGGGCGTGGGCGGAGTCGACGGTCCTGGAGTCCGACCGGTTGCGGCTGCGGCCGTTCACCGAGGCCGACATCCCTCGGCTCGTCGAGGCGTGCAACGACCCGATCAGCCGGCACTTCCTCGCCGCACTCCCCCGCCCGTACACGCCGGCGACGGCCCGCGCCTATCTGGACGACTGCGTGTGGCAGGCCGCCACGGGCGCGAAGGCCACCTGGGCGATCGCCGACCGGCACACCGACGAGCTCCTGGGCAACATCGCGGTCATGGACCTGCTCGGGGTGGGCGGGGACCACGGCGAGATCGGCTACTGGCTGCACCCCGATGCGCGTGGTCGTGGCGTCATGACGGAGGCCCTGCGAACGGTCGTCCGCCATGCCCTCGACCCGGACGGCCTCGACCGGCGCCGGCTCGCGCTGCACGCCGCGGTCGACAACCCGGCCAGCAACGTCGTCGCGGTGCACGCCGGCTTCCGACTGTTCGGCACCCAGCGAGCCGCCGAGCCGCTCGGCGACGGCTCGTTCGACGACCTGAACGGGTACGAGATCATCCGCTGATGCGGCTTTTGTCGTGCCGCCGAGGCACACTGGTTGACGCGCGCAACGGTCCTCGCCGAGGCGGCCGCGTTCCCATCGACATCTAGGATCCACATGGCCAACCCCGCTCCGACGACCACCGACCTGCCGCCGGGCTACAAGCCCTGGCCGGCGCTCCTGGCCATGGTCATCGGCTTCTTCATGATCCTCGTCGACAACACGATCGTGTCGGTCGCGACGCCCGCGATCCGCGACGACCTGCGAACCGACTACAACAGCGTCATCTGGGTCACCAGCGCCTACTTGCTGGCTTACGCCGTACCGCTGCTGGTCACGGGACGCCTCGGCGACCGCTTCGGGCCCAAGAACATGTACCTGGTGGGTCTCACGATCTTCACCCTCGCCTCGCTGTGGTGCGGGCTGACCGGCTCGATCGAGATGCTGATCGTCGCCCGGGTCGTCCAGGGCTTCGGCGCCGCGCTCATCACGCCGCAGACCATGGCTGTCATCACCCGCACGTTCCCGCCGGCCAAGCGCGGCGCCGCGATGGCGCTCTGGGGCGCGACGGCGGGCGTCGCGACGCTCGTCGGCCCCATCCTCGGTGGCGTCCTGGTGGACGGGCTCGGCTGGGAGTGGATCTTCATCGTCAACGTGCCCGTCGGCATCATCGGCTTCGTCCTGGCCGTCCGCCTGGTACCGGTGCTGCCCACCCACAACCACTCCTTCGACTGGCTGGGTGTCGCCCTCAGCGGCGTCGGAGTCTTCCTGGTCGTGTTCGGCATCCAGGAGGGCGAGAAGTACGACTGGGGCCAGATCTCCGGCCTCCTCAGCGTCCCGCTGCTGATTGCCGTCGGTCTCGTCGTCTTCGCGCTGTTCCTGTGGTGGCAGAGCCGCATCACGAAGGAGCCGCTGGTCCCGCTCGGCCTGTTCCGCGACCGCAACTTCTCGCTCGGCAACGGCGGCATCGCGCTGGTGTCGCTCGCGATCACCTCGATGTCGCTGCCGTTCTTCTTCTACGCGCAGGGTGTCCGCGGGTGGAGCCCGACCGAGTCGGCCCTGCTGATGGCGCCCATGGCGGTCGTCCTGCTCATCCTGTCCCCGTTCGTCGGCAAGCTCGTCGACCGCACCCACCCCCGCAACATCACGGTCGTCGGCTTCGGCTCCGCCGCGATCGCGATGTTCTGGCTGGCGAGCCTCATCAGCCCCGACACCCCGGTCTGGCAGCTGTGCCTGCCCATGGCGCTGTTCGGCGTCTCCAACGCCTGCCTGTGGGCGCCCCTGAGCGCGACGGCCACCCGCAACCTGCCGATGGCGTCGGCCGGTTCCGGCGCCGGTGTCTACAACACGACGCGCCAGATCGGCGCGGTCCTGGGCAGCGCCGCGATCGCGGCTCTGATCCAGGCCCGCCTCACGGCCAACGGCCTCGAGGGCGCCACCGAAGCGGGCCAGAGCTCGACGACCTCGATGCCCGCCCCGGTCCAGACGGCCTTCTCCGACGCGATGTCGCAGACGCTGTACCTGCCGGTCGTCGCCTTCATCATCGGCCTCGTGCTGGTGCTGTTCCTGGCCAAGCCGACCCACGAGCGGTAGACACCGACCACCCCGTCTCACGATGCGTCGCGATGTCCCACATGTTGAGATGTGAAAAGTTGGCGCCCGATCCCGCCTAGTTTGAAGTCCGGAGCACGCACGGTGGTGTGCCGGAATCCTGAGGCAGGAACATGAAGATCTTCTCCCGCAAGAGCGTGGCTGCGGCCGTTGCCGTGTCGTTGAGCGCAGCGGTGCTGGCGGCATGTGGCGGCGGCAGCCAGGCAGCCGGCGACACGGAGCTCTCCCTCGTCGGCTTCGCGGTGCCCAAGGCCGGCAACAACGCCGCCCAGGCCGCGTTCGCCAAGACCGACGCGGGCAAGGGCACCTCCTGGAAGGAGTCGTACGGCGCCTCGGGCGACCAGAGCCGCGCCGTCGAGGGTGGCCTGAAGGCCGACTACGTCCACTTCTCCCTCACGCCGGACGTGACCCGCCTGGTCGACGCCGGCCTCGTCGCCGACGACTGGGCCGCCGGGGCTAACAAGGGCATCGTCACCGACTCGGTCGTCGTCCTCGTGACCCGCAAGGGCAACCCCAAGAAGATCACCGGCTGGGATGACCTGGTCAAGCCCGGCATCGGCATCGTGACCCCCAACCCCGGCTCCTCCGGCGCCGCGCGCTGGAACATCCTCGCCGCGTACCAGCACGCCATCGCTGCCGGCGGCAACGAGCAGGATGCGTCGGACTTCCTGGCCAAGGTCCTCGCCAACGTCGAGGCGCTGCCCGGCAGCGGACGCGACGCCACGACCGCCTTCCAGGGTGGCACCGGCGACGTCCTGATCTCGTACGAGAACGAGGCGATCTTTGCCCGGCAGACCGGCCAGGCCATCGACTACGTCGTGCCCGAGGACACGCTGAAGATCGAGAACCCGGCCGCCGTCACCAAGGACGCCGACCCGAAGGCCAAGGCGTTCCTCGACTTCGTGCTGACGAAGGAGGGCCAGGAGCAGTACGTCTCCAAGGGCTTCCGCCCCCTCGAGTCCGTCGAGGGCGTCGAGATCGGCACCGTCAAGGGCGCGAACGACGAGAGCGATCCCTTCCCGACCCCGGCCAAGCTGTTCACGATCGACGGCGACCTCGGCGGCTGGGAGAGCATCAACAAGAAGTTCTTCGACGAGAACGACGGCATCATCACCCAGCTGCTGGCGGATTCCGGCAAGTCGTGACGGTCGACACCCCTCTTGCTCCGGGCGCCGCGCGCAAGCGCCGCGCCCGGAGCACGACCTCGCTGACGCGGTCCTCAGGTCTCGGCCTGGGGATCGCGTTGACGTGGTTCAGCCTGCTGGTCCTGATCCCGCTCTCCCTCGTCGTCATCCAGTCGATCGACGGCGGGTGGCAGACGTTCCGCGAGACGCTCACCAACCCGCAGACCGCGGCCGCCCTGCGCCTCACCGTGACGCAGGCCCTGATCGTCACCGCGATCAACGTCGTGATGGGCACCGTGATCGCCTGGGTGCTCGTGCGCGACAGCTTCCCCGGCAAGCGCCTGCTCGAGGTCGTCATCGACATCCCGTTCGCCCTGCCGACGATCGTCGCCGGCCTGGTGCTGCTGAGCCTGTACGGACCTGACAGCCCGCTCGGCGTCAACGTCGCGAACACCGAGCGCTCCGTCTTCCTCGCGCTGCTGTTCGTGACGCTGCCGTTCGTCGTGCGGACCGTGCAGCCCGTCCTGATGGAGCTCGACCGCGACGTCGAGGAGGCCGCCGCGTCGCTCGGGGCGAGCCGGTTCACGACGCTGCGCCGCATCATCCTGCCGAGCCTCGCCCCGGCGATCACCGCCGGCGCGGCCCTGTCCTTCGCCCGCGGCATCAGCGAGTACGGCTCGCTGGTCCTGCTGTCGGGCAACCTGCCGCTCAAGACCGAGGTCGCCTCGGTCCGCATCCTGACGTACATCGAGAACGGCAACGAGGCGGCCGCCGCCTCCGTCGCGACGATCCTGCTGCTCGTCGCCCTGGCCGCGATCGTCCTGCTGCAGATCCTGTCGAAGTGGGTGGCACGCCGTGGCTAGCCGCCTCGCCCAGCCCAGGACCACCGGTACCTACGTGCGGCGACTCCTGGTCGTCGGCTACCTGTTCCTGCTGGTCATCTGGCCGGTCGCGCTCGTCGTGCAGAAGACGTTCGAGGGTGGCCTCGACAACCTGCAGACCGCCCTGTCCGACGCCGTCGTCACCGACGCCCTGCAGCTGACGGTCGTCGTCGCGCTGTGGGCCGTCGCGATCAACACGGTGTTCGGTGTCGGCATCTCGTTGCTGCTGGTGCGGTACGAGTTCCCCGGCCGCGGCGTCCTGTCGGCACTGATCGACCTGCCGCTGTCGGTCTCCCCCGTCGTCGTCGGCCTCGCACTCCTGCTGGCGTACGGCGGCACCAACGGCACGTTCGGACCGGCCCTGGAGGACGCGGGTCTGCAGATCGCGTTCGCGACACCCGGCATCATCATGGCCACCGCGTTCGTCAGCCTCCCTCTGGTGATCCGCGAGATCGTGCCGGTGCTGCACGAGATCGGCACCGAGCAGGAGCAGGCCGCCAAGAGCCTCGGCGCCGGCGCCTGGCCGACGTTCTGGCGCATCACGCTCCCCTCGATCAAGTGGGCCCTGGTCTACGGCGTGGTGCTGAGCCTGGCCCGCGCCCTCGGCGAGTTCGGCGCGGTCAAGATCGTCTCGGGCAACGTCGCCCAGCAGACCCAGACGGCCACGCTCGTCGTGGAGCAGAAGTACCAGGACTTCGAGCAGGGCTCGGCGTACGCCACGAGCTTCCTGCTCGCTCTGATCGCGGTCGCGGCGCTCGTCGTCGTGACCATCCTTCGACCCAAGGACGACACTGATGGGGATTGAGATCCGCGGCGTCAACAAGAACTTCGGCGACTTCGTGGCGCTGCAGGACATCGACCTGAGCATCCCCAGCGGGCAGCTCACGGCGTTGCTCGGGCCCAGCGGCGGCGGCAAGTCGACCCTGCTGCGCATCATCGCGGGCCTCGAGTCGTCCGACAGCGGGACGATCGAGATCGAGGGCCTGGACGCCACGGGCCTGCCGGCGCAGAAGCGCAACGTCGGATTCGTGTTCCAGCACTATGCCGCGTTCAAGCACATGACGGTCGAGAAGAATGTCGCCTTCGGCCTCGAGATCCGCAAGAAGCCCAAGGCCGAGGTCAAGAAGCGGGTCGCCGAGCTGCTCAAGCTCGTGCACCTCGAGCAGTTCTCGCACCGGCTGCCCTCACAGCTCTCCGGTGGTCAGCGTCAGCGGATGGCCCTGGCGCGGGCGCTGGCGATCGAGCCCAGCGTTCTGCTGCTGGACGAGCCGTTCGGCGCGCTCGACGCGAAGGTGCGCAAGGAGCTGCGCGAGTGGCTGCGGCGCCTCCACGACGAGGTGCACGTGACGACGGTGTTCGTGACGCACGACCAGGAGGAGGCCCTCGAGGTCTCCGACAGCCTGGTCGTCATCAACGAGGGACGCATCGAGCAGATCGGCACGCCCGACGACCTGTACGACCGTCCGGCGAGCGAGTTCGTGCTGTCGTTCCTCGGCCCGGTCACGCGCCTGGGCGACAAGCTCATCCGCCCCCACGACATCGACATCACGCGCTACGAGCACGCCGCGACGGCGTCCGGCCGCATCACGCGGTGGACGCGGGTCGGGTTCGAGATCCGGCTCGAGGTGACACCCGACGACGTCCTGCACCCCGATCCGGTGCAGGTCATCCTCACCCGCACCGAGGCCACCGCCCTGCAGCTGCACGAGGGCGACATGGTCTGGCTGCGGCCACGGGCCGGCGCGGAGGCCGCGCTCGCGCGCTGAGCCCCGGGGTCAGGCGGCGCGCGTGGTGCGGCGCTGCGCAACCATCCCGACGGCGAAGATCAGCGCTCCGACGAGGGCCAGGACCACACCGACCCAGCTCGTGGCGCGGTATCCGTGGCCCGCGGTGATGATGACCGAGCCGAAGAACGCACCCAGGCCGTTGGCGACGTTGAGGGCCGAGTGGTTCAGCGCTGCGCCCAGCATCTGGGCGTCGCCGGCCGCATCCATCAACCGGATCTGCAGCGTGATCGCGACGATCGACCCCAGCGCTCCAACGGCCACCACCAGGATCATCGCCGGCACCACATAGGGCGCGGCGACGTAGAACGCGACGAGCACCGCGGCGGTCGCCAGGAAGCCCAGCAGCACCGAGCGCTCGGCATTCCAGTCGGCGAGAATGCCCGCACCCCACGAGCCGAGCACCGAGCCGACGCCGAACGCCAGCGTGAAGGCGGCGATCCAGGCGTCCGAGAGATCCATGACCTTGGTGACGATCGGCGCGATGTAGCTGTACATCGCGAACAGCCCACCGAAGCCGACCATCCCGGCCGCCACGGCGAACAGCACCTGGGGCCGCTTGAGCGCCTGCAGCTCGCCCCGCACGGAGGCGTCGTGGTTGGCCGGCGAGTGCGGGACGAACGCGAAGATCATCAGCGCCGCGGCGGCCGCGATGACCAGCACCGCCCAGTAGGCGCTGCGCCACCCGAGCGTCTGGCCCAAGATCGTGCTGGCCGGCACCCCGGCGACGGTGGCGACCGACAGGCCCAGCATGACCGAGCTGACCGCTCGTCCCCGCAGCTCCGGGCGCACCAGGGAGGCGGCCAGCAGCGACGCCACCCCGAAGTACGCGCCGTGCGGCAGGCCCGCGACGAAGCGGGCCACCATGACGGGCAGGTAGCCGCTGGCGACCGCCGTGATCGCGTTGCCGACGCCCAGGGCCAGGATCAGCCCGATCGCCAGCTCCTTCTTGGGCAGGTGCGCTCCCAGCGAGACGATGACCGGGGCGCCGACCACGACACCGAAGGCGTAGGCCGTGATGATGTGCCCGGTCTCGGCGTTCGTGCGGTCGATGCCCTCGGCGATCTCCTCGAGCAGCCCCATCGTCATGAACTCGGTCGTGCCGATGGCGAAGCCGCCGAGGGCAAGTGCCAGCAGCGCCAGAGCCACGTGGCGGGTGCGGGTGGGCGTGTCGACAGAGGTCACACCCGGGTTCAAGTCCTCCACCGCACCGGATGTTCCCCCTGCGCCAGGGACGTCGGTCACACCGGCCCCAGCGCGTGCCAGCCACCCCCCTCGGGGCGGCCACCCCCCGCCGGACGGCCGGAAAACCCGGCGTCTGTCCGCACCGGGTGTTCGGACAGCGCCCTGCCGCCGTACCCCTGATCTTCATAGCGTCGAAGAATCAGAGCGACGGGCGATCGGTTCGGAGCTCACCCCAGTGAAAGGCTCCATCATGTCTCGCCTCCTCTACCGGCTCGGCCACTTCTCCGGACGCCATCCCTGGCGCGTCCTGGCTGCGTGGGTCGTCCTTGCCGTCTCGATCGTCATGCTCAACTCGTCGGCCGGCGGAGCGCCGGACGAGAGCTTCTCCATCCCCGGAGCGGAGTCGCAGCGCGCCGCCGACGCGGTGGCCGACCGCTTTCCGCAGGAGACCATCTACACGTCCAACGTGATCTTCCACTCCGACGACGGCCTGACGGGTCCGGCCACGAGGACCGCGATCGAGCAGACGGTGACCGAGCTGTCGCAGGGCCACGAGGTGGTGTCCGTCAGCAACCCGTACGACCCGCGCGGTCCGACTCTGAGCAAGGACGGCACGACCGCCTTCGCCACCGTCGCGTTCGCCGCGAGCGAGATCGGCGTCGAGCAGTTCGAGGCAGCCGAGAAGGCCGTGGAGAACGCGGTCGAGGCCGGCGTCCAGGTCGAGTACGACGGCGGCCTCGGCTACGCCAAGGGTGATGCCGCTCCCAGCAGCGAGAAGATCGGCATCCTGGTGGCCATCGTGGTCCTGGCCGTCGCCTTCGGCTCGCTCGTCGCCCTCAGCATCCCGATCGTCACAGCCCTGTTCGGCCTGCTGATCGGCATCAGCTCGCTCGGCGTCCTGTCGGGCCTGGTGAACGTGCCGGAGATCGCCAACATCGTCGGCATGATGCTCGGGCTCGGCGTCGGCATCGACTACGCCTTGTTCATCCTGTCCCGGCACCGCCAGAACCTCGACGACGGCATGCCCGTGCCCGAGGCGATCGGCGAGGCCAACTCGTCGGCCGGGCAGTCGGTGCTGTTCGCCGGCGCCACGGTCATCGTCGCCATCGCGGGTCTCCAGGTCTCCGGCGTGCCGATGATGGCGGTCATGGGCTGGGCGTCCGCGCTGATGGTCGCGGTCACCATGACCGCCGCCGTGACCCTGCTGCCCGCGATCCTCGGGATCGTCGGGACGAAGGTCAATGCTGCCAAGATCCCGTTCATCAAGCAGCGCCCCGCCAACGACCCCAGCTCCAGCTCGGCCCGCTGGGCCGCCAGGGTCGTCGCGCATCCGGTCCGCTACGGGGTCGTCGCGGCACTCGTGCTCGGGGTGCTCGCCACTCCGGTGTTCTCGATGCGCCTCGGCTTCACCGATGCCAGCAACGACCCCGCGTCGACGACGACCCGCAAGGCGTTCGACCTCGTCGCCGACGCCTACGGTCCGGGCACGAACGGCCCCTTCCAGGTCGTCCTCGAGACGCATGGGGCGGCCGACACCGACGCAACGATCGACCGGGTCGCCGGGGCACTCGCGGCGGACCAGGGCGTCGCCTCGGTCGACGAGCCGACGTTCAACGACGGCAAGGACATCGCGATCATCGGAGTCACCCCGACCAGCGCCCCCCAGGATGCCGAGACCTCGGCGACGCTGCACCGGCTGCGCGACCACGTGCTGCCCGATGCGATCGGTGACAGCTCGGTCGAACCGATGGTCACCGGCGGCACGGCGATGTCGGAGGACGTCTCCAACCGCCTGCAGGACCGCATGCCGTGGTTCCTCGGTGCTGTCATCGGGCTGTCGTTCCTCGTGCTGATGCTCGTGTTCCGGTCCGTGCTCGTCCCGCTCAAGGCGGCCGTGCTCAACCTCCTGAGCGTCGGAGCTGCGTACGGCGTCGTCGTGGCCGTGTTCCAGTGGGGCTGGGCGGCCCAGCTGATCGGCGTCGAGGGCTCGGTCCCGATCATGCCGCTCGCGCCGATGCTGATGTTCGCGATCCTGTTCGGTCTGTCGATGGACTACGAGGTCTTCCTGCTGAGCCGCGTGCGGGAGCAGTTCACCCGCCACGGCCATGCGAAGAAGGCCATCGTGGAAGGCGTCGCCAGCACGGGTCGCGTCATCACGAGCGCCGGACTCATCATGATCAGCGTCTTCGCATCATTCGTCCTGATGCCGGACGTCACGGCCAAGATGTTCGGTGTCGGCCTGGCCGTCGCGGTCCTGCTCGACGTGACACTGGTCCGGATGGTCCTGGTGCCGGCCGCCATGAGCCTGCTGGGTGACCGCGCCTGGTGGCTGCCGGCCTGGCTGGATCGCCTCCTGCCGTCGATCGACCTCGAGGGCGGCCACACGCCCGACGACATCTCCGAGCTCGACGGAACAATCGAGGAGGAGGATGCCCGGGTGCGCGTCTAGTCACCGTTGTCCCACGGCGTGGCCGGTCCCCTCGGGGGCCGGCCGCGCTGGTGCTTCCGCATGCCTACCGGCGTCCTCCCGCTGACGCTAGTGTGACGAAGATGGTCCTGCGGATTGTGTTCGCGGACGACAACTATCTCGTCCGTGAGGGTGTGTCAGCCCTGCTGGGCCAGATCGACGAGCTCGAGCTGGTCGAGACCGTCGACGCGCCCGACGGCCTGCTGAAGGCCGTCGCGATCCACCGGCCGGACGCCGTGCTGACCGACATACGCATGCCGCCCAGCCACACGATGGAGGGCATCGTCGCCGCCAAGCAGATCCGCACGCAGCACCCCGGGACCGGAGTCGTGGTGCTGTCGCAGTACGTCGAGCCCGACTACGCGTTCGCGCTCCTCGAGGACGGGGTCGCCGGTCTCGGATACCTGCTCAAGGAACGGGTCACCCAGCTCGACGAGCTCGTCCGCGCGCTGCACGAGGTCTCCCGCGGCGGCTCGGCGCTCGACCCGAAGGTCGTCGAGGGCCTCATGGCCCGCAAGGCCGACGAGCAGGAGTCGCGCTTGCTGGGACTCACCGAGAAGGAACGGTCCGTCCTCGAGTCCATGGCGACGGGGCGCAACAACGCCACGATCGCCAAGACGCTCTACATGAGCGAACGCGCCGTCGAGAAGCACATCAGCTCGGTCTTCCAGAAGCTCGGGCTCGTGGAGGAGGCGGAGATCAATCGCCGGGTGATGGCCGTGCTGGCGTATGTCGAGGCGACCACCTGACCATGTCCGCGCTCGCGATCCGCCGAAGCAGCCACCCCGACCGGGTCGGGGGCGCGATCGTCGTCGCGGGTCTCGCGGCGTTCGTCGGGGCCGTCTATCTGGTGGTGGTGCTCGGAGGGGGCGCGCTGATCGGGCACACGTCGTCGCCGGACACCCGCCTCTCGATCCTCGCGACGCTCGTGGTCGCGCTGGGTCTCAACCCGGTCCAGGCTCGACTGCATCGACTCAGCCGCCGGGTCGTCAGCGGCGAGCGGCGGCGTCCGTACGACGTCCTGAGCCGTTTCGCCTCGTCGGTCACGCAGTCGCACGACGACGACGTCCCCGTCACCATGGCCCGCGTCCTCGCCGAGGGCACCTGCGCCGCGTGGGCCCAGGTGTGGCTCCTGGTGGGACACGAGCCTGTCCTCGCGGCGGCCTGGCCCGAGCACGCCGGTGACGCTCCGTATCGTCCGGTGGCAGACGGTCAGCACGCACGTCCCGTGCAGCTGAACGGCGAGGCACTCGGCGAGATCCGCATCCAGAAGCGGCCGGACCAGTCGCTGACCCCCGTCGAGCGGCAGCTCTTCGACGAGCTCGCGACCCAGGCGGGGCTGGTGCTGCATGGCACCCGACTGCGCACGGAGCTGGCGCGCCGGCACGAGGAGCTGCTGCGTCGAGCCGACGAGCTGCGGGCGTCCCGTGCCCGGATCGTCGAGACACAGGACGCCGAGCGGCGCCGGCTCGAGCGCGACATCCACGACGGGGCGCAGCAGCACCTCGTCGCCCTCGCGGTCAACCTCCGCCTCGCGCAGTCACTCGCTGCGACGTCCCCGGAGGCGGGCGCCACGGTCCTCGCCGCCCAGGTCGCCGCAACCGACCTCGCCATCGCGACCCTCGTCGACCTGTCCCGCGGGATCTATCCCGGCACCCTCAGCGAGTGCGGGATCGGACCGGCCCTCCGCACTGCCACCACCTCGACGACGGTGCCGGTCGAGATCCAGGACGGCACGACGGGCCGTCTCCGGCCGGACGTCGAGCTCGCGGTGTACTTCTGCTGCCTCGAGGCGGTGCAGAACGCGCTCAAGCACGCTGCCGCGTCCCGCGTGCGGGTGACGCTCGACGAGAACGACGCCGCGCTGGTCGTCGTCGTCGCGGACGACGGGAGCGGATTTCCCGTGGACGGCACACGGGACGGGGTCGGCCTGAGCAACATGCACGACCGCCTCGACGCGGTCGGCGGCCGGCTCACGATCCATGCGTCATCGGCCGGCACCGTCGTCACGGCCCGGCTGCCGCTGGACGGGGACCCCGCGTGACGCGCGTCGTCGCCTGGTCGCTCGCGGCGGCTGCGGCGCTGTGCGTCGTCGGCGACACCCTCGTCGTGTCGGCCTACGACTCCCTGTGGTCCTCGGACACCTGGGGGATCCATGGCTGGCCGCTCGTCGACGTCGCCGGACTCGGTTGCTCGGTGCTCGGAGCCGTGATCGTGACGGCGTACCCCCGTCACCCGATCGGCTGGTTGCTGGTGCTCGTCGGGGTGACCACCTCGATGTCCCTGCTCCTGGAGTCGTACAGCACGTGGGTCCTCGACCACGGCGGCCCGGCATCCACGTCGACCGGGCGGATGGCCGCCTGGGGCGCGCTCGCGCTCGGCGGGCCGTTCGCCCTCACCGTCCTCGGACTGATCTTCCTGACGGTGCCAGACGGTCAGCTGCTCTCGCGCCGTTGGCGCCCGGTCGCCTGGGTCACGTGCGTGGGTTACGGGCTGTCCCTCGTCGGACTCGCGCTCATCCCGCCGGAGGACATCGTCAGCAAGGCCGATGCGACCGCCGGATTCTCGGTGGGTGAGCTGCTGAGCTCGGTCGGGATCCTGCTCACGGCAGGAGCGCTGCTCGCCGCGGTCGCCAGCATGGTCATCCGGTTGCGGAGGTCGCACGATGAGGCCCGGCAGCAGCTGCGGTGGGTCGTCACCGCAGCGATCTTCGTGGCCCTCGCCCTCACCGCCATCCTGCTCGACCAGTCGCTGTCCGACGACGGCAGCCAGTCACCTGTCACGAGCATCCCGCTCTACGTCTCCTACGTCGCGCTGATCGCCAGCATCGCGATCTCGGTGCTGCGCTTCCGGCTGTACGACCTCGACCTGATCATCAGCCGGGCCGTGGTCCTGGCCTGTGCCACGGCTTTCGTCACGATCGCGTACGTCCTCCTGGTGGTGTCGGTCGGCGAGCGCCTCGACGGCGACGACGAGAGCTTCGGCCTGTCGCTGGCGATCACGGCGATCGTCGCGCTGGCGTTCCAGCCGCTGCGGCGCTGGGTCGTCCGTCTCGCCGACCGGGCTGCGTACGGACACCGGGCCCAGCCGTACGACGCGCTGTCCGCGTTCAGCCGGCGCGCCGGCGCCGGCTCCGCACCCGACGAGCTGCTGCCTGCGGTGGCCGAGGCGGCCGGTCTCGCCGGATCTGCGCTCCAGTCGACCGCGCGGCTGGACCTGCCGGACGGCACCACCCGCTCCGCGACGTGGACACCCCGCGCCGCGCGACGCGAGACGCCGGGAGACTGGATCGAGCTGCCGGTCAAGGACCAGTCGGGCCCGCTCGGGATGATCCGGGTCCTGATGCCGGCGGCCCGCACGCTGCGACCCCAGGAGGAGCGGCTGGCCCGCGACATCACCGACCAGGCGGCCGTGGCCTTTCGCAACACACGGCTCGAGGTCGCTCTCGCGAGCCAGGTCGAGCAGCTCGACCGCCGGACCGAGGAGCTGGCGGCCTCGCGAGGGCGGCTGATCCGGGCGAGCGACTCCGAGCGGCACCGCCTCGAGCTCGCGATCTCCGACGAGGTGCTGACCCGCCTGCGGCAGCTGAGGGCCGAGGTGGCGGGGGTGCCGCCCACCGGGCCGACGCCGGAGCAGGCTGCAGGCTTCGTCGCAGCCGCGACGACCGCACTCGAGAGCCTCCGGGACCTGACGAGAGGGCTGCACCCGACCCTCCTCACCCGTAGCGGGCTCGCGGCGGCGCTCCGGGCGCAGGTCGGACGCACCCCCGGCGCCACCCTGGTCGTCGCGCCTGAGGCACTGGGTGCTCGCTGGTCGGACCAGCTGGAGGCGGCGGCCTACTTCTGCTGCACCCGCGCCATGAGCCTCAGGCGTCCGCTGACCGTGACGCTGCGGGTCGTCCCGCCGTCCGGGTGCCTTGAGATCGAGCTCGAGGGCATCGCTCTCGACGCCGCCGCGCAGCAGTCGATGCTCGATCGTGTCGACGCTCTGCACGGCAGTCTCGAGGCCGGCGAGGACCGGGTCGTCATCCGGCTGCCCCCGTCGCCCGACCGCTCAGCCGTGCCGGTGAGCTGAGGCCCACACCTCGGTCAGCCGTTCCGGACCGAAGGCGCCCTTCGGCACGTAGCCGGCCGCGCCGGAGCCGTCGATGTCGATGTCGTCCCGGTCGTACGTCGACAGCAGCACCACGACGGGTCCGTCGCCGGCGGCGAGGATGCGCCGGGACGCCTCCACGCCGTCGATGCCAGACAGGTTGACGTCCATCAGCACGAGCTGCGGTCGCAGAGCGCGGGCGGCTTCGACCGATTCCTCGCCAGAGTCCGCCGTGCCGACCACCGTGAACCCGTCGGTGGCGTCGACGACGTCCTGCATCGCCCGACGGTAGGACTCCTGGTCATCCACGACCAGGACCCGCACGTCGGGCTTCCCGGACCTCGCCTCGACCTCCATGCGACCAGTGTCGCGGCTCCAGCGCAGGCCCAGGAGGGGGTTGGCCGCACTCTCGGTACGGCCAACCACCCCTGTTCGTCAGACCAGGCGGGACGCCAGGTCCTTGAGCACGCCGGTGAACGTTCCCGAAGGACGCATCACGGAGTTGACCTTCTCGCTGCTCGGGTGGAAGTAGCCACCGATGTCGGCCGGGCTGCCCTGGACGGCCAGCAGCTCGTCGACGATCTTCTGCTCGTTGGTGGCAAGGTCGCCGGCGACATCGGCGAACGCTGCCGCGAGATCGGCGTCCTGCGTCTGCTTCGCGAGCTCCTGGGCCCAGTAGAGCGCCAGGTAGAAGTGGCTGCCGCGGTTGTCGATCGTGCCGAGCTTGCGGCCCGGCGACTTGTCCTCGTCGAGGAACGTGCCGGTCGCCCGGTCGAGCGTGTCGGCGAGGATCTGCGCGCGGGCATTGCCGGTCGTCGTCGCCATGTGCTCGAAGCTCGACGCAAGGGCCAGGAACTCGCCCAGGCTGTCCCAGCGCAGGTAGTTCTCCTTGACGAGCTGCTGCACGTGCTTGGGCGCCGAGCCGCCGGCCCCCGTCTCGAACAGTCCGCCGCCGTTGATCAGCGGGACGATCGAGAGCATCTTGGCGCTGGTGCCGAGCTCGAGGATCGGGAACAGGTCCGTGTTGTAGTCGCGCAGGACGTTGCCCGTGACCGAGATCGTGTCCTCGCCCTTGCGGATGCGGTCGAGCGAGTACTGCGTGGCCTCGGCCGGCGCCATGATCTCGATCGTCAGGCCCTCGGTGTCGTGCTCGGGCAGGTACGCCTCGACCTTGGCGATGAGGTTGGCGTCGTGCGCGCGCGACGAGTCGAGCCAGAAGATCGCCGGCGTCTCGGAGGCCCGGGCGCGCGTCACGGCGAGCTTGACCCAGTCGCGGATCGGGACGTCCTTGGTCTGGCAGGCGCGCCAGACGTCGCCCGGCTCCACCGCGTGCTCGATCAGCACGGTTCCCTCGGCGTCGACGACCTGGACGGTGCCGGCCGTGGCGATCTCGAAGGTCTTGTCGTGGCTGCCGTACTCCTCGGCGGCCTGGGCCATCAGGCCGACGTTCGGCACCGAGCCCATCGTGGTCGGGTCGTACGCGCCGTTGGCGCGGCAGTCGTCGATGACGGTCTGGTAGATGCCGGCGTACGAGCTGTCGGGGATGACGGCGAGCGTGTCGGCCTCGTTGCCGTCCGGGCCCCACATGTGGCCGGACGTGCGGATCATGGCCGGCATGGAGGCATCGACGATGACGTCGCTGGGCACGTGCAGGTTGGTGATGCCCTTGTCGGAGTCGACCATCGCGAGCGCGGGGCCGTCCGCGATGCCCTGCTCGAACGCGGCCTTGATCTCAGCGCCGTTGGGCAGCTGGTCGAGACCGGCGAGGATGCCGCCCAGACCGTTGCTGGGGCTGAGGCCCGCGGCGTCGAGGTCGGCACCGTACTGCTCGAACACGGCCGGGAAGAACGCCTTGACGACGTGCCCGAAGATGATCGGGTCGGAGACCTTCATCATCGTGGCCTTGAGGTGCACCGAGAACAGCACACCCTCGTCCTTGGCGCGGGCGACCTGCGCCGCGAGGAACTCGTCGAGGGCGGCCGCGCGCATCACGGTGCCGTCGACGATCTCGCCGGCGAGGACGTTGAAGGGCGCCTTGAGCTCGGTGGCGTTGCCGCCGGCGTCGACCAGCTGGATCGCGATCGTGGTGTCCGACTCGATGACGACCGACTTCTCGTTCGAGCGGAAGTCGTCGGCTCCCATCGTGGCGACGTTGGTCTTGGAGTCGCTGCTCCACGCACCCATCGAGTGCGGGTGCTTGCGCGCGTAGCTCTTGACCGACGCGGGGGCGCGACGATCGGAGTTGCCCTCACGCAGCACCGGGTTGACGGCGCTGCCCTTGACCTTGTCGTAGCGCGACCGGACGTCCTTGTCCTCGTCGGACTGCGGGTCGTCCGGGTAGTCGGGCAGGTCGTAGCCCTGCGACTGCAGCTCGGCGATCGCCGCCTTGAGCTGCGGGACCGACGCGCTGATGTTCGGCAGCTTGATGATGTTGGCCTCGGGCGTCTTGGCGAGGTCGCCGAGCTCGGCCAGCGCATCGCTGATCTGCTGCTCGGGCGTGAGGCGGTCACCGAACAGGGCGATGATGCGGCCCGCCAGCGAGATGTCGCGGGTCTCGACCTCGACGCCGGCCGTCGAGGCGTAGGCCTCGATGACGGGGAGGAACGAGTAGGTCGCCAGTGCGGGCGCCTCGTCGGTGTGGGTGTAGATGATCTTGGCCATG
>JAOPWZ010000109.1 GCA_025965435.1 Aeromicrobium sp.
GAGGTCGCCATCGTGCTTGTCGGTGATCTCGTTCATGGATGGCCTCTCGTCGCAGGTGGTGCGATCGACGTTACTCCGCCTGGATGGCACCTCCTCGTCCGTCGGGCCTTCCACTCGGGAAGGTTGCCCGTTCACCACAAGACAGAGGCTGGTTGAGAGGTCCGGCGCGAGCGCGAGGACGACCTCGCGTAGGTCAAGTCGGTTGTCAGACCCCGTCTCTAGACTGGAGAAAAGACGGCAACCGCAGGGGCAAATGATGTTGGACGACCGGCAGACGATCGATCAGATCGTGGTGCGTCGGGAGGTCCTGGCCTCGTTGGAGGCGGCGGAGGCCGAAGAGCTCCTCGAGTACGTCGACCGGGCCCGAGCGGCCGGTGAACGTGATGGAAGAGCCGCTCAGGCGCGCAGGCGGGTCGACTCAGCAGTCCACGAGCTGTCGTTGGCGATGACCTTGCCCGTCCCGACGATCGAGCGCCGGGTCGCCCGCGCGCGGCGACTGCGCTCCACGATGCCGACGGTGTGGCAGGCGTGGCACGACGGGCGGGTCAGCACCACGCACGTGATCAGCATCGACCGTGCCGCGTCCCGACTGGTCCACCCCGAATCGGTCGCCGCGCTGGACGCCTTGGTCGTCGACCGCCTCGCGCGACTCACCCCGGGTCAGGCGTCCCGCTGGCTCGAGCGGTGGGTCGAGCGCACCGAGGCCGACGCGTCTCGTGAACGTCACGAGAAGGCGCACCGCGATCGCAGCGTCGGCGTTCGGCCGTTGGGTGACGGGATGACGCGGATGACCGCTGACATCAGCTCGAACGACGCCGCCGCGATCATGCAGAAGCTCACCGGAGCCGCCCACCAGCTGCCGGCCGACGACGACCGCACGATCGACCAGGCCCGTGCGGACCTCTTCGTGGACGCGCTGCTCGACCGACGCGAGGGTGGCCTGGGCTACCGGGCAGTCATCGGCATCACGGTGCCGTTGTCGTCGCTGATGGGATTCAGCGACGCTCCCGGCGAGCTGGCCGACCGCTCGGCGACCATCCCGGCTCACGTGGTGCGCGCCGCGATGGCCGACGAGACCAGCCTGCTCTACCGACTCGTCACCGACGACATCGGCAACCTGCTGACCGTGACGTGGCTCGGACGATTCGCCCCCACCCGTCTCAGCCAGGTGCTGGAGTTCAGGGACGGCACGTCGGTGTTTCCCACCAGCTCGGTACCCGCCCGCGCCTGCGACACCGACCACAGCGATCCGTGGCCGGCCGACACCTGTGCAGCCAACACCGGTCCACTCAACCGCCGAGCCCACAACCTCAAGACCGAGGGCCACCTGAGCTTGCGACAACCCTCGCCCGGTGTCTTCCGATGGACCACACGAACCGGGCACACCTACACACGACATCCCGACCCGCTACCCATCGCGGACTGGGACCTCACCACCGTCATGCGCGCTGATGTGCCCGACCAGATGCCCATCGACCCATGGGCAGCCGAGTTCGCAGAGATGCTCGAGGCACTCCACGCTGCCTGAACCCACACGAGGAGCGCGGACTGTCCTATCGGGGTGCGGGGGTCGAGCGGCCCCAGCCGGCGTCGGCCGTGATGTGGTCCAGCAGGGGTTGGACGCGGTAGGGGAGGGGAGTGGCGACCGAGAAGGTCGAGGTGGTCTTGCGGACGCCGTCGATGTCGACGATCGAGGCCGTCAGCACCTGCAGGGCGTCGAGCGAGGCGATGGCGACGTGGACGAGGAGGTCCTCGCGGCCGGCCTGGATCTTGATCTCGAGCACCTCGGGCAGCTTCCGCAGCCCGGCCACGACGTGCTGCATCTTGCGCTGGTCGAGCTCGAGGCTCACGAGCGCCTGCACCGGCATGCCGACCGCTGACAGATCGATGATCGGGCGGAAGCCGAGGAGCACGCCGGTTTCCTCGAGCCGCCGGATCCGGGTCTGGATCGTGGCCCGGCTGACGCTCAGATCGGCGGCGAGGTCGGCGATGCCGACTCGAGCGTCCTCCGTCAGCCGTCCGATGATCTCGGCGTCGAGGCGGTCGATGCTGTTCATCGTGCAAACCTGAATGGCGCTGTCATGGACTCAGCATGTCATTTTGACATGTTGTTGACCAGACGCTTGACCATGTCGTGATGCCCAACCATGCTCTTGCTATCAGAACGCCGGTGCGATCCACCGGCTACCGATCAGATGCGGCGGGGCCCACCGGTTCCGTCCTCGACAAGAATGAGCTGGTTCGATGTCCGTCGACGTATTCACCGCCCGGTCCGATCCCGTCCTAGGTTGGCACCATGACCCCTGACCACTGGGACGTGATGGTGATCGGTGCGGGCATCGCGGGTGCCTCTCTGGCCTACGAGCTGGCGTCGACGGCCGACGTGCTCCTGCTCGACATGGAGCAGACCCTCGGCTATCACGCGACCGGCCGGTCCGCGGCCATGTTCCTCGAGACCTACGGGGGCGAGGACATCCGTGCGCTCACCGTGGCGAGCCGCGCCTTTCTCGAGGCACCCCCGGCAGGGTTCGAGTCACCGCTCCTCCGACCTCGTCCGCTGCTGCAGTTCGCCCGGATCGGACGCGGCCAGGCTCTCAAGGAGCTGTTCGAAGGGGTCAACGGTGTCGTCGGCGGCGTGACGCTCGTCGACGAGGCCGAGGCGCGGGAGCTCTGTCCGATCCTCCGCCAAGGGATTGTCGAGATCGGTCTGCACGAGCCGTCGGCCATGGAGATGGACGTCGACGCCCTGCACCAGGGATTCGTCCATGCCTTCCGCAGCCGCGGGGGTGACCTGCAGCGAGGCAGCCGGGTGGACGAGCTGGCCCGTACCGCGCGGGGTTGGGAGGCTCGTCTGGGCGACGGCACGACGGTCTCTGCGACGACCGTCGTCAACGCGGCCGGCGCGTGGGCGGACCAGGTCGCCGGCACCGCCGGGGTGCGGCCGGTCGGACTCACCCCGCGGCGGCGGACGGCGTTCACCACGGCCGGCCCGGACGGTGTCGCGCTCGACCGCCTGCCGATGCTGTACGACGTCGACGAGACCTTCTACGTCAAGCCCGAGGGCGACCAGATGCTGTGCTCACCGGCCGACAAGACCGCCAGCGAGCCCACCGACGCACGTGCGGACACGCTGGCGATCGCACGCTCGTTGGACGAGATCCGGGAGGTGACGACGATCCCGGCGCGATCCGTCCGTGCGTCCTGGGCCGGCCTGCGGACCTTCAGCCCCGACGAGGGCCTCGTGGTGGGCCGCGATCCGGACGATGAGACCTTCTTCTGGCTCGCCGGCCAGGGCGGCTACGGCGTCCAGACCGCTCCGGCGCTCGCGCGGTACGCGGCGGCTGCGATCACGGGCGATGATGCCCCGAAGGACGTCCTCGGCCTGGGACTGCGGCCCGACCGGATCGCACCCGACCGGTTCCGCTGACGCCGTTGGCCCTGAGCCTCAGGGGATCACGACCTCTGGTCGGCCGCGATCGGCGCCGGCCAGGTCATGGCGGCGACCAGCCGGGCCACGGGCCCCACGAGCAGC
>JAOPWZ010000114.1 GCA_025965435.1 Aeromicrobium sp.
GTGAAGTAGGCGATCGACTCCTTCTCGATCTGCTCCTCGATCATGGCTCGCATCGCCCGGTCGCCCTCCTCGTCGTACGGCTGTCCCTTCGCCTCGGCGGCTCCGCGGGCGACGATCGAGATGACGCCGGCGAGCTGGGCCGGGCCCATGACCGCCGACTTCGCGTTCGGCCAGCTGAACATGAACCGCGGGTCGTAGGCCCGCCCGCTCATGCCGTAGTGCCCGGCCCCGTACGAGGCGCCCATCACGACCGAGAGGTGCGGGACGGTCGAGTTGGAGACGGCGTTGATCATCTGCGCGCCGTGCTTGATGATGCCGCCCTGCTCGTACTCGGCGCCGACCATGTAGCCCGTCGTGTTGTGCAGGAACAGCAGGGGCGTGTCGATCTGGTTGGCGAGCTGGATGAACTGCGCCGCCTTCTGCGCCTCCTCGCTGAACAGCACGCCCTGCGCGTTGGCCAGGATGCCGATCGGGTGGCCGTGCAGCCGGGCGTAGCCGGTGACCAGCGACGATCCGTAGAGCGGCTTGAACTCATCGAAGCTGCTCGAGCCGTCCGGGCTCGCGTCGACGAGCCGGACGATCACCTCACGCGGGTCGAACGGGATCTTGAGATCGGTGGGGATGATGCCGAGCAGCTCTTCCGGGTCGTGCACGGGCTCGGCGTACGTCGGCTCGGGCGTCGTGCCGAGCTTTCGCCAGTTGAGGTTCTTGACGATCGAGCGTCCGATGCGGATCGCGTCGCGCTCGTCGGCGGCGAGGTGGTCGGCGAGCCCGGACTGGCGGGCATGCATCTCCGCACCGCCGAGCGACTCGTCGTCGGACTCCTCGCCCGTCGCCATCTTGACCAGCGGGGGTCCGCCGAGGAAGACCTTGGCGCCCTCCTTGACCATCACGACGTAGTCGCTCATACCCGGGACGTACGCGCCGCCGGCCGTCGAGTTGCCGAACACCAGCGCGATGGTCGGACGCCGGTCGGCGCTGGCGCGGGTGATGGTGCGGAACGATCCGCCGCCGGGGATGAAGATGTCCTTCTGCGTGGGTAGGTCGGCGCCTCCGGACTCGACCAGGTTGACGGTCGGGAGTCCGCACTCGGCGGCGATCTGGGCGGCGCGCTGCACCTTGCGCAACGTGCTCGGATTGGTCGAGCCGCCCTTCACCGTCGGGTCGTTCGCGACGATCATGCACTCGACGCCCTCGATGACGCCGATACCCGTCACGACGGAGGCGCCGACCGGGAACGCCGTGCCCCAGGCGGCGAGCGGCGACAGCTCGAGGAACGGCCCGTCCGCGTCGATCAGCAGCTCGATGCGCTCGCGGGCGGTCAGCTTGCCGCGCCGGTGGTGGCGCTCGATGTTGCGCTCGCCGCCGGCACCGATCGCGGCGCGGTGCTGGTCGGCGAGATCCGCGACCCGCTCCAGCATGCGCTCGCGGTTGGCCGCGTAGGTCTCCGACGTGGTGTCCACCGTGGTCCTCATGCCGTCCCTCCCCGCGAGTGGTGCAATTTGGGGATTGTGAGACGGCGTGTCGTCCGGATATGCACCACTCGGGGGGTGGTTTGCACCACTCGCGAGGACGACATCAGTACCCCAGCAGCTTCGAGGCCAGGTCCGTCATGACCTCGGTCGCCCCGCCGCCGATGCCGAGGATGCGGGCGTCGCGGTAGTGCCGCTCGACCTCGGACTCGCGCATGTAGCCCATGCCGCCGAAGATCTGCACCGCCTCGGAGACGACCCACTCGCACGCCGCGACCGAGACGTTCTTGGCCACGACCGCCTCCAGCAGCGGGCTCTCGCCGGCCGCGGCCTTCTCGACGGCGTCCCGCGTGACCGCCCGGGCAGCGGCCGTCCGGCTGTGCATCTCGACGAGCTTGTGGCGGATGACCTGCCGGGCGATGAGCGGCTTGCCGAAGGTCTCGCGCTCACGGGCGTACGCCACGGCGAGGTCGAGGGAGCGCTGGGCCGTCGCGTAGCCCTGCGTCGCGAGGCTGAGGCGTTCGTTGACGAACTGGTTGACGATCAGGCCGAAGCCGCCGTCGACCTCGCCGACGATGTTGGCGGCCGGCACCCGGACGTCGTCGAACGTGAGCTCGGCGGTGTCGGAGCAGTGCCAGCCCATCTTGCGCAGGGGCTGGGAGACCGAGAACCCCGGCAGACCTTTGTCGATCACGAGCAAGCTGATGCCGCCGAACCCGTCGCCGCCCGTGCGCACCGCCGTCGTCACGAAGTCGGACCGGACGCCGGAGGTGATGAACGTCTTGGCGCCGTTGACGATGAAGTCGTCGCCGTCGCGCACCGCGCGCGTCGTCAGGCCCGACACGTCCGAGCCGCCGCCGGGCTCGGTGATGCCGAGCGAGCCGATCAGCTCACCGGCCAGTGTCGGGCGCACGTAGCGATCGATCAGGTCAGGGTTCTTGCTGTCGACGATGTGCGGCACCGCGATGCCGTGCGTGAACAGGCTCGCGAGGAGCCCCGTCGAACCACCGGCGCTGAGAACGGCCTCGGTCATGATCGTCGCGTCGATGATGTCGCCACCGGAGCCGCCGACCTCCTCGGCGAAGCCGATGCCGAGCATCCCGACCTCGGCGGTCCTCTGGTGCAGCTCGCGGGGCAGCAGCCCGGCGTCCTCCCAGGTGGCGAGGTGCGGTGCGATCTCCTTCTCGGTGAACGAGGTGACCATGTCGCGCAAGGCGATGCGTTCGGGGGTGTTCCAGACGTTCACAGGGAGGCCTCGGCAATCGGGGTGGGGAGCAGGACGGACGGGATCGCGCAGTCGCGGGCACGGAGCCACTCGCCGACGCCCTTGGCCTGCGGGTCCAGGCGCGTCGACGATGCGACGCCCTCGCCGAGCAGGCCGTGGATCACGACGTTGACCGCCCGCAGGTTCGGCAGCGGGTGGATCTCGAGGTCGAGCGTGGCTGCCTCGCCGAGCAGCTCACGGACCGTGGCATCGTCGAGAAATCCCAGGAGCCACGCGTAGGCGTCGTCGCGCGCCGGATGATCTGCGGGGATCCACACCCCGATGTTGGCGTCGCCGCCCTTGTCGCCGGACCGCGCGAACGCCAGCCGTCCCAGCGGTGCGCGGACCGTCTCTCCGACCCAGTCGCCGAGGTCGCTCGTTGAGCCTGTCGAAACGACTCCGGTCCTTTCGACAAGCTCAAGGACCTCGGGTGGGGGGATGTCCTCGCGGCGGCCGTCGGGATGGACGACGGTGTGGGGCACCTCGGTCTGCGGCAGGTACGCGGGGCGGTAGACGCCGTACGGCGTCGCGGCGGCGGGCGGCCGGCTGAGGCTGAAACCGGGGTACGACGCGAGCGCCAGCTGCACCGCGGCGTCGCTGAACGCCCGGCCGACAGGCTCGGACCGGGCGCTCCGGACGTTCAGCCGCAGCAGCGAGGTCGCCTGGGCCTGGGTCGCCGGGTCGGGCACATCCGTGCGGTCGAGGCGCCACTCGACGGACTCCGGACGGGTGCCGGCCGAGAAGGCCGCTTCCATCTGGTGCTGGACGAGCGCGGCCTTCTCGGGGATGTCGAGCCCGGTCAGGAGGAACTCGACGCTGTTGCGGAACCCGCCGAACTCGTTGAGGCACACCTTGGTCGTGGCCGGCGGCGGCTCACCGACGACCCCGCTGATCGCGACGCGGTCGGGTCCCGACTGGGTCAGGGTCATGGTGTCGAGCCGGGTCGACACGTCCGGGCCGAGGTACAGCGGCGAGCCGATCTCGTACACCAGCTGAGCCGTGACCGTGTCGACCGTGACGGCCCCGCCCGTGCCCTCGTGCTTCGTGATGACGACCGATCCGTCGGCTGCGATCTCCGCGATCGGGAAGCCGAGCGGTGCCGCCAGGTCCACCTGCGTGAAGCCCGCGAAGTTGCCGGCGGTGGCCTGCGTCCCGCACTCGATGACGTGACCTGCCACGACGGCGCCCGCCAGCTGGTCCAGGTCGTCCCGCCCCCAACCGAAGTGGGCGATCGCGGGCCCGACGACGACGGAGGCATCCGTGACGCGTCCGGTCACGACGACGTCCGCCCCGGCCGTCAGGGCCGCCGCGATGCCGAAGGCGCCGAGGTAGGCGTTCGCCGTGAGGATGTTTCCCGTGGAACCGACCTGACCGGCCAGCTCGTCGGCGCGGCCGCGCAGGTCGTCGCCCTCGACGTGGGCGATCATCAGGTCGAGCCCCTGGCTGCCGGCGATCTCGCGGAGCTTCGCGGCGAGGGCGGCGGGGTTGAGCCCCCCGGCATTGGCCACGATCCTGACCCCCAGCTCCTTGGCCAGCGCCATCGAGTCCGTCATCTGCCGCACGAACGTCTTGGCATAGCCGAGCGACTCGTCCTTCAGCTGGTCGCGGCCCAGGATCAGCATCGTGAGCTCGGCGAGGTAGTCGCCGGTCAGGTAGTCCAGGGGCCCGCCCTCGAGCATCTCGTGCACCGCCGAGAGGCGGTCCCCGTAGTAGCCCGAGCAGTTGCCGACCCGGATGGTCGCGCTCATCGCTCGTCCAACCGGACGGGATCGGCGCCGGGCAGACCCGCGAACGCCTGGACGATCGTCAGCCAGTGCGCCGCGTGGTCGCCCTCCGCGCGCACGTCGACGTCGTCGAGGTGGCGGCGCCGGGTCGCCAGCAGGGCGAAGTCATGGCCCGAGCCGGTGACCCGCTCGGTCGCGTCGTCGGGTCCCCAGGTCCACAGATCGCCGTCGGGACCGGTCAGCTCGACCCGGATGTCGACGCCCGGGTCGTGCTCGCCGCGCACCAGGTAGGTGTACCCCCGCGCCCGCACGCCGATGTGGCAGACGTGCTTGGCCCGCGCGGTCGGCAGGATCGTGATGCCGAGGGCCTCGCCGATGTCGTGCCCGTGCGCCCAGGTCTCCATGATCCGAGCCGTCGCCATCGACGTCGGGCTCATCGGCGGGCCGAACCACGGGACCTTCTGACCCTCCGGCACGTCGCGCAGCGCCGCGTCCAGATCGACGCGTCCCTCCCGCCACAGCAGCAGGAGATCGCCGGCCGGGATCAGCGCCACCTCGGCCGACTGCGCGTCGACGAATCCGGTCGGGTCGCTCGATGCCGCCTTGAGCATGCGGCCGAAGGCGTCCGGGTCGTGGATCGCGGTCAACGAGGCGGTGTCGGTCCAGTGCAGGTGGGCGATCTGGTCTGTCACGGTCCAGCCCTCGGGCGTCGTGACGGTGTCCCAGCCCGAGACGGCGAGCCCGGCGACCCACTGGTCGAGCTGCAGGCTCTCCGCCGTCAGGTCCGACAGGACGTCTTCCAGCGTGGTCGGTGTGGTCATGACATCACCTTCGTGAGAAACCCACGATACGAAGGCGCTGTCATGGCTGCAGCCACATGATTCGTTCGCTGACGCTCACTCATGACATCACCTTCGTGAGAAACCCACGATACGAAGGCGCTGTCATGGCTGCAGCCATGATTCGTTCGCTGACGCTCACTCATGACATCTCCAGCTCGTGCTCGAGGACCGTGGCCCATGAATCCAGCACCGTCGCGCGGCGCTTGGTGTCGTCGCTCAAGGACGCCGCGAGCCCCAGGCCCCGCACGAGGTCGAGCGTCGCCTGCACCAGGTGGCGGTTGTCGCCCTTGCTCTCGTCGATGCCGAGCAGCTCGACGGCGTACGCGTGGGTCTCGCGTCCGATGCGGCGCTCGAGCGGACCGACGGACTCCCGCAGCCCGGCATCCGTGCGGGCGGCGACCCACAGCTCGAGCGCCGCGAAGAACACCGGCGAGACGAACTGGGCGGCCAGGATGTCCAGCACCCCGCGGATGCGTCCGTCGTCCGTCAGATCCTCGGCATGGCGACGCAGCTCGTCGCGGCGCAGGTCGGTCAGGTGCTCGACCGCCGCGACGACCAGCGCCTGCTTGCTCGGGAAGTGATGGAGCTGCGCGCCCCGGCTGACGCCCGCCCGCCGACTGACGACCGTCGTGGTGGTCCCGGCCCAGCCGAGCTCGACCAGGCACTCGACGGTGGCCTCGAGCAGCCGGAGCCGCATGGCTCGGGTGCGCTCCCCCTGCGGGATGCGGGTCTCGGTCGTCACTCGAACAGCATGGGGCCCACCTCAGAAACAGTCAAGCCTGTTTGTTTTGGCTTCGAACGTAATCGCGGCCGTCTGTCTCATTGACGCCCTCGACCGGCCGGTCGGGCGGCCGGACTCGGTTAGTCTCAAACCACCCAAGATTTCGCTGAGAAGGATTCCATGACCGACCAGACGCCCGTCCCTCCCCCGCCGCCCCCACCGCCCGCGACGGCGCCTCCGGTGCCGACGGCAGCGGCACCGGCCGGACCTCCCCCGCCGCCGCCCCCCGCACCGCCGACGGCGGATGGCAGTCGCGGTCGCGGTGGCAACACCGGCAAGAAGGTCGTCGTCGGCGTCATCGCGGCAGCGATCATTCTCGGTGGCGGCTACGGCGCCTATGCGGTGTACGACAAGCTCGACGGCGGCGGCCCCCAGCCCCACGACGTCCTGCCCGCGTCGACCGATGCCTACCTGCGCCTGGACCTCGACCCGTCTGCCGGCCAGAAGGTCGACCTGTTCCAGCTCATCCAGGAGTTCCCGGAGGTCGCGGAGGAGATCGGCCTCAAGGACGAGGACCAGGACATCCGTGAGCTGGTGTTCGGCCAGATCCTCGCCAGCGAGTGCGACGACGTCGACTACGACAAGGACGTCGAGCCGTGGTTGGGCGACCGCGTCGGCGTCGGGTTCGAGGTCGAGGACGAGCGCTTCGTCATCGCGGTGCAGACCACGGACGAGGGCAAGTCCCGCGAGGGCATCAAGAAGCTGTTCGCGTGCTCCGACGACACGTACGGCATCGCCTACCTCGACGGTTACGCGATCCTGGCACCGGAGCAGTCGGACGTCGATGGCGCCGTCTCCGCCGCGAAGAAGAGCACCCTCGGTGACGAGAAGGACTTCACACAGGACTTCGAGCAGCTCGGCAACCAGGGCGTCGCCTCGGGCTGGGTCGATCTCAAGGCGATCGCGAAGATTCCCGAGCTGGCCGATGCCGCCGGTGAGCAGGCAGCCGAGCTCGCCAAGGCCGGCACCGTCGCCACGACGCTGAGGGTCGACGGCTCGACCCTGGAGCTTGCGGTGCTGGGTGGACCGGAGCAGAAGGGCAAGAAGGTCACCGCCCTCACGAAGCTGCCGGCCGACACCGTCGCCGCGCTCTCCGTCAGCGGGGGCGGCGACGCCGTCACCGAGAACTTCGAACAACTGACCGAGGAGCTCGACGGCCTCGGCGGAATGACGGGCCTGACCAGCCCGCCCGCCATCGACACGCCTCCCGCTGCCGTCACCCCCGTCGAGCCCGTCGATCCGGTCGCCCCCGTCGATCCCGACGGCACCCCGCGCCCGGACGACCTCGGCGGCCTGCCCGACGACTTCCCGTTCGACACCACCCCGGACGACTCCACCGCCCAGGGCTTCATCGACGAGTTCGAGCAGGCGACGGGACTCCAGCTGCCCGAGGACCTGGCGACGCTGTTCGGCGACAACCTCACGCTCGCGATCGGCGCCGCGAACCTCGAGAAGATCCCGACCCTGTCCGGTCCTGAGGGTCTCAGCGGTCTCGACATCGCACTGTCGCTGACCTCCGACAAGACCGCGGCGCTCGACCTGGTGGAGCGCATCGCCCAGCTCGGCACCGACGCCGGTCTCACGCTGGTCACCGCTCCCACCGACGACGGTGCCGTGCTGGCCACCAACCAGGACGCTGCCGACGCGATCGCCGATCCGCAGGGCGAGCTCGGCGACGAGGACGTCTTCAAGAGCGTCATCCCGGGAGGCGACGACACCTACGGTGGCTTCTACCTCAACATCGGCGCGATCCTCGACAAGCTGCTCCAGGCCGATCCCCCGAAGGACGTCCGGGAGTTCATCGACGAGGCGAAGGCCCTCTCGGCCGTCGGCGTGTCGGTCAGCGAGAAGGACGGCCGGACGATGACCAGCCTGCGGATCGCGTTCGACACCGACGAGTAGCGCTCACCCCACGGAGTCGGGGACCTGCACGGCGATCGTCTCCTCGTGCGAGTCCGGATCGACGATCGGCTCGCGGTCGAGCTCGCCCACGGCACGACGGGCGAAGTCGGCCGCGAGCTGCAGGGCCATGTCGCTCTCGGGCAGGACGTCAGCCAGCACCGGGAAGGCGTGGATCTGCTTGCGCCAGAGGTGGGTCTCGACCTCGACGCCCCGATCCGACAGCAGCAGGGCCATGGCCTCGACCTCGGGGCGCAGCATCTCGTCCTCGACCGCGACGAGGAACGTCGGTGAGTGGATGTAGGCGGTCGCGAACAACGGCGAGGCGTAGCCCTCGATCGCGGCCCCCTCCGGGAGCCACTGCTCCCGGATCTTGGCCAGCCGCTTGACCGGCAGGTAGGCGTCACGAGGACGCGTCAGGCGGACGACGCCCTTGTCCTCGCGATCGGGGTCGACGCTCAGCAGCGGCGAGAACCCCAGCAGGGCTGCCGGCGCCTGCAGCCCCCGCCGGCTGGCGAGCTCGGCGACCTTCATCGTCAGATAGCCGCCGGCGGAGTCACCGGCCACGACGATCTTGTCGGGGTGGTCCGACTCCTCGAGCAGCGCGGCGTACGCCGTGATGGCATCGCGCACCGAGTCCGCGACCGATCCCTCGGGCAGCTGGACGTAGTCGACCGAGATGACCGTCGCTCCGGTCTTGAGCGCGAGCCGCTCGCAGATGCGGCGATGCGTCACGATGCTGCCGGAGAAGAAGCCCCCGCCATGCAGGTACAGCACGGTCATCCGGCTGTCGGGCCCGTACCCGTGGCGCATCGACTCGACCCGGACGCCGCCGAGCTCGCGGGCCTCGAACTCGATGTGCGGCGAGCGCCGACGATGGGCCGACAGGCGGTCGATGCGCTGGATGGTGGCGAACGAGCGCTCGTTGATGGGCGTGTACTGCAGGATCGGCTTGAACACGATGCGCATCGTGCGCTGCAGGAGGCGCGCCTTGAAGCTGAAGGTCTCGTGGACGACGGCCTTGTCGTAGACGACGCGCATGGGCCCGCGGCCCGGAACGGCCAGGCGGACACGTCGCTGCGGCAACGGGGCACCGGCGATCAGCGTCTTGAGCCGGTCGAGCAACGAGGACCACGACATGCCTCGAGCGTACCCGCGGTATGTCGTGTCGTCAGTCGGCGACGAACTTGGCGTCGACCTCGACGCGGATCACGATCTCCTCGGGGGTGATCGTGAGACCCCGGCCGGTCTCCTCGGCCGAGTGGACGAGGTACGGGGCGGGGGGAGCATCGTGGACACCGTCGAGCATGCCGGGATCGGCGATCTGCACCGCGACCACCTTGCCGCGGCGCACCGCGCTGGCGTAGATCTGTGCCTTCGCGATCGCGTCGTCGACCGCCGACCTGCGCACCTCGGTCTCGTGGATGCTCCGGTTCTTGGCCGAGACGTCCCAGCGGATGCCGTTGATCTCGACTCCCTCGGCGCCCGACCAGTGGTCGACGAAGCTGCTGAGCAGCTCGAAGTCGGTGAACTCGGCCAGCACCTCGACCTGGGCGACGTGCAGCGTCGAGCCGCGCCCGTGATCGGCGTCGCCGTCCCAGGGCCGGCGGCTGAACACCCGCACCTGGCTGACCGACCAGGACCGGACGGCGTCGCGGTCCTCGAGGTCGCCGAGCTCGGCCGAGAGCGGTTCCTCGATCGCCAGGGCGCGGGAGAAGACCTCTTGCTTGGCCGGGCCCTCGACCGCCACGGCCATCGAGATGATGGCTCGCTCCGCCGGATGGTGCTGCTCCGCGCAACCGCGCACGGTGATGTCGAGCGTCATGCCGCCATCCTGCCGCATGGGTCCGCCCCACCACACACGATCACCCCCAATTGCCCCCGGGGAGATCCCCGGCGGACGATATGACCATGACGAACACGAATCAGGACGCCCTGACCCGCGAGAAGACCATCTCGTGGGTCGATCCACACCCGCAGGCAGCCCAGGCGGCCTCGATGAGTGGCCTCGACTACCTGAACGCCATGATCGACGGCACCATCCCCCCGCCGCCCATCGCCAGCCACATCAACCTGGAGATGATCGAGGCGACCCCGGGCACCGCGGTCATGGCCGCGACACCCGACGAGTCGCACTACAACCCGATCGGATCGGTGCACGGGGGCTTCTTCGCGACGCTGCTCGACTCGGTCTGCGGGTGCGCCGTGCAGTCGACGCTCCCGGCCGGCACGGCGTACACGTCGCTCGACCTGAACGTCAGCTTCCTGCGCGGCATCACGACCGGGACGGGGCGGGTCGTCGCGACTGGCCGGGTCACCAAACCGGGCTCCCGAGCGGCTTTCGTCGAGGCCGACATCAAGGACGCGGACGGCCGGCTGCTCGCGACCGCGACGTCCACCTGCCTGGTCTTCCCCGCTGGCTGAGGTCGCCGGGGGCCACATCCTGAGACACTTTCACCGGTCCGCGAGACGGTGGCACCCTCGAAGGTACAGACCTTCGATCCCCCGGGAGACACCATGAGCGACCAGTGGTCCTTCGAGACCAAGCAGATCCATGCCGGTCAGGTAGCTGACCCCACGACGGGGGCTCGCGCGCTGCCGATCTACCAGACGACCTCCTTCCAGTTCCGCGACACCCAGCACGCGGCGGACCTGTTCAGCCTCGCCGAGCCGGGCAACATCTACACGCGCATCATCAACCCGACGCAGACCGTCGTCGAGGAGCGCCTCGCGGCACTGGAGGGCGGGGTCGGCGCGCTCCTGTTCGCCTCGGGCCAGGCCGCCACGACCGGCGCCCTCACCAATGTCGCCGAGGCGGGCGACCACATCGTGTCGTCGGCCAGCCTCTACGGCGGCACCGACAGCCTGCTGCGCCACACGTTCCCGAAGCTGGGCATCACGGTCACCTTCGTCGAGGACGCCAACGACCCCGACGCGTGGCGTGCCGCCGTGCAGGACAACACGAAGGCGTTCTTCGGCGAGACGATCGGCAACCCCAAGGGCGACATCCTGGACCTCGAAGCCGTCTCGACGGTCGCCAAGGAGGTCGGCGTCCCGTTCATCGTCGACAACACCGTCGCGACGCCGTACCTGCTCAACCCGCTCCAGCACGGCGCCGACACGGTCGTCCACTCGGCCACGAAGTACATCGGCGGTCACGGCACGACGATCGCCGGCGTCGTGATCGACGGCGGGACGTTCGACTACGGCGCGCACGGCGACAAGTTCCCCGGCTTCACGACCGCCGACCCGAGCTACCACGGTCTCGTGTTCGCCGAGGCCCTCGGACCGGCGGCCTACATCGCGAAGCTGCGGGTGCAGTACCTGCGCAACATCGGCGCCGCCCTCAGCCCGTTCAGCGCCTTCCTGCTGGCCCAGGGCATCGAGACGCTGAGCCTGCGCGTCGAACGCCACATCGAGAACACCCGCAAGGTCGCCACGTGGCTCGAGGCCCGCGAGGACGTCTCGAAGGTCACGTGGGCGAGCCTGGACAGCAGCCCCTACAAGGCGCTGGCGGACAAGTACGTGCCCAAGGGCGCCGGTGCCGTGCTGACGTTCGAGCTGCCCGGCGGCCTCGAGGCCGGCAAGGCGTTCATCGACTCCCTCGAGCTGTTCAGCCACGTCGCCAACATCGGTGACGTGCGCAGCCTGGCCATCCACCCGGCCAGCACGACCCACTCGCAGGGCACGCCCGAGGAGCACGCCGCCACCGGCGTGACCCCGGGACTCGTCCGCCTCGCCATCGGCCTCGAGGGCATCGACGACATCCTCGCCGATCTCGACGCCGGATTCCGCGCGGCCAAGTGAGCCACCCGTCCGGCATCGATCCCTCTCTCGTCACCGGCGCGTGGCGTGAGGGGGATCCGCCGGGCGACCGGGTGTTCACCGACATCGGTGACCTCGCGCTCGACTCCGGACGCACGCTGCCCGCGGTGCGGCTCGCGCACGAGACCTGGGGGACGTTCGACGGCTCCAACGCCGTCCTGATCCTGCACGCCCTCACCGGCGACAGCCATGTCGTCGGGCCGCCGGGGCCCGGCCATCCCACGGGCGGGTGGTGGGAGACGCTCGTCGGACCGGGCGCACCCATCGACACCGATCGCTTCTTCGTCGTGGCCGCCAACATCCTCGGCGGGTGCCAGGGCTCGACGGGCCCCGCGTCGCTCGACCCCGACGGGCTGCCGTGGGGTGGGTCGTTCCCGGCGTTGACGGTCCGCGACCAGGTGCGGGCCGAGGTCGCGCTCGCCGATCGGCTCGGCATCGACCGCTGGCACGGAGTCGTCGGCGGCTCGGCCGGTGGCATGCGCGCGCTCGAGTGGGCGATCGAGCACCCCGGCCGGGTGGACCGGCTGTTCCTGCTCGCGACCTCCGCCGCGGCGTCGGCCGAGCAGATCGCGCTCTCACGCACCCAGGTGGCGGCGATCGAGAACGATCCGGCCTGGTTCGGCGGCGACTACTACGACGGACCCCACGGGCCGCTCGCCGGCCTCGACCTCGCCCGGCGCATCGCCCACCTGTCCTACCGCAGCGAGAGCGAGCTCGCGGATCGCTTCGGCCGCACCACGCAGGACGACGGCACGTGGGCGGTCGACTCCTACCTGCGCCACCACGGCACGAAGCTCGTCCGACGCTTCGACGCCAACTCCTATGTCGTGCTGACCTCGGCCATGGACAGCCACGACGTCGGCCGCGGCCGCGGCGGCGTCGAGGCGGCCCTGTCGCGCATCACCGCCCGCACCGTGGTCGCCGGCATCGACTCCGACCGGCTCTACCCGCTGTACCAGCAGCACGAGATCGCCCGGCACGTCCCGGGCGCCGGACCGGTCGCCGTCGTCAAGTCAGCGCACGGTCACGACGGCTTCCTGGTCGAGTTCGACCAGGTCGGCGAGCTGGCCCGCGAGCTTCTTCAGTAGAGCTTGCGGGACGCCTCGGCGCCGGCGTAGAACGCGCTCGACTCCTTGCGCCACAGCAGCACGAGGACCACGATCGCCAGGACGACTCCGATGATCGACAGCACGAGCGAGATCGTGTCGACACCCGCGCCGGTGCCCGTGAAGAGCACACCCAGCACGTTCAGCGCCGCGAACACCGTTGCCACGACGCGGGCCCAGCTGCGGCCCTGGCCGTTCTTCCAAGCCATCCACGCCCACAGGACGGCGCCGACGAGCCCGAACAGGATCAGGAAGCCGATCGCGACGGCATATCCCGCGTCGATCGTGGACTGGCTGACGTTGGCATCGTCCTTGAGCAGCTGCTCGCGGACGTCGTCCTTCAGGTCACCGATCGTGGTCAGGCTGTAGATCAGGCTCAGGACGCTGAGGCCGGCGCCGACCAGCATGAGCTTGACGGCCATCGCGATGGAGGCCGGCTGCTCGGGCGCGGACGGACGCTGCGGCGATGCACCGGAGCCGGCGGTCGCGGGGTCGGTCGGGTACGAACCATACGACCCGGCGGCGGGCTGCGCTCCTGGGTACGGCGGCTGGTTGGCTCCGAACGGCTGGTCCGGATCGGGCGGAGTGGCAGTCATGGGCACGACTGTAGCGGCAGCACGGGGTCGCAGCGGGCGACCGCGCCCGTCACACCATGCGGCGGACAACCCCCAGCGGGGCGTACTTCATGACCTGACCGATCGGCGCCCACGGCCATGACGGCACCGCCGCGTCGACGACCTCGGCCTCGATCTTCTTGACCAGCGCACGACATCCGGTCTCGGTGTCGACCATCATGCGCGTCTCCTGCTGGACACCCTCGTTCATCTCCGAGGCGATGTAGCCGGGGTAGAGCGTCGTGACCTTGATGTCGACGCCCTTGCGGCCGATCAGGTCCGAGCGGATGCCCTCGGCGATCATCGCGATGCCGGCCTTGGTGGCCGCGTAGGTCGTCATCGACGACGGCATGCCGCGCATCGCCGACATCGACGAGATCACCACCAGGTGCCCCGCCTTGCGCTCGTAGAAGTGCTCCATCGCGGCCTCGCACTGGGCCAGCGCAGCGACGAAGTTCGTCTCCGCGGTCTCCTTGTTGGCCTGGAACTTGCCGGTGCCGATGCGCCCGCCCTTGCCGAGACCGGCATTGACGATGACCCGGTCGAGACCGCCGAGATCGGTGATGGCCTGCTTGAAGACCGCGAACACCTGGTCGTGGTCGTTGACGTCGAGGGCGTGGACGACGATCTCGAGGTCGGGATGGGCGGCCAGCAGCTCGGCCTTGAGCGCTTCGAGCCGGTCGACACGGCGTGCCGTCAGGGCCAGGTGGTGACCCTTGGCCGCGAGCACGCGGGCCATGCCCGCGCCGAGGCCCGAGCTGGCGCCCGTGATGAGAACGTTCTTGCGCATGTCAGTCCTTCTTCGCCATCTGGAACGAGGCCTTCTTCATCATCGAGTAGTAGAGGGGGCGGGCGAAGCGCTTGGCCGCGTAGGCGATCCGGCCCTCGCGGTCGGTCAGGATGATGTGGCGGCCCTTCTCGATGCCGGCGATCACCTCGGCGGCGATGTCGTCGGCCGTCACCGCGGACCCGTCGATGAGCTTCGCGGCCGACCTCTGTGCGGCTTCGTCCTTGCCGCGCAGCGACGCGGTGAGATTGGTCTTGAAGAACGTCGGGCAGACGACCGAGACCTTCACGCCGTTCGGCTTCAGCTCGTGCAGCAGCGTCTCGCTGAGCGCCACGACGGCCGCCTTGACCGCGTTGTACTCGCTCATGCGCGGTGGGTGCACGAGCCCGGCGGCCGAGGCCGTGTTGACGATGTGTCCGCGACCCTGGGCCTTGAGCAGCGGGGCGAACGTGCGGCAGCCGCGCACCACGCCGAGCAGGTTGATGTCGACGATCCACTGCCACTGGTCGAGATGGGTCAGCTCGATGCGTCCGCCGGCCGCGACACCCGCGTTGTTGAACAGGTAGTCGAGCCCGTCCCACTGCTCGACGACCCAGTCGTGGGCCGTGGCCCAGTCGACGTCCTGGGTCACGTCGAGTCGCACGTAGGTGACGCCCTCCAGCCCTTTCAGGACATCGGGCGTCTCCGCGTGGACGTCGGTCGCCAGCACCCGGCAGCCGCGGTCGACGAGTCGGCGGACGAGGGCGAGCCCCAGCCCGGAGGCGGCGCCGGTGATGAGGACCCGGGATCCGGGAGCGATCTTCATGGTCCGGATACTACCGGTATCTGGGGGTCGGCCGGACGCTTCTTCTACTCCTCGACGGCTCGGAACCTCCGGCCGGTGACCGCTCCCGCGCCCTCGGCCGTCGCCTCGGAAGCGGGGCGCCTTCGGCGCGGCGCCCTCACGGTCGCTGCGCTCCCTGGCGCGCTTCGGCGCTCGGGCGCTTCGCGCCTCGGCATCAGCGAAACGTGACCATGTCCCTCGGGAGGTGGACGTGCTCGTTGAACGCCAGCAGCCGTGGCCCGGTCTGGCCGACGATCACGGTCGTGACGCTCGCGTTGATGACGACGTCGTTGAGCCGCTGGAACAGCGAGTCGTCCCCCGTCAGGAGGTGGGAGACGACCATCGCGATCGGGCCACCGGAGGTGAACACGGCGATGGAGCGTCCCGACGTGGCCTGCGAGACGACCTGCGCGAGCGCGGCGAGGACGCGGCCGCGGAACGTCTGGTACGACTCGCCGGCGTCGGCGTCCCCCGCCATCCAGTCCGCGATGGCCTCGTTGAGGACGGCCTGGAACGCCTTGGGGTCGCCGCCCAGCGCCTCCGGGTGGTGGGCGCGGGCGAGGGCCAAGTGGTCGTACTCGTCCCACCGCGCATCGACGTCGTAGCCGTCACCGCCGATGGCGTCGATCGTGGCGATCGCCGTCTGCGCGTGACGCTTCATCCCTCCCGCGACCGCATCGGTCGGTGCCCAACCCGAGGCCTCCCACGACATGCCCACCGCCGCGGCCTGATCGGTGCCGAGAGCGGACAGCTGGTCGTAGTCGGCGCTGCCCCACGAGGCCTGGCCGTGCCGGATGAGGTGGAGGGTGCCCATGGGCAGACCTTATCGGGGGGTCGCCACGGCCCGTTCCTGACTCGTGAGTAACCGATCATCACTCCTATGGTGGGTCGATGAGCGCACCTGTGGGAGTCCGATTTCCGTCCGAGAGCTCGACATCGGCCGCCAGGACCGTTCTGGCCGATGCGCTGCGCAAGGCCGACCCGGTCGGCGCGCGGGCCGTCGAGAACGAGACCAACTGGCGTCGCAACTACCTGACGCACTTCCGGCGCGCGGTCGAGGCCGGCATCGGCGACGCGGCGGCGGCACACGCGATCGCCGAGGACGGGCTGCGCAGCGCCCATGCGCTGATGCGTTACGACGACGTCAGCCTGGACGAGGCCATCGGTGGGACGGCCCTGAACCAGGCCTTCCACACGCGGACGATCCGCGGCACCGCGGCGCCGGAGACCCAGCTGTCGATCCCGTACCGCGGCGAACGACTCGCCGGCAAGGCCCTGGTCGACCAGCTCGACCGGTGGGTGGCCGACGGCGTCATCACCCGGTCGGCGTCCGAGGCCGTGCAGACCGTCCAGGAGCATCCCGAGTGGCTTCGGCTCGAGGGTGACACCGTGGCGGTGCTGGGCGCCGGTGCCGAGATGGGTCCGTACCGCGCCTTGCTGCGCTGGGGAGCATCCTGTGTTGCGCTCGACCTTCCCCGCCCGGACGTCCAGGACCGCATCCGCACGCTGGCGACCGACCTGGCCGGCACCACCCACGTCCCCGCTCGCATCCTGACGAGCGGCCACGACGACACGGGCGCCGACCTGCTCACCGAGCTGCCCGGCATCGCGCACTGGCTCGGCGGCATCGAGGGCCGGCTCGTGGTGGGCAACTACTGCTACGCCGACGGAGGGACCCACGTCCGGCTGTCTATGGCCGCCGACGCCCTCGCCGAGGACCTCGTCGGTCGACACCCCGACACGGCGCTGGCCTTTCTCGCCACACCGACCGACGCCTTCGCCGTCCCGGCCGAGGAGGTGCGCTCCGCCAACGAGGCGTACCGCACCGGTGCGCGCCTGCTGCGGACGCCGCTGCGGCTGGTCAGCGGCGGACGCCTCCTGCAGCGGCACTACGCCCCCGGCGCCGATCCGGGTGTCTGCGACGCCCTCGTGCCCCAGCAGGGACCCAACTACGCCTTCGCCAAGCGGCTGCAGCGCTGGCGGGCCACGACCTCGCGAGCCGCGGGCACGACCGTCTCGCTCAACGTCGCGCCGGCGACCCGCACCCGCTCCGTCGTGAAGAACAAGGCCCTCGCCGCGGCCTACGCCGGCTCACACCGGTTCGGCGTCGAGGTCTTCGATCCGGCCACGAGCAACACGCTGATGGCGGCCCTGCTGGTGTACGACCTGCGCGCCGGGGCCGCGCCCCAGGCCGAGCCGTGGCAGGACGAGGCGGTCAACGCCGCGCACGGTGGTCTGTGGACCACGGCCTACGACCCGCGCAGCGCCCTCGGCCTCGCCGCCGTTCTCGGCATCGGCGCGCTGCGCGGCTAGTCGGTTCGGCCTCAGTCGACGAACGTCACGGCGTCGGCGATCGGCGCCCGGCGCGACGTGAACTGCGCGGTCGGATGGTCGGGATCGGGGTGGCCGAACGAGATCCCACAGACCACCCGGCGGTCGTCCGGCAGCGCGAGGAACTCACGGACCGCCGGGGCCACCTGCCCGATCGCGGCCTGCGCGCAGGTGCCGAGGCCGAGCGCCTCGGCCGCCAGCATGAACGAGTTGACGTACAGGCCGCAGTCGATCGCGCCGTAGACGCCGAGATCGGCGTCGGTCGTGACGATCGCGACATGGGGCGCCCCGAAGAACTCGAAGTTGCGCAGCATCTGCATCGCGGAACCGTCGCGGTCGCCGCGCTGGACGCCGACCGCCTCGTACAGCTGCCACCCGACCTCCTTGCGGCGTTCGTCGTAGACCCCGGCGTAGGCCGCCGGGAAGGGGAAGTCCGACGGGGCCGGCTGGCCGAAGTTCTCCATCAGGTGGTCGATCGCGGCCTTCGACAGCGCGGCGCGCGCCTCGCCCGAGACGATGTGGACGTTCCACGGCTGCGTGTTGCACCACGAGGCGGTGTGCTGGGCGGCGGAGAGGATCTGCTCGATCGTCTCGCGAGGCACCTCGTCCTCGAGATATCCGCGGCAGCTGCGGCGCTGGGTCAGCAGGGCGCTGAGCGTGTCGAACTCGGTCATCGTCATCGCCCCACGAACGTCGGGACGCGCTTGTGGAGGAAGGCCGTCGCGCCCTCGGCGAAGTCGGCCGTGCCGAACAGGGCGACCTGCAGATCGCGCTCACGGTCGAGCGCCTCGTCGAGGTGCCCGAGCGTGGCGGCCGTGATGGCCTGCTTCGTCGAGCGATAGGAGACCGCGGGGCCGCGGGCGAGCTGCGCGACGATGCGGTCGACCTCGTCGTCGAAGTCGTCATCGGCGACCGCCGCGTGGATCAGGCCGGCGGCGGCCGCGTCGGTGGCCGGCAGCCGCTCGCCCAGCAGGGCCATCGCGGACGCCCGGGCGCGGCCGATCGAGGCGGCGACGACCGCCGTGGAGCCGCCGTCGGGCATCAGCCCGATGTTGACGAAGGGGAGCAGGAAGTAGGCCGACTGCCGCGCGATCGTGATGTCGGCGGCGAGGGCGACGGAGCAGCCGAAGCCGGCGGCCGGGCCGTTGACGGCCGCCACGACCGGCACGGGGCAGGCGACGAGCGCCCGGATCAGCCGGTTGGCGACATCCATCGGCCCGGTGCCGCTGAGCTCGCCGTCGAGCCGGGCACCCGTCGAGAACGCCCGGCCCGCTCCGCGCAGGACGACGACACGTGTCTCGTCGGTCACGGCCTCGACCGCGTCGGAGACGATGTCGAGCATCTCGCCGGTCAGTCCGTTGAGGCGCTCGGGGTCGTTCCAGGTGATCGTCAGGATGCCACCGGCGGCCTCGACCAGCACGGGTTCGGACATGTGTTCCTCCTTGGGTCACCTCAGGTTAGGCGACCTCTGGCCATCGTGACAGCAGTGGTGGCAAGATCAGCACCATGACGCTTGCAGGAAAGACCCTCATCATGTCGGGCGGAAGCCGTGGGATCGGCGAGGCCATCGCGGTGCGGGCCGCCAGGGACGGGGCCAACGTCGCCCTGCTGGCCAAGACCACCGAGCCGCATCCGGCCTTGCCGGGAACGATCCACACCGCTGCGGCGGCGATCGAGGAGGCCGGCGGCCACGCGCTGCCGCTCGTGGGCGACATCCGCGACGACGCCTTCGTGCTCGACGCGGTGGCGCAGACCGCGGAGACCTTCGGCGGCATCGACATCGTGGTGAACAACGCGTCGGCCATCGACCTGTCGTCGACGGCGGACGTCACGATGAAGAAGTACGACCTGATGAACGACATCAACACCCGCGGCTCGTTCCTGCTGGCCAAGTCGTGCATCGAGCACCTCAAGGCGTCCGACAACGCCCACATCCTCACCCTGTCGCCGCCGATCACCCTCGACCCCAAGTGGTTCAAGACCGCGACCGCGTACACGATCGCGAAGTTCGGCATGAGCCTGGTGACCCTGGGCCTCAGCGAAGAGCTGCGCGAATTCGGTATCGCCGCCAACTCCCTGTGGCCGCGCACCGCGATCGACACCGCGGCCGTCCGCAACGTCGTGGGGCCCGGGCTCGGGGCACATTCGCGGACGCCGGCGATCATGGCCGACGCCGCCTACGAGATCCTGATCCAGCCGAGCCGGGAGTACACCGGACAGTTCCTGATCGACGACGACGTGCTCGAGGCTGCCGGGGTCACCGACTTCTCGGTGTACCTCAACGGCGGCGAGGAGTTCGACCTGGCGCTCGACTTCTGGGTCGAGCCGAAGGGACCGCACGACCCGGGGCTGTCACTGCACTGACCGACCCCCGGACCCACCCGGACGGACTAGTCCTTCCGGACCAACTTTGGATGACACACGCCAAGTTCCCCACAATGTGACGCCGGTCTCGTACGGTCGGAACAGAAGGGGAGGTTGCACCGCAATGAGCGTGTATCTGTACGACATGGACGGCAAGACCGTCGCTTTCCGTCGTACGTGGACCGATTCGCACCTGTTCGACTTGGATGGCCACTGGATCGGCTGGTTCCCGTGGGACGACAACGACGCCGTCGATCTCGCCGGTCACTACCTCGGCACCGTCGTCGACGACCGCCTGGTGCGCCGCAACGACCTGTGCGAGCGTCCCTGCTCGGCCACGCCGCCCGACCCGGGCCGGGCCGAACCGACCGGCCATCCGCTGCCGCCGCACCCGTTCTTCAACTGCTTCGCCTACGACGACGTCCGGCTGCCGCACCACGCCTGAGACCTAGAGGTCGTTGATCTCGACCTCGGCGTGCGCCCCGATCGCGAGCGTCCGGCTCACGGTGCACAGCCGCTCCTCCGCCTTGGCGATCGCGTCGGGCAGCAGCGCACGGGCCCGCTCGCCGGCCTCGCCGTCAGGAAAGGCCACGTCGAACCGCATCAGGATGTCGACCAGGTGGTTGCCCAGCTCGTCGCGGATCTTGTCGGCGCGGGTGTGGACGTCGAAGGTCTCGGGCTCGGCCCGGCGGGAGACGAGCGGGTCGACCGTGATGGCCGTGCACCCCGCCAGCGCGACGAGCAGCAGCTCGACGGGGGTGAAGTCGGCGTCGGAGCCGTCGCCGATCTCGAGCGTCGTGCCGCGGACGTTGGTCGCGCGGTAGCGCGACGGGCCCGTCCGCGTCAGCTCGACGCTGCGCTCGGTCTCGTGAGAGGTGGTCATGGGTCGACGCTACCGCTCGTCGCACTGGAGGTGCGAGGACTGTCGGTGTCGCCAACACTGGGGGGCATGGCCTCCCCCCGCAGTCTCGTCACAGGCGCCACCGGCTACATCGGCGGCCGGCTCGTGCCCCAGCTGCTCGAGGCCGGGCACACCGTGCGCGTCCTGGTGCGCGACGAGCGCAAGGCCCGGTCGCACGACTGGTCCGACAGGGTCGAGATCGCGGTCGGCGACGCCTCCGACGACGCCGACGTCCGCGCCGCGATGGAGGACGTCGACGTCCTCTACTACCTGTTGCACTCGATCGGCACGGGCGGCGACTTCGGGGCGACCGAGCGGGAGATGGCGCAGCGGTTCGCCGACGAGGCGAAGCGCGCCGGCGTCAGGCGCATCGTGTACCTCGGCGGCATGGTCCCCGACGACGAGGAGCTCTCCGAGCACCTGAGCTCGCGCGGCGAGGTCGGCGACGTTCTCCTGGCCTCGGGTGTCCCGGCGACGGTGCTGCAGGCCGGCGTCGTGATCGGCTCGGGCTCCGCGTCCTTCGAGATGCTGCGCTACCTGACCGAGCGGCTGCCCGCGATGATCACGCCGAAGTGGGTCAACACCCGCATCCAGCCGATCGCGGTCCGCGACGTGCTGCACTACCTCGTCGGCTCGGCCGACATGCCGCCGGACGTGAGCCGCCGGTTCGACATCGGCGGCCCGGAGGTGCTGACGTACCTCGACCTCATGCAGCGCTTCGCCGCCATCTCCGGCCTCCCCAAGCGCCGCGTGGTCAAGGTGCCGCTGCTGACACCCGGGCTGTCGAGCCACTGGATCGGCTTCGTCACCCCGGTGCCGAGCAGCCTGGCCCGTCCCCTGGTCGAGTCGCTGCGCAACACCGTCGTCGCCGGCGACACGGACATCAAGGACCACGTGCCCGACCCGCCCGGGGGCCTCATCGACTTCGACCGCTCGGTCGAGCTGGCGCTCACCAGGATCCAGGACCTCGACGTGCCGACGAGCTGGTCGTCGGCCACGACGGCCGGCGCACCGGGCGAGGGCCTGCCCACGGACCCCGACTGGGCCGGCGGCTCGCTCTACCGCGACGAGCGGACGCGCGAGGTCGACGCCCGTCCCGAGCGGCTGTGGTCGGTCATCGAGGGCATCGGTGGCCGCAACGGGTGGTACTCGTGGCCGCTCGGCTGGCGGCTCCGCGGCGCGCTCGACCGCCTGGTCGGCGGTCCGGGGCTTCGACGGGGCCGACGCGACCCGCACCACTTCGCGGTCGGAGACGCCGTGGACTTCTGGTGCGTGGAGGAGACGGACGGCACCTCGTTCGTGCGCCTGCGGGCCGAGATGGTGCTGCCCGGGATCGCGTGGCTCGAGCTGCGGGCCGGGTCCGTGGACGGGGGAACCACCTTGCAGCAGCGCACCCTGTTCGCGCCCAAGGGACTGCTCGGCCACGTGTACTGGTGGGCGGTCCGGCCACTGCACGGCGTCGTCTTCGGCTCGATGCACCGCAACATCGCCCAGGCTGCCGAGGCGATGAACGACTGAGGACGGGGTAAGAAGGAGGCATGGCGACACACACCGGTCAGCAGGCACGGCACAACGACCTCCTCAAGCACGGCGCGCGCATCGGACTGATCGCCTACGGCGTCGTCCACCTGCTCGTGGCCTGGATCGCGCTGCAGGTCGCGTGGTCCGGTGGCGGCGACGCCAGCAGCGGCGGCGCGCTCAAGACGCTGGCCGAGCAGCCGTTCGGGCGCACGATGCTGTGGATCACCGTGATCGGCCTGGTGGCGCTGGTGCTGTGGCAGCTCGCCACGGCCGTGTGGGGCTACGCGTCCGAGGACGGCGCCAAGAAGGTCCGCAAGCGGCTGAGCGCCGCCGGACGCGCCGTGGTCTACGGCGCGCTCGCGGTGTCGGCGTTCAAGATCGCGTCCGGCTCGGGCTCCAGCTCTGGCGGCGACTCCAAGCAGGAGGGCATCACGGCCGACCTGCTCGGCGCACCCGCGGGGCGGGTGCTGGTCGCCGTCGTCGCACTCGCGATCATCGCGGTGGCCGTCGCGCAGGTGCGCCGCGGCGTCACCGACGGGTTCACGCACGACCTGCAGCCCCAGGCCACGAGCGGCGACTCGGGGTCGGCCGTGCTGGCCGTGGGACGCTTCGGCTACGTCGCCAAGGGCGCCGCGATCGGCGTCGTCGGTGGGCTGTTCGGCTGGGCGGCCCTCTCGTACGACCCCGACAAGGCCGGCGGGCTCGACGACGCGCTCAAGACCGTCCGCGACCAGCCCTTCGGCCCGTACCTGCTCACGCTCGTGGCGCTGGGTCTCGCGGCGTTCGGGCTGTTCTGCTTCGCGTGGGCACGGTACGCACGCACGCGCTGAGATGCCATAACGTGTCGACATGACGACAGGACGACCCCGTCACGAGCTGTCCATGACGCTGCTGATGACGCCGGACATGGCGAACTTCACCGGCGACGTGCACGGCGGCACGATCCTGAAGCTGCTCGACCAGGTCGCCTTCACATGCGCGGGCCGGTACGCGCAGGCGTACGTCGTGACGCTGTCGGTCGACCGGGTCGTCTTCCGCGAGCCCATCCACGTCGGCGAGCTCGTGACGTTCGAGGCGTCGGTCAACTTCACCGGACGCTCGTCGATGGAGGTCGGCATCGAGGTCAGCGCCGAGAACCTCCGGGAGGGCAACGTCCGGCACACCAACAGCTGCTACTTCACGATGGTCGCCATCGACGAGGACCGCCGGCCGACCGCCGTCCCGCCGCTCGAGCCGTCCACCGACGAGGAGCGCCGGCGGTGGGACGCAGCCGTCGCCCGTCGGGAGCAGCGCCGGGCGGCCGGGGACTGAAAGTTGCGGCCGCACCGCCGCACGAACAGGATGAGCGCATGGATCTGTTCCGCGTCAAGTCCGTCGAGCGCTCGATCGAGGAGACCGACGAGCGCGAGCACCGGCTCAAGATGGAGCTCTCCGCCTGGGACCTGTCGGTCTTCGGTGTCGGCGTGATGGTCGGGACGGGCATCTTCGTCCTGACCGGCGAGCAGGCCTACTCCAACGCCGGGCCGGCGATCATCATCTCGTTCGTCCTCGCGGGCATCACCTGCGGTCTCGC
>JAOPWZ010000054.1 GCA_025965435.1 Aeromicrobium sp.
TCGTCGCCGAGCGCACGACCGGGTTCGCGGGCTGGTTCGTCAAGCGTCAGGGCTGGCTGTTCTTCCCGCTGCTGACGCTCGAAGGTCTCAACCTGCACGCCGAGAGCCTCCGGGCGGCGCGCGACAAGACGTCGAACCAGCCGTGGCGCCGCACCGAGCTGTTCCTGGTCGTGACCCGCCTGACGGTCTATGTCGCGATCCTGCTGACCTTCCTGCCACTCGGCAAGGCAGTGACGTTCTTCGCGGTGCAGATGGCCGTGTTCGGCTTCTGCCTCGGTGCGTCCTTCGCCCCGGCGCACAAGGGCATGCCGATCATCCCGCCGGAGATGAAGCTGGACTTCCTGCGCCGTCAGGTCATGGTGTCGCGCAACGTTCGGGGCAACCCGTTCGTCGACTGGGCCATGGGTGGGCTGAACTACCAGATCGAGCACCACCTCTTCCCGAACATGCCGCGCTGCAACCTGCGCAAGGCGCAGCCGTTCGTCAAGACGCACTGCGAGGAGAACGGCATCGACTACATGGAGGTCGGGCTCTTCCACTCGTACGCCATCGTGGTCGACTACCTCAACAACGTCGGCATCCGCGCCCGTGACCCCTTCGACTGCCCCCTGGCCGCCCAGCTGCGCGGCTAGGCCCCGAGCCCGTCGGGCTCAGGACTTGTTGACGACCGTCAGCAGCACGACGGAGTCCTCGAGCGCCTCCAAGGTGTGGCGAGCGTTCGGCACGCTGATCAGGTGACCGGCGGCGCCGTCCCAGGAGTTCTCGCCCGCCACGAGCCGCACGCGTCCGCGCAGCACCTGGACCGTCGCGTCACCGGGGTTGCTGTGCTCGTCGAGCTGGCGCCCCGAGGCGAGCGCGATGACGGTCTGGTGCAGCCGGTGCTCGCGGCCCCCGAAGACGGTGTGCCCCGCGCGTCCGCTGGAGGCGGCCACCGCGAGCTTGAGCTGTTCGCGGGCGAGCGCGGTGAGCGAGAGGTTGTTGGACATGTGGTGCCTCCTGGTCGATGGCTGTCTGCCGGCAGGGGAGTCACGTCACGAGCTCGATCCGCCGGGACACTTGTAACCTGCCAGACGCGGTGGCATCGCGCGACCGGCTCGGGGGTGTCGGGTCAGTTGACCTGGCGGTCGTGACCCTTCCAGAACTCGTCGCGCAGCTTGAACTTCTGCAGCTTGCCCGTCGCGGTGCGGGCGAGCTCGTCACGGAACTCGATCCGCTTGGGGCACTTGTAGCCGGCGAGGTGCTCGCGGCAGTGCGCGATGAGTCCCGCGGCGTCGACGTCGTCCTCGTCGGGGTCGAGCACGACGAGGGCGGTGATGAGCTCGCCCCACTTCTCGTCGGGGATGCCGATGACGGCGACCTCCTTGACCGCGGGGTGCGACATCAGGGCGTCCTCGACCTCGATCGAGGAGACGTTCTCGCCGCCGGTGATGATGACGTCCTTCTTGCGGTCGGCGATCGCGATGTAGCCGTCCTCGAACGTGCCGCCGTCGCCGGTGTGGAACCAGTCGCCGGCCTGGGCCTCGGCGGTGGCCTCGGGGTTCTCCCAGTACGCCTCCAGGGCGTGGTTGGACCGTGCCAGCACCTCGCCCTGGTCGTCGATCATCATCCTCACGCCGATCGCGGGGGCGCCGGCGCGTCCCAGGTTGATCGCCTGCTGGTGCGGGTCGAGGTCGTCCCACTCCGCGCGCATCCGCGACATCGTCAGCAGGGGTGCGGTCTCGGTGAGGCCGTAGATCTGGATGAACTCCCAGCCCAGGTCCTCGCGGACCCGCTCGATCGTGCGGGTCGGCGGCGGTGCGCCGGCCACGATGATGCGCACCCGGTCGCGGCCGGGGATCTCGCCCTCCCAGGTCTTCGCGGCGTCCAGCACAGCCGTGACGACGGCCGGCGCGGCACACATCACGGTCACGCCGTGCTCCTGGACGCGGCGAAGGATCTCGGCGCCGTCGATCTGCCGGATGACGACGTGCTTGCCTCCCACGCCGGTGATGATGAACGGCCACCCCCAGCCGTTGGCGTGGAACATCGGCAACGTGTGCAGATGGACATCGCGATCCGACGCCGATGCGTGCAGGGCGAACACCGTCGCGTTGAGCCAGTTGTTGCGGTGCGTGAGCTGGACGCCCTTGGGCCGCGCGGTCGTGCCGGACGTGTAGTTGATCGTTGCGGTCGCATTCTCCTTGTCGACGGGATCGGCGTCCCACGCCTGCGGCTCGGCCGTCGATCCCCAGAGCTTGTCGTCGTCCTCGCCCAGGACGAAGGTCCGCTTGCAGTCGACCTGCTCGACCAGGTGCCGCAGCTCGGGGTCGACGATCATGACCTCGGCGCCGGAGTGCTCGATGATGTAGCGGATCTCGGCGACCGCGAGCCGGAAGTTGATCGGCACCAGCACCCGTCCCCAGCCCGAGACACCGTAGAACGAGGTCAGCAGGCGGGCGGAGTTCTGCGACACGATCGCCACCCGCCCGCCGACGGGCACGCCCATCTCGTCGAGCCCGGCCGCCTGGGCCCTGGCACGACGGCCGAGCTCGGCGTAGGTGATCTCACCCCACGACTCGGCCGGCTGGTCCGGCTCGTCGACGACGGCGACGCGGTCGGGATACACCGTCACGGCGCGGTCGAGGAAGTCCATGACAGTCAGCGGGTAGAACACGAAAGCCTCCTGGTGTGGCGCGGGTCACCCCATTGTCGCCTACCGGACGGTTGCGGGCGCGTTGCGGGCCCGGGTGACGTGTCTAGGCTGGCCACACCCACCCGAGCAAAGGAAGCACATGTCCATCACCGCAACGCTCGAGCTTCGCTTCAAGCCGGAGCTCCTCGACGACGCCCGCGCGATCCTGGGTCGGGTACTTGCCGAGACCCGTGCCTTCGACGGCAACGAGGGCGTCGATGTGCTGGTCGATCGCGACGATCCGGCGCACTGGATCGCGTACGAGACCTGGGAGTCGCCCGAGCACGATGCGGCCTACCGGGAGTTCCGGGCCGGCCCGGGAGCGATCACGGACCTCGGCCCGCTGCTGGCCGCGGCGCCGGTGCTGACCTGGTTCGAGGTCGACACCTCGGTCTGAGTCAGTCGTCGCCGCGTGCGACGCGCTCTGCCTCACGTGCGGCGTCCTCGTCCGAGAGGTGGCGGAACCGCTTGAAGCTGTAGGCGATGAAGGCCAGCGCCAGGACGGCCGAACCGATGAGCGTCCCACCGGTGCCCCACCCGCCGGGCAGCCACCAGCGGTCGGCGATCGGCCACCACCCCGGCGCGTCCGGGCGGATGCCCCACAGCACGCCGACGGCGGCGATCGTGAGAGCGCCGGCGCAGCTGGCGATGATGCGCGGCCAGGTCTGCACCCCGCTGGCGGCGGACTTGAACGCCAGCACCTTGACCGGCTCGAGCCGGCGCTCGGCCCACTCGTACTGCTGCGACAGGACGGCCAGGCCCGCGAACAGGCAGAGCAGCCCGGGACCGGGCAGCAGCAGGGCGGCGAGTCCCACGATCACGAGCGTCCAACCAAGGACCTCTATCCCGATGCGGCGTGCAAGGCGGTTGGACTTCATCCCACGACGCTACAGGCGGGTGCGAGCCTCCGCCGTCCGAGCCGCGGCCCGTGATGGGATGGACCCATGCGAATGGCTGCGGTGGCTCTGCTCCTGGTCCTGGCTGCGTGCGGGACCGGGCCGGACGAGCCGAAGGCCTCGTCGTCGACGGCGCCGCCTGCTGCCGGGCAACCGGCCGCCAGCCCGACCACTCCGGCTCCGACGGGAGATCCCGTCCCGGCTGCGCTCTCCCGCTTCCGGTGCGATCCCGACGGCGCGGGCGCCTTCACGGCCTCAGGCATCCTCTCCAACGCCACGAAGGCGGCGGTGACGTTCCAGGTCACGGTCTTCGTCGGCCAGCCGGGCCCGGCACCGCAGTCCGCCAGGACCAAGCAGGTGCCGAAGGTCGCCCCGGGCGGATCCGTCGACTTCCAGCTCGACCAGGTCCCGGCAGCGCCGGAGGGCGGCACCTGCCACGTCCAGGTGCTGACGACGAAGTAGCTCACCGTGAGCCGCTGACATACCCCAGGTGCACCGTGGCGCGCTTGCAGGCGTCCTGGTTGAGGGAGCTGTTCCTGAAGCCCAGCGAGGCTCCCTCGAACGGCACCGACGACAGCCGGGGCACGCATCCATCGCCCCTCTTCGCCCGCGAGCAAGAAAGACGACAAACGGACCCGGCCGGATGCGCCATCTGTAGGGACGATCCTTGGGCGGGACGTCCGGTGAACGGCAGTCTCTCGCCGGCGGTGCGGCAGCCTCTCCTCAGGAGTGCGGGAGTCCCCCCTCAGCGGTTGAGGGGGGGTGGGGCGCGAGGCCGAGCTCGATTCGGATCTGCGCGGTGTGCTCGCCCAGCAGTGGCGGGGGGAGACGCGGACGCGACGACTGACCGTCGAACTTCCACGGGCCGTTGGGCAGCTGGACGTCGCCGTACTCGGGCCGGGTCACGGTCACGGTCATGTCGCGCTCCTTGACGATGGGGTCGTCGAAGACCTGGGCCATGGTGCGTACAGGACCCACCGGGACGCCGGCGGCCTGCAGGCTCCCGATGACCCGCTCGGTCGTGAGCTCGCCGATGCGGGTCTCGAGATCGGCCAGCAGCTCCTCGCGGTGCCGCAGGCGCAAGGGGTTGGTCCGGTAGCGCTCGGCCGTGGCCAGGTCGTCGAACCCCAGCTCGGTGCAGAGCCGGCGGAACTGTGAGTCGTTGCCGACGCACACGTTCACGAAGCCGTCGCTGGTGGCGAACAAGCCGTACGGCACGATCGTCGAGTGCCCGTTGACATCGTTGGGCGGCAGCGCGCCGGTTGCGAGGTAGCGCGTCGCCTGGTGCGTGAGCATCGCGATCAGGCAGTCCTGCATCGCGACGTCGATCGTCCGCCCCATGCCGGTCGTGTGCCGTTCGTGCAGGGCTGCGACGATCGCGGTCGATGCGAACATGCCCGCCGCGATGTCGGCGACGGGGATGCCCCACTTGGTCGGGGACCCCGCGGGGCCGGTCAGCGACATCGCTCCGGAGGTGCCCTGGACGATCTGGTCGTACCCGGAGAGGGTGCCCTGCCCCTGGCCGAAGCCGCTGATTGAGCAGAACACCAGGCGGGGGTTGACGGTCCGCAGGTCGCCGGCCCCGAGTCCGAGGCGATCGGCCGTCCCGGGGCGCCAGTTCTCGACGACGACGTCGGCGGTGGCGACCAGCTCGCGGACCATGGCGAGGTCGTCAGGATCCTTAAGGTCGAGCGCGACGCTGCGCTTGCTGCGGTTGACGGACATGAAGTAGGCGGCGTCCGAGCCGACGAACGGCGGACCCCAGTGGCGGGAGTCGTCGCCGATGTCGGGTCGCTCGACCTTGATGACGTCGGCGCCCAGGTCGGCGAGCATCATCGTGCAGTACGGCCCCGACAGGGCCTGTGTGAAGTCGATGACGCGCACCCCGCGCAGCGCGTTCGCCACGGGGGCGGCGCCACCTTCGGTCACCGTGGCACCTTGATCACGACGGCCTTGGTCTCGCAGAACGCCCGGAGCGCCTCGAACCCCTTCTCGCGTCCGAACCCCGACTTGCGGAACCCGCCGAACGGCAGCTCGACGCCACCGCCGGCACCGTACGTGTTGACGTAGACCTGGCCGGCGAGGATGTCGTCGGCCAGCCGGTGGGCCGTGGTGACGTTGGAGGTCCAGATCGCCGCGATCAGTCCGTAGTCGGTGCCGTTGGCGATCTCGGCGGCCTGGTCGATGTCGCTGAATCCGGACACCGCGACGACCGGTCCGAAGACCTCCTCCTGCGCGATCTGCGCCGCGGGGTCGACGCGGTCGAGCAGCACGGGCCCGAAGAAGAAGCCCTCGCGGTCGAGCGGATCGGCCGATCCGAGTCGCAGATCGCTGGTCTCCTGCGCGGCGCGGACCATGGAGATGACCCGCCCCCGCTGCTTTTCGGAGATCAGCGGACCGAGGTCGGGGTCGGTCGGACCGGCGCCAATCGTGAGGCGGCCCATGATCGTCGCGAGGCGATCGACGACCTCGTCGTGCACGGAGTCCTGGACGATGAGACGTGATCCGGCCGAGCAGGTCTGGCCGGCGTTCTGGATGATTGACTTCGCGATGACGGGAAGAGCCAGGTCGAGGTCGGCGTCAGCAGCCACGATGTTGGGCGACTTGCCGCCCAGCTCGAGAGCCACGGGGATGACGTTGGCGGCGGCCGCCGCCGCGATCGTCGCGCCGATGGGCACCGATCCGGTGAACGAGAGGTGGTTGATGCCTGTGTGCGACGAGAGCGCGGCACCTGCTTCGATGCCGAGGCCCGGCACCACGTTGAGGACGCCTGCGGGCAGGCCAGCCTCGTAGGCGATCCGGGCGATGGCCAGGACCGACAGCGGAGCCTCCTCGGCGGGCTTGACGACGGCGCAGTTGCCGACCGCCAAGGCGGGCACGAACGTCCGGCAGGCGATCTGCATCGGGTAGTTCCAGGGGATGATGTGGCCCGTGATCCCGAACGGCACCTGATGGGTGTAGGCGATGACGTCGGGCAGGGAGGGGATGACGTCGCCGAAGAACTGCTCGACCGCGTTGGCGTAGAACTGGAAGTACTGCACGGCGACCGATGCATCGGCGCGAGCCTGCGCCAGCGGCTTGCCCGTGTCCTTGCTCTCGAGCATCGCCAGCTCCTCGGAGCGGGCCGACAGGGCATCGCCGACGGCCCGCAGGTGCTGGGCGCGCTCGCGTGCACTGAGCCGTGCCCAGTTCCTCGCCGCCCGGGACGCCGCGTCGACGGCAAGGTCGATCTCGGCCTTCCCGCCACGCGACACGGCTGCCAAGACCTGCCCGGTCGACGGATCGAGCACGTCGAAGGTGTCGGCGGTCTTCACGACGTGTCCGTCGATGAAGCAGTCGGTGTCGATCACGATGCGTTCCTGTCTGTGGTGAGGTCGTGATGAGCCTGCCGCCCGGCAACGACACGGTCGGCGAACAGGCCGGCGACGACGCCGTCTCCGAGGCCGAGCACGTCGTGCAGAAGGGCCTCGGTGTGCTCGCCGAGCCGAGGGGCGGGGGCCACCTCGGCTCGGGTGCCGCGAGCCCCGAAGGTGATGGGTGAGCCGGGCGCCAGGTGGACGCCTACGCCGGGCTGGTCGATCTCACCGATCATCGGGTTGTCGCGGAGATCGCCCTCAGCGCCACCGACAACCTCGACGAAGGTCCGGTAGACCGACCAGAGGTAGGCGCCGCCGTCCAGCGCCGTCGTGGCCTGGTCGAGGGTCCGCTGGGAGAACCAGTGCTGCAACAGGCCGGCGAGCGCCTCGCGGTACTCGAAGCGATCGTCCTCGGTGGTGAAGTCGGCGCCGAGCGACGTCTCGAGGGCCGCTACGACGTCGCCGAGACCCGTGGCGCCGAGGAGGTCAGTCCAGTGCCGCCGGGTGAGGACGACGACCATGACCCGCCTGCCGTCGTTCGTGGTGAAGTCGCGGGCGAAGCCGCCGTACAGGTAGTTACCGATGCGCTTGCGGTCGACCTTGTTGATCTGTGCCTCGGCCAGGAACCCGAGGTTGCCGGCCATCGCGAGCGCGACGTCCTGCAGGGCGACGCGCATCTGCGATCCCTCGCCGCTGGTGCGACGGTGGCGCTCGGCAGCCAGGATCGCGATCGACGCGTACAGGCCGCATGCGATGTCCCAGGCGGGGAGCACGTGGTTGACCGGATCGGCCAGGCCCTCGGGGCCGGTCACGAGCGGAAAGCCGACCGCCGCGTTGACCGTGTAGTCGACGGCGGGGGAACCGTCGTGCTTGCCCTCGATCTGCAGGTGGACGAGGTCGGGCCGTAGCCGGGCCAACGACTCGTACGACAGCCAGTCGCGGCCGACGGCGTTGGTCAACAGGATCCCGCCTGTCTCGCCGGCACCGACGACCAGTGAGCGGACCAGGTCGCGTCCCGCCTGCGAGCGGAAGTCGACCTCGAAGGAACGCTTGCCCTTGTTGAGCCCCGCCCAGTAGAGGCTGGCGGCGTTGACGGTGAGCGGCCACCGGGAGGTGTCGGGAGCCCCGCCGAGGGGGTCGACGCGCACGACGTCGGCGCCCAGCTGAGCCAAGGTCATGCCTCCGAGGGGAGCCGCGACGAAGCTCGACACCTCGACGATACGGAGCCCCTCCAACGGACGAGCGCCAGGATGGGCTTGAGCGGTGAACATGACAACCTCCAACTTTGTACGGCCATAGTGATCGAGGGTAAAGGGGATGTCAATGGCGTCACGGTGCGGCTCGGCTGTCGACCTTTGACGAGACCGGGTCGGCCGCGATAGTTTGGCCGCACATTCGAGACGCTGATGAGGATCACTCTGCATGACGGACGACGGCCGCAGACCCGCTCCGCGATCTGCGCTGTGCGTGCCGGGCGACGAGCCCGCGAAGCTGCACAAGGCGTTCGCGTCGGACGCCGACCAGGTCGTGATCGATCTGGAGGATGCTGTGGCACCGGCTCGCAAGATCGCAGCCCGCGACACGGTCGCCGACTTCTTGGCAGAAGCCGGCGAGGCGACTCTCGGCCGCGCGACGGTGCGCATCAACGCGGTCGGCAGCCCGTGGTGGCGCGATGATCTCTCGGCTCTCGGCGCGTCGGCGCCCGGCCTGCGCGACGTCGTGGTGCCGAAGACAGAACGCGCCGCCGATCTCATCGAGCTCGACGCCGTGCTGGGGGGCGTGCCGCTCGGCATCCAGGCTCTGGTGGAGACGGCGCTGGGGGTGCGCGACCTGCCGGACCTGCTCGCTGCAAGCGACCGGATCGTGTCGGTGGTCATCGGCTACGCCGACCTGGCCGTCGACCTGCGGCGTCCGGTTGGACGACCAGCGAACCCCGCCTGGCTCTCGGTGCAGGACCGTGTGGTCGTCGTGACACGTGCCGCGGGCGTCGCCCCGATCGACGGGCCGTGGTTCGACTTCCGCGATCGCGACGCCTGCGTGGCGGCCGACGTCCACGCGGCGGCCATGGGATTCGACGGCAAGTGGGTCATCCATCCCGGCCAGGTCGCGGACGTCAATGCGGCGTTCACCCCGACGGCCGAGCAGGTGGAGCGCGCGCAGGCCGTCGTCGCCGCGTTCGACACCGCGCTCGCCTCGGGCGCCGGCACCGTGGGTCTGGAGGGCGTCATGCTCGACCGGCCCGTGGTCGAGTCGGCGCGTCAGGTCATCGGGCGTGCGACCAGGGCGGCGCGATGACGGTGCATCTCGTCGACGGTCCGTACTTCGAGGACCTCGAGCTCGGACTGGTCTTCGCCGGCTCGCCGGCCGTTACGCTCACGAGCGGGGTCGCGGCAGCGCACCAGGCGATCGTTGGCAACCGCCTCGTCGTCACCCTCGACGAGACGCTCAGCAGCGCGGTGGCCGGTCCCGGCGGTCGCCTCGTGTCTCCCGCGGTGGTGTGGGACGTGTCGATCGGGCAGTCCACGCCTGCGACCCACACGGTGGTGGCGAACCTGTACTACCGCGACCTCGTGCTGCACCGCGCGCCGCGCATCGGCGACACCCTCTCGACCGTCACGACGGTCGAAGCCCTACGTGGCAACCGCACCAGGACCGGACGCGATCCGTCGGGCCTGGCCCTGCTGCGCATCGTGACGACGGACCAGGAGGGGCGCACCGTGCTGGACTACCGGCGCTGCGCCATGATCGCCGCCCGCACCCAGGGGCCCGACCAGGCGCCGCGCGGCTCCTGGGACGTTGTAGCTGCGCCGACGACGGTCAGCCGGGTGCCGGCGTGGGACTTGGCCCCGGTGCGGGCGCGGTGGGGACGACCGTCGTTCGTCGTCGGCGACGAGTACCGGGTCTCGGGCGGGGATGTCGTGTCATCGGCGCCCGAGCTGGCGCGACTGACGCAGAACGTGGCCAAGGTCCATCACGACGAGCAGTACCGCGGCGAACGCCTCGTCTACGGGGGGCACAGCATCGGTATCGCGCTGCACCAGGTGGTGCGGGCGCTGCCGTCGCTGGTCACGGTTATCGGATGGGAGTCCTGCGACCACATCGGGCCGGTGCACGAGGGCGACACCCTGCGCACCACGATCACCGTCGAGACGGTGGACGAGACGGACGGCCGCCTGGTCGCGGGCCTGCGGGCGCGCGTCGTCTCGTCGCACGCGTCGCGCCCCGACACTGACGTGCTCGACTGGCGGTTCGACGCACTGTTCGGCTGAGCCGCGTCGAGCGATCGGCAGCACCGGGCCGCCACGACCACGTGGCCGCCCGCACCACGATGGAGGAGCGCACGATGGGTCGTCTTGTCAGCACTGAAGGTCTCACCGAGGACCAGACCGAGATCCTGAAGCTGGTGCGTCAGTTCGTGGAGAAGGAGATCATTCCGGTCGCGACGGACCTGGAGCACAAGGACGAGTACC
>JAOPWZ010000060.1 GCA_025965435.1 Aeromicrobium sp.
AAGACCTACGCGATCCTCGAGTCGCGCGAGGCCGTCGGTGGCACGTGGGACCTGTTCCGCTACCCGGGCATCCGTTCGGACTCCGACATGTACACCCTGAGCTACTCGTTCAAGCCGTGGACGAACCGCAAGTCGATCGCGGACGGAGACGACATCCGCGGGTACATCCAGGAGGCGGCCGACGAGTTCGGCATCGCCGAGCACATCCGCTTCGGCCATCGCGTGCAGCGTGCCGCGTGGTCGTCAGAGGACGCCCGGTGGACCGTGACGTCGATCGTCGGCGGCGAGACGGTCGTGCAGACGGCCTCCTTCCTGTATTTGTGCAGCGGCTACTACAGCTACGACACCGGGTACACCCCGGACTTCCCCGGACTGGACTCGTTCGAGGGGCAGGTCGTGCACCCGCAGTTCTGGCCCGACGATCTCGACTACGCCGGCAAGGACGTCGTGGTGATCGGCAGCGGGGCCACGGCGGTCACGCTGATCCCGTCGATGGCCGACACGGCCTCGCACGTCACGATGCTGCAGCGCTCGCCGACGTACGTGACGTCGTTGCCCGGCCAGGACCCGGTCGCCGCCCTGCTGCGCAAGGTGCTGCCCGACGGGCTGGCGCACCGCGTCATCCGGCGCAAGAACGCCTCGGTCACGATCGGCTTCTACCTGTTCTGTCGCCGCTTCCCTGCGGTGGCGAAGAAGCTGCTGCTGGCCCGCGCCAGGAAGCAGCTCCCTGCGGGCGCCGACATGGCCCACTTCACGCCGCGCTACGACCCCTGGGACCAGCGGCTGTGCGTCGTCCCGGACGGCGACCTCTTCCGGGCGATCCGCCATGGCTCGGCGTCGGTCGTCACCGACACGATCGCGTCGTTCAGCCCCACCGGCATCGAGCTGGACTCCGGGCGGCACCTCGACGCCGACATCGTCGTGACGGCGACGGGTTTGCAGGTCGTCGCCATGGGGCAGATCGACTTCGAGGTGGACGGTCGCGCGATCGACCCGCACGACCTGTACGTCTACAAGGGGCTGATGTTCAGCGGCATGCCGAACTTCGCCTGGTGCGTCGGGTACACCAACTCGTCGTGGACCCTGCGGGCCGACCTGTCGTCGCAGTACGTCTGCCGGTTCATCAACCACCTCGACCAGAACGGGTACGCCTCCGGGATGCCCGACCCGCAGGGGGCGTCGGGTGAGTCCGCGCCGATCCTGGACCTCACCTCGGGCTATGTCACGCGCGTCGCCGGCCTCCTGCCCCAGCAGGGCACGAGCTCTCCGTGGACGATCCGGCAGAACTGGTTCCTCGACGCACGTGACATGAAGCGGACCGATCTCGACGAGGCCATGGTGTTCGCTCCGGCCACGGTCGCCGTGCCGGCCTGACCCGAGCGGGTCAGGTCTGGCAGTGCGGGCACCAGAAGGTGTTGCGCTCCGCCGTCGGCCGGTCGCCCAGCGTGCCGGTGAGGATGCGGGTGCCGCAGCGTCGGCACCGGCCGCGCTCGCGGCGGTAGACCCAGCGCTCCTCGCCGCTGCGTGCGCTGCCGGTGAACGAGCGCTCGATGCGTGACTTGTTGAGGTCGAGCATGCGCCGGCCGCGCGAGATGACCCGCTGCAGGTCGGCCACCTCGCCGACCGGACGGGTCGGGCGCAGCCCCTGGATGAACAAGAGCTCGTTGACGTACTCGTTGCCGAAGCCGGCCAGGTTGCGCTGGTCGAGCAGTGCCAGGAAGACCGGACGATCCGGGTCGCTGCCGGTGCGCCGGACGGCCTCGTCGATGTCCCAGTCGGGCCCGAGCAGGTCAGGACCCAGGTGCCCGACGACGGACTCCTCGTCGGCGAGGTCGAGGACCTCCAGGATGCCGAGGGAGTAGCCGACCGTCTGCCACTCGTCGTTCTCGAGCACGGCCCGCGCGGAGTGGCCGGGGCGGCGCCAGTCGCTGCCGAGGCGGTAGACGTGCCAGGCACCCTCCATCTTGAGGTGCGAATGGATCGAGTGCCGGGGCGTGCGGATCAGCAGGTGCTTGCCGCGGCTGACGACCTCGTCGACGACCTCGCCCGACAGATCGACCGTCGCGAACGCCGGCACCCGGAAGTCGGTGCGCAGCAGCTCGCGGCCGGCCAGCGCCTCGTGCAGGTGATGGGCGGTTCGCCAGACGGTGTCTCCCTCAGGCATGACGACGCCTAGGGCAGCTGGCCGGGAGGTGCTCAGGCATCGAGCCGCACGCCCTTGATGCTGCGCTCGAAGCCGGCCGCCAGCAGCGCCTCGCCGAGCGGTGAGGTGGACACGGGCTGCCCGCCGGCCGACTCGATCGTGAGTCGGCTGATGCGTCGCGCCCGCACGGTCGAGACGAGCGACCGGGCGGCGGCGGCCAGCCGGGCCGGGTCGTCGTCGAACACCAGGGCCTTCTTGCCGCCGCGTTCCAGGTAGAGGACGAGGCGGCCGTCGTGCAGCACGACGATCGAGCCGGCCTTGCGGGCCGGGCGGTGGCGTGTTCCCTCGTCGTCGGTGGCCCGCTCGGGCCAGGGGAGAGCGGCCCCGTACGGATTGGCGGGATCGGTCGCCGCGAGCGTCAGCGCGGGGGCGTCGGTGGGGCGGTCGTCCTCGATGAGGTGGGCCCGCATGCGGTCGACGGTGGCCGGCGCACCGAACTGGGCCGCCCCGAGCGTCTCGATGTAGTAGCCGCGCAGCACGGCACCGGTCTGCTCGAGCTCGCGCAGCACCCGGTAGACCCCGGCGAAGCCGCCGGGTGTCTGCTCGGCCATGACCGATCCGCGGGTGACGACGCCGTAGCGCCCGACGAGCGCCTCGGTGCGGGCGAGCTGCAGGCTCGTTGGGTCGCCGGCGGTCTCGGCCAGGGAGAACCAGCGTCCGCTGACCGTCGGCGGTCCCTGCGACGCGACGCGCGGGGACCGCACCCGGCGGCCGTGGAGACGCGCCCGTGGCGCCGGCCGGGTCGTGCGGTGGGCGCCGCCGCGCCCCACCAGGGTGCGGACGGGCGCGAAGGTGTCGTTGCTGACCCGCCCCGACCAGACGAGGTCCCACAGGGCGGCGGCGACGTCGGTGTGCTCGGCGCCGTCGGGGTCCTGGGCGGCGAGCGCCTCGGCCAGCTGGCGGAACAGGAACGCCCCGCCGCCGTCGAGAGCGGTCGTGATCGCGGCGTGCACCGAGTCGGGATCGGGTGGGCCGGCCGCCTGGGCTCCGGCGGCCCGCAGCACGAAGTCGGCGGGGTGCAGCTGCACCCAGCCGTCGTTGCCGGGCAGGCTCCCGGCGCCCGACCACACGACCTCGCCGGCGGAGGTGAGCTCGTCGAGCATCGCGGGGGAGTAGTCGCGGACACGCGCCGGCAGGACCAGCGACTCCCACGCCGACGCGGGGAGGGCGAGACCCGCGAGCTGGTCGATCGTGGCGAGGACGCCCTCCGCCCCGCGGATGTTGCCGCCGACCCCTTGCCACGCCGGGAGGAAGCGGGCGTAGGTCAACGGCTCGACGGGCTCGACCTGCTGCCGCGCGGCGGCGAGCGAGCGGGACCGCAGCCGGCGCAGGACGCCGGGCTCGACCCACTCGCTGCCGGTGGCCTGCGGCCGGAACTCGCCCTCGGTGAGCCGGCCGTCGCGGGACAGGCGGCGCAGCACCTGGTCGGCGATGGCGACCCCGATGCCGAATCGGGTGGCCACGTCGGCGCTGGTGAACGGGCCGTGGGTACGGGTGTGACGGGACACGAGGTCCAACAGGGGATCGGCGACGACGGCCAGGTGCGCCTCGGAGACGCCGAGGGGCACGACGACGCCCAGCGCGTCACGCAAGCGTCCGGCGTCCTCGACCACGGCCCAGCGCACGTCACCGGCCACCGCCACCTCGATCGCACGACGCGCCGTCTGCAGCTCGGCCAGCCAGCCGGTGGCCTGCTCGCGCAGATCGGGCTGCACCCGCGCCTGCACCTCGCCGGTCGAGAGGGGCCCCAGCAGGCGCAGCAGGTCGGCGACCCCCTCGACGTCCTTGGCGAGCCGGTCGTCGGTGAGCCGCTGCAGCTCACGCTCGGTGTGCTCGAGCACGGCGGGGTCGAGCAGCTCGCGCAGCTCGGCGCGCCCCAGCAGCTCGGCCAGCAGGGTGGGATCGAGCATCAGGGCGGACGCCCGACGCTCGGCCAGGGGGGTGTCGCCCTCGTAGAGGAAGGCGGCGACGTAGCCGAACAGCAGGTTCTGGGCGAAGGGCGAGGCTCGCTCGGTGGTGACCTCGGCGATCTGCACCTCGCGCGAGGCGATGCGCTTCGACAGGGCGGTGAGGGCCGGAAGGTCGTAGACGTCCTGCAGGCACTCGCGGGCCGTCTCGAGCAGGATCGGGAAGGTCGGGTACTTGCGCGCGACGTCGAGCAGCTGCGCGGACCGCTGTCGCTGCTGCCACAGCGGCGCCCGCGAGCCGGGATTGCGGCGCGGCAGGAGCAGCGCGCGCGACGCGCACTCCCTGAACCGGGACGCGAACAGCGCCGATCCGCCGACCTCCTCGGTCACGATCTTGTCGAGCTCGTCGGTCTCGAAGACGAAGAGCTCGGCGCCCGGCGGCTCGCTCTCGGTGTCGGGGACGCGAGCGACGATGCCGTCGTCGCTGGCCACGACCGAGCCGTCCATGCCGTAGCGCTCGATGATCCGCGCGCCGACGGCCAGCGCCCAGGGGGCATGCACCCGCCGGCCGAAGGGGGAGTGCAGGACGACCCGCCAGTCGCCCAGCTCGTCGCGGAACCGCTCGACCAGCAGGGTGCGGTCGGACGGGACCTGCCCCGTCGCCTCCTTCTGGTCGCGCAGGTAGGCGCCGAGGTTGTCGGCGGCGCGACGGTCGAGCCCCAGCGCGGCCGTGCGCGCGGCCAGTGCGTCGGGTGCCAGGGCCGACGTCTCCCGCACGAACGCCCCGATCGCCTCGCCGAGCTCGTAGGGGCGTCCGATCGCGTCGCCCTTCCAGAACGGCAGGCGAGCGGGCTGCCCGAAGGCCGGGACGACGTTGACCCGGTCGTGGGTGATCTCCTGGATGCGCCAGCTCGTGGCGCCGAGGGCGAAGACGTCGTTGATGCGCGACTCGTAGACCATCTCCTCGTCGAGCTCGCCGACCTTGCGGCTGCCCGACTGCTCGTCGGTGCCGGCGGCCAGGTTGACCGAGAACATGCCCCGGTCGGGGATCGTGCCGCCACTGGTCACGGCCAGGCGCTGCGCGCCGGGTCGGCCGGTCAGGGTGCCGGCGTCGCGGTCCCAGACCAGGCGGGGGCGCAGCTCGGCGAACTCGTCGGAGGGGTAGCGGCCGGACAGCAGGTCCAGCGTCGCGTCGTAGGCCGAGCGGGGCAGCGTCGCGAAGGGCGCGCTGCGGCGGACGGTGTCGAACCACTCCTCGACGTCGAGCGCCTCCAGGGCGGTCGCCGCGACGGTCTGCTGGGCCAGGATGTCGAGGGGGTTGGCGGGGACGTCGAGACGTTCGATCAGCCCCTGCTGCATCCGGGACGTCGTGACGGCCGAGCCGAGCAGGTCAGGACGCGAGGTCGGGTAGGTGACGCCCTGCGAGATCTCGCCCACCTGGTGGCCGGCCCGGCCCACCCGCTGCAGGCCGCTGGCCACCGACGGTGGCGACGAGACCTGGATGACGAGATCGACGGCGCCCATGTCGATGCCGAGCTCGAGGCTCGACGTGGCCACGACACAGCGCAGGCGCCCGGACTTGAGCTCCTCCTCGATGAGGGACCGCTGCTCCTTGCTGACGGACCCGTGGTGCGCCCGTGCCAGCACCGGCTCGGCCCCGTCGGCCTGGGCGCTGCCACCCATGAGCTGGGCCGGTGGCCGGGACGCCGGCGCGTCGTCGCCGACGCCGAGGTGCTCCGCGTACGCCTCGTTGAGCCGGGCCGTCAGCCGCTCGGCCACCCCGCGGGAGTTGACGAAGATGATGGTCGACCGGTGCTTGAGCACGCGGTGCATGACGGCCTTCTCGACGTGGGGCCAGATGCTGCCGCGTGGCTGGTCGTCGTCGACCAGCGCCCGGGCGCCGCTGCCCTCGTCGCGGGGCAGCCCGGGGATCTGGGTCATGTCGTCGACCGGCACCTCGATCTCGAGGGCCAGACGCGTCGCGGCCTCCGGCGCGACGACCTGGACCCGCGCGGAGCCGGCCAGGAACCGCGCGACCTCGTCGTGCGGGCGGACCGTGGCGCTGAGGCCGATACGCCGGGCGGGATGGTCGAGCAGCCCGTCGAGGCGCTCGAGCGACACCGCGAGATGGGCGCCGCGCTTGGTGCCCGCGACGGCGTGGATCTCGTCTATGATGACGGTGTCGACGGTGCGGAGCGTCTCGCGGGCGGCGGACGTGAGCATGAGGAACAGCGACTCGGGGGTCGTTATGAGGATGTCGGGCGGCCGGGTGACGAGCGCCCGGCGGTCGCGCTGCGACGTGTCGCCGGAGCGGACGCCGACCGTGACCTCACGGAACGTGTCGCCGCGGCGGGCCGCCGCCTGGGTGATGCCGACCAGGGGAGAGCGCAGGTTGCGCTCGACGTCGACGGCGAGCGCCTTCAGGGGCGAGATGTAGAGCACGCGGGTGCCGGGTGCGTCGTCGGCGGGGGACTCCTCGGCATGCATGAGCCGGTCGATCGCCGACAGGAACGCGGCGAGCGTCTTGCCTGAGCCGGTCGGGGCCACCACCAGCACGTGGTCGTCGCCCTGGACGCCCTGCCACGCACCCTCCTGGGCGGGGGTCGGGCCGGCGAACGACTCGCTGAACCACGCCTGCGTCGCGGGGGCGAATCGATCCAGCGCTCGGGTCATGTGTCCATGGTCCCAGCCGGCACCGACATGCGCTCGAGACAGTCGATCCGGCCCTGGCGACAACGGATAGGCTGGGGGCTCGCCGTGCCGCTCGACCCAGGGGGATCTCCGGACGTGTCTGACCGCGCCCTCAAACGTGCCATCGCCGTGGTGGTCGTCGCCCTCGTCGCTGTCATCGCAGCCGGATCGATCATGGGCACGCGGGCCGTCGCCGGCGATCTGCACGACCGGTCCCGGAGCGCCCTGACCGCGGCCGGCCTCGAGGACGTGGCCGTCGAGTTCCACGGCCGTGAGGCGGCGCTGAGCGGGGGCAACGACGTCGAGTCACGGCTGGCGACCACGCTCGTCGCTGCGCTGCCCGGTGTGCGGCGCGTCGAGCCCGTCGTGGTCGATGACGACCCGATCCCCGGCGTCTCGCGATTCGAGCTCGATCGCTCCGGCGACGACGTCGAGATCAGCGGCGCCGTCTCGTCACCCGACGACGCGGCCGCGATCAAGGTCGCCGTGGCGACGACGCTGCGCATCATGGTCACCGGCGACGTCACGGTCGATCGGTCGGTGGACGAGGCCTCGTGGGCCGCGGCGCTGCCGGCCGTGCTCGAGATCGTTGCGGGCGTCCGTGGTCTCGAGCTGGAGATTCCCGGTGACGGCACGGTGCGGCTCGGGGGCGAGGTCGACGCCTCCGGCGCTCACGCCCGGGTCGTCCGGCGGGTCCAGGACCAGCTGGCCGACCTCCGGCTCGTCGACTCCCTCGTCGTGGCCCCCCGAGCGGGGATCTGAGCATGTCCGGCTACACGATCGGCGAGATCGTCGTGTGGTTGCTGCTGACCGCGGTGCTCGCCTTCGCGCTCGGCTGGATGACCCGCGAGCTCCTGCTCCGCAGGAGGACGGGCGCGACCGCGGACACGTCCGTCGTGGTCCCGGCGGTGGAGCCGGACCCCGAGGAAGAACCCGAACCCGCACCCGAGCCCGAGCCAGTCGTCACGCCTGGCCCCCACCCCGGATCCGCGCTGCCCCTGCCCGGGGGAGCGGCACCCTCGGCCGCCCACGTCGTCAAGGTCAGTCGTGGCTCGAAGATCTACCACGCGCCGTCCAGCCCCGCCTATGCCCGGACGACGGCGGCGCTCTGGTTCACCGACGCCCGAGCGGCCGAAGACGCAGGGTTCCGCAAGCCCAAGAACGGCTGACGGGGTGTCGCACCGCAGCGCCTGCCCAGCCGTGCGGCATGCTGGCCGCATGAAGCTGCGTCTCGTCGCAGCGGTGTCGACCGCTGCCCTCACCCTGTCCGCCTGCTCGTCTGCGTCGGACGACTCCCCGAAGACCACGACGCCCGAGGTCTCGCAGGCGACGCCGGCCAAGGTGGTCGAGATCTCGCCCCTGACGGGTCAGGCGATGAGCAAGGGACGCCCGGACAACCCGGTCTTCGTCGTGAAGATCGAGAACACCGCGGCCGGCGCACCGCAGTACGGCTTGGAGAAGGCCGACCTGGTCATGGAGGAGCTCGTCGAGGGTGGCCTGACCCGCCTGGCGGCCTTCTTCTACTCCAGCCTGCCGTCGAAGGTCGGCCACGTGCGGTCGTTGCGCACCAGCGACATCGGCATCGCCGGACCCGTGGGAGGCCAGCTCGTGGCATCCGGTGGTGCCAGCGGTGCGTACAACAAGGTCGAGAACGCCGGTATCAAGGTGTTCTCCGAGGACGCAGGATCGGCCGGCTTCAGCAGCGACCCCGCGAAGTACCGCCCCTACAACCGCCTGATCAACCTCAAGACCGTCGCCAAGCGGGCCAAGCGCAGCAAGATCCACGGCCCCTACCTGCCGTGGGCCGCGGTCGATGCGGCGCCGGCCGCGCCGACCGGCAAGACCGCCACCGCCGCCACGGTGCGGTTCTCGAGCTCGACCTCGACGTCGTGGAAGCTGGACGGCAACAAGTGGGTCCGCACCAACGGGCACGCCTCGCCCGGCAAGGACTTCAAGGCCGACTCCATGATCGTGGTGTTCGCCAAGGTGGGCGACGCCGGATACACCGACCCGGCCGGCAACCCGGTCCCCGAGACCGTGTTCGAGGGCAGCGGCGAGGCCATGGTGTTCCACGGCAACCAGGTCGACACCGTCACGTGGAAGAAGCCGAGCCTCGACGAGCCGCTGACGTTCAAGGCCGCGGACGGCTCGGCCTACACGGTGGCCCCCGGCAAGGCGTTCATCGAGCTGGTGCCCAAGGGCGCCGGCTCGGTCACCCTCGGCTGACGGCCCGCTGCCGGCGGTTCAGACCGTCGGCAGCATCCGCAGGCCCGCGAGCAGGGCCCCGATCGTGGCCTGCACGTCGTCGCTGGCCGCGTCCGGGTCCTCCGCGTCGGAGACGTACTCCGAGGCCGACCTGATCGCCCCGTAGAAGACCGCCGAGAAGGCATCCCCGAGCCCGTCGACGCCGCCGAGATCCGCGAGCAGGTCGTCGACGATGTGCTGCACGATGCCGTAGGAGGAGGCCTTCTCGGCCTCCTGCCACCGCTCGTGGCCGAGCGCGACGGGCCCCTCCTGCATGCAGATGCGCCGGAACTCGGGCTGGCGGCACACCTCGAGGAACTTCGCCAGGCCGATCTGCGCCCGCTCCCACGGGTCCTTGGAGGCGTTGATGGCCTTCTCGATCTCGGCCGTCGTCGAGTCCTGCACCCGCAGGAAGACGTTCTCGAACAGCGCGAGCTTGCTCGGGAAGTGGTGGTACAGCGCGCCCTTGGTGACCCGTGCGGCGGCGACGACCTCGTCGAGCGACGTCCCCGCGTAGCCGTGGTCGGTGAACAGCTTCGTCGCACTGTCGAGCAGGGCCCGCTTCGTGCTGGACGAGTAGTCCTGGCGCCGAGAGGTCTTGGTGGTCTTGCGGGCGGTGCGCAGGACACTCTTCGTCACGCGGGCGGGATGGGACATGGGGGCAAGTCTACGGTGACCCGCGCCGCGTGCCCCGAATCACAGAGCGGGCGGTTGGCAATACCGTCGGTCTGGAACATACTGAGAGTACGTACCGAGAGTATGGAACTCGGTCCGAACGGACCAGAAAGGCACGCCCATGACCTGGGATGCATACCACCGTCGCAAGGTCGTTCTGCGCGAGATGCTCGCGGTGGCCGACCGGCAGCGCGACATCACGCTCACCGAGCTGCTCGACACCCTCGACGGAGCTCGCGAGGCGTTCCCGACCGAGACCGACGCGCTGTTCGAGCTGCAGATGGCCTGGTTCCAGCGCCTCAGCGGACAGATGGACCGTCTGCTGGAGGAGGACTCGGTCTCGCCCGGCCTCGTGCCGATCACGGCCTGGGTCACCACCGCCGCCGACCTGCCCGGCGCCCGCGCGCTGCTGGACGCCCACCGCGACGAGCCGGCGCTCCGCAAGGCGATCGCGAAGGAGCTGGCGTACCTGGCGATGTCGGCCGGGGTCCCGGTCAACGCCGCGGACCTGCGGGTCCACGGCCAGCGCATCCAGGACACCGCACGCTCCACCGCGGCCGACGCTCCGCCGGTCGCCGTCGACCAGCCCCGTGCCGGGCTCATCGCCCGCCTGCGCGGCGTCATCGCTGCCTGACCGGACCCCGTTCTCGGGGTCTACCGCCCCTCCGAGGCGAGGCCCGTGATCTGCTCACCGATCTCGACGTCGATCGACTGACGGAACTCGCTGCGGAAGATGCCCAGCGTCACCTGGCTCGCGATCGGGAGCAGGCCGTCGACCAGGGAGATGATGCGCTCCCAGTCGTCCTCGGGGAATCCCGCATCGATGAACGGCTGGATCAGCTCGGCCACGACATCGCGCACGAAGGTGTCGGTGATGACGCGCAGGTGGCGCTGCAGGATCGGGAAAAGGCCGATCACGGTCTCGGGCGCGAGGCCCATCGTGACGGCGGCGGCCCCAGCGCGGACGACCGCCGGCTCCACGAGGCGCACGCGGTCCCCGTCGAGCTTCTCGACCAGTCCGAGGCCCACCAGCGACTCGATCAGCGCGTCATCGCGCTCGACGCCGGCCAGCGCCGCAAGATCCTCGCGCGGCATGATCTCGGCTTCGCCCTCGTCGGGCAGGTCCAGGATCGTCATCAGGTCGAGCGTGTGACCGGCCGCCTTGTGCGGCGTGCCCTGGATGGCCTTCTCGACCGCGGCGAGGGTGAAGCCACGCTCGAGCAGCTGGCGGATGAGCTGCAGCCGCTGCAGGTGCTCGCGGTTGTAGTACCCGGTGCGACCGGCCAGGCGGGGCGCCTCGATCAGGCCGCGTCCGGCGTAGGCCCGCACGTTGCGGACGGTCATCTGGGCGCGGGCCGCGAGCTCGTCGACCGTGAACTCCTCGGCGGAGGCCGCTTCGTCGGACATGCAGGGAATCATAGGCCGCACGGTGCTCATTCCCACAGGACGCGGGTCCGGGGCATGATAGATGAATGGAGGCGTTGAGCGGGACGTTGCTGGTCGCGACCCCGGCGATCGAGTCGGGGCCCTTCCTGCGCAGCGTCGTGTTCCTGCTCGACCACGACGTCGACGGGGCCCTCGGGGTCATCGTCAACCGTCCGCTCGAGTCCGATGTCGAGGACGTCCTGCCCGACTGGGCCGAGCTCGTCAACGCGCCGGTGTGCCTCTTCGACGGCGGGCCGGTCGGGATGGACTCGGCGCTCGCCCTGGGCGTCGTCACCGATGCCGCGCCCCCGGCGGGTTGGCGTCAGATGGCCGGCCGGGTCGGACTGGTCGATCTCGAGGGACCCGTGCCGACGGGCGGGTCGTTGGCCGGTCTACGGGTCTTCGCCGGCTATGCGGGCTGGGGTCCCGGGCAGCTCGAGGCCGAGGTCGCCGAGGGCGCCTGGCTCGTGCTGGAGGCGCAGGACGGCGACCTCATCTCGCCACGCCCGGAGATGCTGTGGCGTGAGGTGCTGCGTCGTCAGGACGACGACGTCAGATTCTGGACGACATTCCCCGACGACCCCTCGGCCAACTGAGGACGAGTCGTTAGACTCGGCACGTGGCTTTCTTCCAGCGTGGTTCGCAGACAGCTCTCGTCGAGCGCACCGACGAGCGCGTCGACCAGCGGACGGAGGAAGGTGACCACGAACGCTTCTCGCACTACGTCCCCAAGGACGAGCTGACCGAGGCCATGGTCATGGGCACCCCGGTCATCGCGCTGTGCGGCAAGGTGTGGACGCCCAGCCGCGATCCGGAGCGTTTTCCGCTGTGCCCGGAGTGCAAGGACATCTGGGAAGGTCTCGACAAGGGCGACGA
>JAOPWZ010000084.1 GCA_025965435.1 Aeromicrobium sp.
AGATGTCGCTGTGCCGCGCCACCAGCCAGACCATCGTGGCGATGATGACCGGCCAGTGGCCCCAGATGTAGACCCAGTTGCCGACCGTCGCCAAGCCGCCCGCATGCGTGATGAGCGTCTGCATCCAACCTTCGACGTCGATGTTGAGCCGCTTCTCCAGCTCGAGGATGCGGTCGGCGTTCGCGACGGCGTCGGCCGACGACCCCACGGTCAGGCCGCGCACCCCGAAGTACACGACGACCAGCAGGAGTATCAGGCCGACCTGCCCCGCGATCCAGGACGCAGTGACCCGGGGAGCCTGCGCTGCGTCCATTTTGAGCATGCCGCGTCCGGTCGTCAATGGAACGAGACCAACCGACCCCGACTCGGATGCCGGACGCTGGTCCCGGCTTGTCTCCATCTTCCACACCGCAGGACGGCATGTCGACCAGGTCGACGCAGCGGCTTCAGGCCGGAAGGGCCGCGATGCGCCGTGAGGCGCGGCGGTTCGCGAGCAGGCTGACGCCACCGAGCGCCAGCGCGGGCAGCCAGGCCAGGCAGGCCTTCAAGGTGACGGCACCGGCAGCGGCGACCCACGGCATGCCCAGCGCCACGAGCGCCACGATGAGCGCGACGTCCTTCGGGCTGGCGCCGTTCGGCCCCGGCACGGCCCCGGCCAGCTGGCTGGCACCGAACGCACCCAGCAGTGCCAGTGGGGAGATCGGGTGACCGGTGGCCGACACCGCTCCGAGCAGCAGAGCGGCGGTCGACAGCTGGTAGGCGGCGGACAGCACCAACGCATGGGCCAGTGCCTTGGGCGGAGGCAGCGGCCGGCGCGGCATCAGGTCGGGCCGGACCCGCCGCAGCACCAGGGCCGCAACCACCGCCAGCACCGCGACGCCGAGGGCGACGAGGATCATCCGGGTCGGCAGGGCCGAGCCGGCGAAGGCGACGAAGGCGGTGAGACCTATGGCCCCGACCAGGCGGTCCATGCCGACGCTCGCGAGGGCGTCGGCCCCGCTGAGTCCGCTGCGGTTGAGACGACGGATGCGCCACACCTCGGTGCCGATGTGTCCGGGCGTGAACAGGCCGAGCAGCTCGGCCTCGGCATTCACCCGGACGAACCACCACCGGCTGAGGTCGGACGGCGTCAGGACCCGCCAGCGCAGGGGGCACAGCAGGTACTTGCCGATCACCCAGGGCAGCAGGCCGAGCAGCACGGGCCACCAGGTGACGCTGGGAACGTGCGGGAGCGTCAACGCTGGAACGGCCACGGCGAGGGCGATCGACAGGAAGAGGAACACACGAGAATGCACGATGGAATGCAACAGGGGAATCGAGTCCTTTCAGGACTCGCCGGTCGAAGCCATACGATCCTTGTCCTTCAACCATACGGCTCATCCCTGAGCCCGCTTGACCCCGCGATGCCGCAGATTGTCTCCAATCCCGGCTCGTTCTGGGCTGACGGGAAGTCGCACCGCGACCCGCAAGCCACCCTCGTCCCGGTGGTCGAGGGTGAGCAAACCGTCGTGCGCATGGACGATGCTCTCGACGATCGCGAGTCCCAGCCCGACCCCGTCGTGGTCGGTGCGGGTGCGCTCAGAACCGCGCTGGAACGGCTCGGTGAGCGTCGCGACCAGCCCCGGGGTGAGCGTCTCGCCGGTGTTCTCGACGACGAGGGTCGCCGCGTCGTCGTCCACGCCGGTGGTGACCCACACGGCGCCTCGTTCGGGCAGGTTGTGGATGATCGCGTTGTGCACCAGATTCGTCGTCATCTGCAGCAGCAGCGCGTGTGATCCGGTGGTCGGCGCGAAGTCACCGGCAGTCTCGACGGTGACCCCACGCCCCTCTGCCAGGGGGAGGAGCGTCTCGACGGCCTCCTCGGCCGTGAGGGACAGGTCGACGTGCTCGCGGGCGAAGGATCGTCGGTCCGCGCGGCTGAGCAGCAGCAGCGCCTCGGTGAGGTCGATCGCACGGGTGTTGACGAACAGGAGGCGCTCGACGAGCTCGCCGGTGTCGCGGTCCGGGTCGTTGCGGGCCACCTCCAGCAGCGTCTGCGTGATCGCCAGGGGGGTGCGCAGCTCGTGGGAGGCGTTGGCCGCGAATCTCTGCTGCTCGGCGTCGTGCGCCTCGAGCCGGGCGAGCATGGTGTCGAAGTCGTCTGCCAGCGCGCGGAACTCGTCCTGTCGCCCCTCCAGGTGGATCCGGTGGGCGAGCGATCCGGCCGCGGCGCGTCGGGTGGCATCCGTGATGCGGGTCAGGGGCGCGAGCATGCGGCCGGCCAGCAGCCATCCGCCCACCAGCCCGAGCACCAGCAGCACCGCCAGGGCCTGGCCCGCTCGTGGCACGAAGGCGTCCACGAGGTCGGAGCGGCTGGGGCTGAAGGGGCCTGGCTCGAATCGCGTCCCGTCCGGCACGTACCGCAGGAGGAACACCCACACGACGGCGAGCAGCAGGACTCCCGCGATCATCAGGAAGCCGGCGTAGCTGAGGGTCAGCTTGAGCCGGACGCTCAGGCCGGGGGACCTATCCACGTCCGGTCTCCGACGGGGTGCTGATGCGGTAGCCGACGCCGGGCACGGTGGCGATCAGCCAGGGCTCGCCGAGCCGCTTGCGCAGGGCCGAGACGGTGATGCGGACGGCGTTGGTGAACGGGTCCGCGTTCTCGTCCCACGCCCGTTCGAGCAGGTCCTCGGCGCTGACCACTCCCCCGTCGGCCGCGACCAGCACCTCAAGCACCGCGAACTGCTTGCGGGTGAGCGCGACGTACCGGTCGTCGCGGTAGACCTCGCGGCGGAACGGATCGAGCCGAAGACCGGCGACCTCCCGCACGGGTGGTCTGTTGTGGGCGCGCCGGCGGTCGAGGGCCCGGAGGCGCAGGACGAGCTCGCGCAAATCGAACGGCTTGGTGAGGTAGTCGTCGGCGCCGAGCTCGAACCCGGAGGCCTTGTCGTCGAGCCGGTCGGCAGCGGTCAGCATGAGGATCGGCATCCCGCTGCCCGAGGCGACGATGCTCTGTGCGACCTGGTCGCCAGACGGTCCGGGGATGTCGCGGTCGAGCACGGCGATGTCGTAGGCGTTGACGCTCAGCAGCTCCAGGGCGGTGTCGCCGTCACCGGCGATGTCGGCGGCGATCGCCTCCAGGCGGAGCCCGTCCCGGATGGCGTCCGCCATGTAGGGCTCGTCCTCGACCACCAGCACGCGCATCCCTCGATGCTAGTGAGTGCGGCATATCGCCGGCATATGCAAAAGCGCATACGCCCCGGCAACACCGCAGCTTCTTGACTGGGGCGATGAACCACAGCCCCACAGCACCGGCACCCGGCCGCCGCGCCCGCCCGACCGTCCTGGCCGCCCTGGCGGTCGCCAGCGCGGCGCTGCTCGTCCTCCTCGCCTACGGCTCCCTTACGCCCTCGGACGCGTCGTTGCCCGGCGTCGTGGGGATGGGGGCTGACTCGTTCGACAGCCCCCACGACGACGGCCGGGTCGGCGACGACGTGACGGTCTTCGACGAGGGCATGACGGCCATTGCCAAGCTCGACCCCGACCTCCGCACGGCGCTGCGCGACGCGGCGACGGACGCTGCCGACGACGACACCACCCTCTACGTCAACAGCGGCTGGCGCTCTGCGGACTACCAGCGCCAGCTGCTGCGTGACGCGGTCTCGACGTACGGCTCAGAGTCCGAGGCCGCACGGTGGGTTGCCACCCCGGAGACCTCCCCGCACGTGTCGGGGGACGCCGTCGACATCGGCCCCGTCGACGCCATGTCGTGGTTGTCCCGGCACGGTGCCGCCTACGGGCTGTGCCAGGTCTACGGCAACGAGCCGTGGCACTTCGAGCTTCGCTCGGCCGCGTCCGACCACGGGTGCCCGGCCATGTACGCCGACCCCACCCAGGATCCGAGGATGCAGCGGTAGAGCCACGGCCGGGACCGCCGCCCGACGATCAGGCCTGACCAAGCAGCGGAGATCATCCGCCTCGCGAGCGGACTGCGCGTCCTGGCCCAACGAGAAAACCCCCGCCCTCACTGACGTTCCAGTGACGATCGGGGGTTCTCATCGTGCGGTGGCGGTGGGATTTGAACCCACGGTGGGCGTGAACCCACACAACATTTCGAGTGTTGCACCTTCGGCCGCTCGGACACGCCACCGCGGAAGACCTTACCGGACAGCGCTGGCACGTCCGAACGCGCATCCCGGGAGAGAATGCGCAGATGGACCACGCCTCGCTCAACGCCCTCGTCGATCGTGCCGCCGGGCTGGTGCCACCGGGTCGTCGCGCACTGCTCGGCATCTGCGGCGCACCGGGGGCGGGCAAGTCGTCGCTGGCCGCCAAGGTCGTCAAGCGGCTGCGTGCCGACGGGGTCGCGGTGGCTCACGTGCCGATGGACGGCTTCCACCTCGCCGACGCCGCGCTGACCGAGCGCGGACTGCTCGCGGCGAAGGGAGCCACCGAGACCTTCGACGTCCACGGCTACCTGGCACTGCTGCGGCGCCTCCGTGCCGAGGTCGACCACGACGTGCTCGCGCCGGACTTCGAGCGGACGATCGAGCAGCCGATCGCCGCCGCCATCATCGTGCCGCCGGACACCGCGCTGGTCGTGACCGAGGGCAACTACCTGCTCGACGACTCCGGTGCGTGGCCGGCGGTCCGGGCCGAGCTGGACGAGGTGTGGTTCGTCGACCTGGACGACAACCGGCGCCGGGCGCGGCTGGTCGAGCGGCACGTGAAGTTCGGCAAGGAGCGGGCCGCCGCCCAGGCGTGGGTCGACGAGGTGGACGAGCCGAACGCCCGCCGGGTCATCGCCCGGCGCGAGCACGCCGACCTGGTCGTCAACCCGTGATCCACGGGTCGACGTCGATCCCGAACACCCAGCGGCGTCCGGGCCACTCCGACAACGACCACACCTGACGGCGCTGCGGCCAGTGAGCGACGTCCTCCGGGCCCGTCGGCAGGACGCCCCGGTGCCGGCGGAGGTGACCCGGCCGGCCGACCCAGAGGTCACCCGCGCGCCCCTCGCCGGCGCTGGCCGTCACCACCCAGGTGTCGCCGACGAGCGTCGCGCCCTGCATGCGGTCGGGCTGGCCGTCATGCAGCTCCATCGCCACCGACCTGCCCCGCTCGTCGCCCCGCAGCAGCTGGGTGTCGCGGTCGAGCGGGTAGCGGACGAGCCGGTGGTTGCCACTCCCCTTCGTGCCGTACTCGCCGGCGACGAGGCGGTCGTCGTCCTGGCCGCGGTCGAGCGACAGGAACGAGTACGTCAACGGCTGCTGGTCGACGTCCTGGTCGGCGGCGTAGGCCGACGCCTGCGGCAGGACGTACCGGTAGCCCCTGGAGCGCAGCCGGTTGCGGACGTGGGTGATGTCGTCCAGGCGGAACACCCGGATGCCCGCGTCGCTGCCCGCGACGAAGAGGTGGTCGCCGTACCAGACGATGCCCCCTGCGTGGACCCGGACGGGACGCAGGACGTGCACCCGACCGATCTTGACCGGCTCCGCCAGCCACACGTGGCGGTACGCCGGCGCCGCGCCCTCGACATCGGCGACCACCGTGATGCGCGAGCCGAGCAGCCGCCGGCCGAGCGCACCGTGCGCGTACCAGCTGGTCAGCAGCACCGACCGGCCGTCGAACGTCCCCGCGGTGTCCTCGTGCCCGTAGGCGTCGGCCGACGTCGTGATGCCCTGCGGCCACCACCGGTCGGTACGGCCGTCGCGCGCATCCCAGGTGAAACCTTCGGCGACCGCCTCGCCGGGCACGTCGACACGCGTCGCCGTCCGGTTCGTGTCGGCGATGACGGCTCGCAGACCGACCCGCCGGAAGCCCCGCCCGAGCTCGCGCAGCGGCCCCGTGGACGCCAGCCGGAAGCGGGAGGCGAGGTCGTCGGGCACGTCCTCCACCCTAGGCGGATGGCCCGCCGGCGGCTCAGGTGTCGGGCTGGACGACCTCGGGACCGACGATGAGGGTTCGAGGTCGCTGGAGCGACCGCCATCCCTCATCCTTCGTCCCCCTCGGGACTGACGATGAGGGCTTCAGGTTGCTGGAGCAACCCAAAACCCTCATCGCCAGTCCCCCGCGACTCAGGCGTCGGGGTTGGATGCCTTCAGGAAGCTCTCGCTGAACAGGTCGAACTCGTCATCCGGCGCCCGTCCGGTGCCGGCACCCTTGAGCAGGCTGATGAGCTCGGCCGCCGCGCGGTCGACGCGGGCGCCCAAGGCGTTCGCGCCCTCCGTGCCCCAGTCGTACGACGACGCGAACACGCCCGTCGGCACGATCAGCGTCTGCAGGTACGCGAACAGCGGACGCAACGCATGGTCGATCGCCAAGGAGTGGCGCGCGGTGCCACCTGAGGCCGCGAGCAGCACCGGCTTGCCGATCAGCGCATCGGCGTCGAGGACGTCGATGAACGACTTGAACAGCCCCGGGTAGGACGCCTTGAAGATCGGCACGACGACCACGAGGCCGTCGGCAGCCACGACCTGGTCGATGACGCCCTGCAGGCGCGGAGCGGCGAAGCCGGTGAGCGCCGCGTCGGTGATCTCGTGCGCGAGCTCGCGCAGCGACACCACCTCGACGGAGACGTCGCCGGACTGCCGGCCGATCGACTCGACGAGCCGGTCGGCCAGCATCCGCGTGCTCGACGGGTCGTTCAGGCCCGCCGCGATCGCCACGACGCGGCTCATGCGGACACCTCGGTGGTTTCGACGGGCTCAACCGGCGACCTGGTTTCGACAGGCTCAACCGGCGAGGCGAGCGAGGCGGCAACGCGCGACGCGTGGGTCGGTGCGTCGGGGACGCTCGCGGGACGACGGGCGTCGAACTCCGCGCGCAGGGTCGGCAGCACCTCGCCCAGCTCGTCGAGCTGCTCCAGCACGAGCTTGAGCGGCAGGCCGGCGTGGTCGACGAGGAACAGCTGGCGCTGGTAGTCACCGAAGTAGTCGGCGAACGCCAGCGTCTTCTCGATGAAGTGCTGCGGGCTGCCGACCGTCAGCGGCGTCTGCGACGAGAAGTCCTCCAGCGACGGGCCGTGTCCGTAGACCGGCGCGTTGTCGAAGTACGGACGGAACTCGTTGACGGCGTCCTGGCTGTTCTTGCGGATGTAGAACTGTCCGCCCAGGCCGACGATCGCCTGTTCCTGCGTGCCGTGCCCGTAGTGCTCGTAGCGTTGGCGGTAGAAGTTGATCAGCCGGATGTAGTGCTCCTTGGGCCAGAAGATGTTGTTGGCGAAGAAGCCGTCGCCGTAGTACGCCGCGAGCTCGGCGACCTCGGGCGTGCGGATGTTGGCGTGCCACACGAACGGCGGGACACCATCGAGCGGGCGCGGCGTCGCGGTGAACCCCTGCAGGGGCGTGCGGAACTGGCCCTCCCACGAGACGACGTCCTCGTCCCAGAGGCGGCGCAGCAGGTGGTAGTGCTCGACGGTCAGCTCGACGGCCTTCGCTCCGTCGTAGCCGAACCACGGGTACACGGGCGCGGTGTTGCCGCGGCCGAGCATGAGGTCCCTGCGGCCGTCGGACAGGTGCTGGAGCGTCGCGTAATCCTCCGCGATCTTGACCGGGTCGTTGGTCGTGATCTGCGTCGTGGACGTCGAGAGGATGAGCTTCTCGGTCTGCGCGGCGATGTAGGCGAGCGTCGTGGTCGGCGAGGACGGCACGAACGGCGGGTTGTGGTGCTCACCGGTCGCGAACACGTCGAGACCGATCTCCTCGGCCTTCTTCGCGATCGTGATCGTGTTCTTGATGCGCTCGTGCTCGGTCGGCGTCGTGCCGTTGGTGGGGTCGGTCGTGACGTCGCCGACCGTGAACAGTCCGAACTGCATGCTGGTCATCTGGATCTCCTTCGCCAAGTCCCCGATGGGCTTGTTGAATGTTCAACTAGATTACCACGTCCGCTATTCCCCCGCCACCTCGACCCGCTTCTGCCAGGCACCCTCGAATCCCATGGGACGAAAACCCAGCGCCTCGTTGACGTCGAGCATGGGCCGGTTCTCCTCGGCGTTGAACGTCACGACCGCGTCGATCTGCGGCGCCCGCTCCAGCAGCTCCTGCGTGACGGCGGCCTTGAGCAGCATCCCGAGGCGGTGGCCCCGGTGGTCGCGCAGCACCAGGGTGTCCCCTTGATGGGCCGTGGCGCCCGAAGACGGGATCTCGATCTCGGAGAACCCCGTCAGCCGCCCCGTCGGCGCATGCTCGACCGCGGTCGTCAGCACCGTCCTCCCGCCGGCGAAATGCCGGTCGTCGTGCGCGACGACCCGCTCGGCGTCCCACGGGTCGGGCACGACGGTCATGCCCGCCATCGGGGCGTCGGTGCTCATCCGAGTGCGGAGCACCGCGAGCTCGTCGAGCCACTCGGCAGGCGTCGGGCCCTGCCAGGTGTGCAGCCGGTACTCGTCCCCGGCCGCGGCCTGCGCAGCGGCGCGCAGCTCGGCCAGCCGGGCCTCGAGCCCCGCGAGCTCGAGGACGCTGATGCGGGCCACCTGCTCGAGGACGAAGCCGTGGGCCCTCAGGAACCGCACGCCCGGGTCACCGGCGGGGAGGTCCCCGTAGCCGGTCGGCGAGGCGATCCGGTCTCCCCCGGCGACGACCGAGTGCGCGACGAAGCTCTGCAGCGCCGGGGCACCCGCGGCACGTCCGATGCCCTCGACGTGGTCGAGCAGCGCCGCGCCGATGCCGCGACCGCGATACGCCGGCAGCACGTCGACCACCAGGTCTGCGCCGGCGCCGGCAGCGAGCGGACGGGTCGTGACCATTGCGCGTCCCACCGGCGCGCCGTCGACGCTCACGGTGAACAACCGCCGGGCTCGCTGCGGATTGCTCCGGAAGGCCGGCAGGAGCTCGTGCGCCTGCATCGTCAGGACATCGTTGCCCACGACCCCGGCCTCGACCGTGTTGCGGACCGTCACGAAGGCCCTGAAGTCGTCGGCGCCGGGACCGTCGAGGGTCTCGGGCACGATCACCTCGTCCACGAAGTAGCTCATGACCGCTCAGCCTAGGAGGTCGCGCAGCGCCCGGTCGGACGCCAGCAGGGCGTCGCGGTCGTAGGTCGACGTGGACGCCATCAGCTCGTCGGCCCCCGTGCGGGCGGACAGCTCGCCGAGCATCCTGCCGACCGTCTGCGCAGATCCGGCAACCGCTTCGTCGAGCGACGTCTCGACGTGCTGGCGCACCCGGGGCGCCCATGCCTGCTCGTGGATCGAGGCGACGGACTCCAGCGGCGGGAACTCACCGATCTGTCGCGACCTCCCCATGGCCCAGATCTCCGGGAGGGCCAGCTCGCGCGCGGTCGCATCGTCCTGCGCGACGGTGACGTCCAGCGAGACCGTGACGTACGGGTCGGGGGCCTGCTTGCTCGGGCGGAAGTCGCGCCGGTAGGCAGCGAGCGCGTCCGCGACGGCGTCCTGCCAGAGGATGGGCCCGCCGATGACGACAGGGAGGCCCAGCCGGGCGGCGATCTCCACCCCGCGGCCGGTCGCGAGCAGCGACATCGGGACGGGCGACGGCGCGACGGGGTGGGCGGTGACGGCCGCGTCGCCGTCGAGCAGGTGGCGCAGCTCCTCCAGATCGGCCTCGAAGGTGTCGAGTGCGTCGAGGTCGTGACGCAGCGCCCGCCGCACGGGCGCCGTGAAGCCGAGCGACCGGCCGATGCCCAGGTCGATGCGTCCGGGGTGCAGCGCCTCCAGCATCAGGAACTGCTCGGCCACCACGAGCGGCTGGTGGTTCGGCAGCATGACACCGCCGGAACCGAGGCGGATGCGCTCGGTGCGGGCGCCGACGGCCGCGAGCAGCACCGGCGGCGATCCGCTCGCGATGCCCGGAACGGCGTGGTGCTCAGCCACCCAGAAGCGGTCGTAGCCGAGGCGCTCGGCCTCCACCGCCCGCTCGACCGATCCGGTCAGCCCCTCGGCCTCGGGTCGTCCCATCCGCGTCCGCGACCGGTCGAGCAGCGAGAGCCTCACGCCGGAGCGGACACGTCGATCAGCACCTTGCCGACGAATCCGTCCTCGACCGCCGCGTGGGCATCGGCCGTGCGCTCGAGCGGGAAGCGGACGACGGGGAGCCCGGCCTCCTCGCCGACCGGCAGCACGCCGGCCTCGACGGCCGCCGTGATGTCCTCCGTCGCGGCCCGCAGGGCGTCCGCACCGAGCGTGTAGAGCAGCAGGAACTGGTAGCGGACGTTGAGCGCGAAGTGTGCGCGGACGTCGAGCTGCATCGTGTCGCCGCCATTGTTGGCGTAGACCGCGACGGTGCCGCGGTTCGCGATGACGGCGTGGTTGAGCTTGGCGTTGACGGCCGGGGCGACCTCCACGACGACGTCGACGCCCTCCGGTGCGACCTCGCGGATCGCGGCGGCCGCATCACCGGCGGTGTAGTCCACGGTGTGGTGCGCCCCGGCGGCCGTCGCGAGCGCGGCCTTGGCCGGGCTGCTGATCGTGGTGACGACCGTCGCGCCCGCCCACCGGGCGAGCTGGATCGCGGCATGGCCCACGGCACCGGCGCCGCCGGCCACGAGCACCGTGCGTCCGGCCAGCGCGCCCGGCGCCAGCCGGCTCGGCCCGCCCTCCGCGACGGTGAGCGCCCGGTGCGCAGTGACGGCCGGCACGCCCAGCGCGGCACCAAGGTCGAACGAGGCATCGTCGGCCAGCCGCACGACCCGATCGACCGGTACGACGGTGAGCTCCTGGGCCGTGCCCGTGGGCCGGCCGTGCGCGGCCAGCAGCAGCCAGACCCGGTCTCCCACCGCGACGTCATCGACGTCGGGGCCGACCGCGTCGACGACACCGGCGCCGTCCTGGTTCGGCACGGTCTCGGGGAACGCGAGGGCCTGACCCGTCGCGCCGGCGCGGCTCTTCCAGTCCGTCGGGTTGACCCCCGACACGACGACCCGCACACGCACCTCTCCGGCGCCGGGCTCGGCCGCCTCACGCTCGACGAGCTCGAGGACGGACGGCTCTCCGGTCTGGCGGTAGACGATTGCTCTCATGTGAAGGTGCAACGCGCCCGACGGGATCAGATGTTCCGGTGCCCCGCGAAGAACTCGCGCAGCAGCAGTGTCGACTCGTCCGCGCGGACGCCGCTGACGACCTCGGGGCGGTGATTGAGGCGGCGGTCGCGGACCACGTCCCAGAGCGAGCCGACCGCTCCGGCCTTGTCGTCGAAGGCCCCGAACACGAGCCGTTTGAGCCGCGCGGCCACGATCGCTCCCGCGCACATCGTGCACGGCTCCAGCGTCACCACCAGAGTGCAGCCCTCGAGCCGCCACTCCCCGACCACCGAGGCGGCCTCGCGGATCGCGACGACCTCGGCGTGCCCGGTCGGATCGGCGTCGCGCTCGCGGGTGTTGCGCCCGCGCCCGATCACGTCACCGCCGGGGTCGACGACCAGCGCGCCCACCGGCACGTCGCCGTCGCCAGCGGTCGATCGGGCGAGGTCGAGCGCCTCACCCATCCAGAGGTCGTACGTCACCCGAGGACGGCCTCGAGCTGGACCCCGAAGCCGAGCCGGTCGGCGACGTCGAGCAGGACGTCGTCGGGGTACAGGTCGTCGTCGTCGCAGAGCACGCCGAGGTCGAAGGCCGTCACGCCGAGGTCGCTGAGGATCTCCATGTCGCCGACGGCCTGCGCGTCGTCGGCGATCGCGGACGGGAGATCGAGCATGTCGGCGACCCCGCCGGCCAGCGGGCACTCGTCGGCCGCCGTGACGTCGGACAGCATGACCCGCACCTGGGTGCCGGAACGGCGCACGATGACGAAGAAGTCGTCGTTCATCGACACCATGCCCAGCACGCCCACGTCGGACGGGAACCGCGCGAGCGCCTCGCTGAGCTCACCGACGTCCTCGCCGATGTGGGGGTTGAGCTCGACGACCCGCCACAGGCCGTCGTCGTGGTACACGGCGACGGCGAAGTCGACATCGTCTTGCGCCATCGGTGCCTCCTGTTGCGAACGTCTGCTCAGCGTGACAGGTCAGGTAGGTTCGCCGCTACCCTCGTGGCATGCAGGTACACGTCGTCGACCACCCGCTCATCTCGCACAAGCTGACCATGTTGCGCGACGAGGCCACCGATTCACCCACGTTCCGTCGCCTGGTCGACGAGCTCGTCACCTTGCTGACGTACGAGGCCACCCGCGACGTGCGGGTCGAGCCGGTCGAGGTCCAGACGCCCGTGGCGCTGGCCGCCGGTGTGCACCTGACCGATCCGCGCCCGCTCGTCGTGCCGATCCTGCGCGCCGGGCTCGGGATGCTCGAGGGCATGCAGCGACTGCTGCCGACGGCCGAGGTCGGCTTCCTCGGCATGATGCGCAACGAGGAGACCCTCGAGGCCGTGACGTACGCCGAGCGCCTGCCGGACGACCTCACCGGTCGCCAGTGCTACGTCCTCGACCCGATGCTCGCGACCGTCGGCTCGATCGCGGCCGCGATCCACTTCCTGGTCAAGCGCGGCGCCAACGACATCACCGCCATCACGCTGCTGGCCGCCCCCGAGGGCGTCGCCCGCATCGAGTCCGAGCTCGCCGGCATCGGCGTGCCCGTGACCCTGGTGACCGCGGCCCTCGACGAGGGGCTCAACGAGCTCGGCTACATCGTCCCCGGCCTGGGAGACGCCGGCGATCGACTTTATGGTGTGGTCGACTGAGGGCGCAAAGCGCCCGAACGTCGACCCAGGTTGAGCGAGACGCGGCGAAGCCGCCACCCTGTCGAAACCCGGTGAGCAGACGACGCCACTGAACCCCTCGTGGTCTCGAGGCTTCAGCCGCAGGCGGCTTCCGCACCTCGACCGACGAGGACCGACGACCCCCGACGAGGCCCCTACAGCGCCTTGAGGATGTCCTCGACCCGCTCCTTGGCGTCGCCGAACAGCATCTGCGAGTTGTCGCGGAAGAACAGCGGGTTCTGGACGCCGGCGTAGCCCGTGGCCATCGAGCGCTTGAACACCACGACGTCCGCGGCCTCCCACACCGTGAGGACGGGCATGCCGGCGATCGGGCTGCTGGGGTCCTCGGTGGCGGCGGGGTTGACGGTGTCGTTGGCGCCGATGACCAGGACGACCGAGGTGTCCTTGAAGTCGTCGTTGATCTCGTCCATCTCGAGCACGATGTCGTAGGGCACCTTGGCCTCGGCCAGGAGCACGTTCATGTGCCCGGGCAGGCGGCCGGCGACGGGGTGGATGCCGAACTTGACGTCGACGCCGCGATCGCGGAGCTTGCGGACCAGATCGGCGACGGGGTACTGCGCCTGCGCGACGGCCATGCCGTAGCCGGGCGTGATGATGACCGAGGACGCGTTCTTGAGCAGCTCCGCGGTGTCGTCCGCGGTGATCTCGCGGTGATCGCCGTAGTCCTTGTCGTCGGCGGGCCCGGCCTCGATGCCGAAACCGCCGGCGATGACGGAGATGAACGACCGGTTCATGGCCTGGCACATGATGTACGACAGGTACGCGCCTGATGAGCCGACCAGCGCGCCGGTCACGATCAGGGCGTCGTTGTTGAGCAGGAAGCCCGACGCCGCCGCGGCCCAGCCGGAGTACGAGTTGAGCATCGACACGACCACGGGCAAGTCGCCGCCGCCGATCGAGGCCACAAGGTGCCAGCCGAGCGCGAGCGCGACGACGGTGACCGCGGCCAGCAGCCAGATGCTGGGGTCGATGACGAACCAGGTCGTCAGCAACGCGAACGCGACCAGGGCGCCGAGGTTGATGTAGTTCTTGCCCGGCAGGACCAGCGGGTTGGACTTGATCCGCGCAGACAGCTTGAGGAACGCCACGATCGAGCCGGTGAACGTGACCGCGCCGATGAACACGCCGACGAACACCTCGGCGTTGTGGATGTCCTCCAGCGACTGCAGGCCGAACGACTGGTGCTCCAGGTAGCCGTTCCAGCCCACCAGCACCGCCGCCAGACCCACGAAGGAGTGCAGCAGGGCGATAAGCTCGGGCATCCCGGTCATCTCCACGACCTTGGCCCGCCAGAGGCCGATCGCGGCGCCGATGACCAAGGCGACCAGCAGCAGGGCCACGTCGGTGCCGTCGGCCAGGTCGGCCACGACCCCGAACGTCGCGACCAGCGCGATCGTCATGCCGGCGATGCCGAACAGGACACCCTGGGAGGCGGTCTCGTGCCTGGACAGCCCGGCCAGGGA
>JAOPWZ010000103.1 GCA_025965435.1 Aeromicrobium sp.
TGTAGAGGCTGACGTTACCCCCGGTGACCGGCAGGCCGAGCGCGCGACAGCCGTCGGCCAGCCCGCGGACGGCCTCGGCGAACTGCCACATGACGTCGGGGTTCTCCGGCGACCCGAAGTTGAGGCAGTAGGTGACCGCGAGCGGCAGCGCGCCGGTGACAGCGACGTTGCGGTACGACTCGGCGAGCGCGAGCTGCGCTCCGGCGTACGGGTCGAGCTTCGCGAAGCGCCCGTTGCAGTCGGTCGACACCGCGACGCCGAGGTGCGTCTCGTCGTCGATGCGGATGACGCCGGCGTCCTCGGGCTGGGCGAGCACGGTGTTGCCCTGCACGTACCGGTCGTACTGGTCGGTGACCCACGACTTGTCGGCCATGTTGGGCGACGTCACGACGGCCACGAGCTGGTCGCGCAGCTCATCGCCCGACGCGGGGCGGGGCAGCTGCTCGGCGGCATCGGCCTGCAGCGCGTCCTGCCACGACGGGCGGGCGTACGGACGGTCGTAGGTGGGGCCGTCGTGCGCGACCGAGCGCGGCGGCACGTCGACGACGGTCTCGCCGTGCCAGTCGATGACCAGGTGATCGCCGTCCGTGACCTCGCCGACCACGACGGCCTCGACGTCCCACTTCTCGCAGATCGCCATGAACGCGTCGAGGTGGTGCGGCTCGACGACGGCCATCATGCGCTCCTGCGACTCGCTCATGAGGATCTCCTCGGGCGAGAGCGTGGAGTCGCGCAGCGGCACGGTGTCGAGCTCGACGTGCATGCCGCCGCTGCCGGCGGACGCGAGCTCGCTCGTCGCGCAGGACAGGCCGGCGCCGCCGAGGTCCTGGATGCCGTTGACGACCTGGGCCTTGAACAGCTCGAGCGTGCACTCGATCAGCAGCTTCTCCATGAACGGGTCGCCGACCTGGACCGCGGGACGCTTGGAGGGTCCTCCGGTGGTCGAGCCTGTCGAGGCATCGAAGGTCTCCGAGGCCAGCACCGAGACGCCGCCGATGCCGTCGCCGCCCGTGCGGGCTCCGTACAGCACGACCTTGTTGCCGACACCGCTCGCGAAGGCGAGGTGCAGGTCCTCGTGGCGCAGGACGCCGACACACAGCGCGTTGACGAGCGGGTTGCCGACGTACGTCTCGTCGAAGACGACCTCGCCGCCGATGTTGGGCAGCCCCAGGCAGTTGCCGTAGCCGCCGACGCCGGCGACGATGCCCGGCATGACGCGGTGGGTGTCCTCGGCGTCGAGGGGCCCGAAGCGCAGCGGATCCATGATCGCCACGGGACGCGCGCCCATCGCCAGGATGTCGCGGACGATGCCGCCGACCCCGGTCGCCGCGCCCTGGTAGGGCTCGACGTACGACGGGTGGTTGTGCGACTCGACCTTGAACGTCACGGCGTAGCCCTGGCCGATGTCGATGACGCCGGCGTTCTCACCGATGCCCGCGAGGGTCTTGCCGAGCGGTGTCTCCTGCGGCAGCTCGCCGAACTTCTTGAGGTGCACCTTGGACGACTTGTAGGAGCAGTGCTCGCTCCACATCACGGAGTACATCGCCAGCTCCGCGCCGGTCGGGCGGCGGCCGAGGATCTCACGAACCGTGGCGTACTCGTCGGGCTTGAGACCCAGCTCCGCCCAGGGCTGCGCCTGGTCGGGCGTGCTGGCGGCGTGGGCGACGGTGTCGAGGCTCTGCCGGACGGTTCGGGGGGCTGCTTCAGTCACGGCCCCGATCCTATCGGTCCGGCGGGAGGCACCCGACGGTCGTGGTCAGCGCCAGGCCCCGCGGACGTGCTGCGGCGGGTACGGGGTCTCCTTGACGTCCAGCCCCAGCTCGTGGGCCGCCCGCCAGGGCCAGGCCGGCTCACGGATCGCTGCACGCGCCAGCATCACCGCATCGGCGGAACCCTCGGCCAGCACCTGCTCGGCCTGCGCGGGGTCGGTGATGAGACCGACACCGACGACGGGCAGTCCGCTCCGCTCGCGGACCTCGGCCGCGAACGGGACCTGGTAGCCGGGACCGACGGAGATCTTCTGATGGGCAGCCAGGCCTCCCGAGGAGACGTCGACGAGATCGACGCCGTGCTCGCGCAGCTGCGTGGCGAGCTGTGCCGTCTGCTCGACGTCCCAGCCGCCGTCGGCCCAGTCCGTGGCAGAGAAGCGGACGAACAAGGGCTTCTGCTCGGGCCACACCGCGCGGACCGCATCGGCCACCTCGACGACCAACCGCGTCCGGTTCTCGAACGAACCGCCGTACTGATCCGTCCGCTGGTTCGACAGCGGGGAGAGGAACTGGTGCAGCAGGTAGCCGTGGGCGGCGTGGATCTCGACGACGTCGAAGCCGGCCTGGTCGGCACGCGCCGCTGCGGCTGCGAAGGCCTGCGGGATGCCCTCGACCTCGGCCGTCGACAGGGACCTCGGTGTCTCGTAGCCCTCGAAGGCGACGGCGGAGGGCCCGACCGGCTCCCAGCCACCGTCGCGGACGGGCACGGTGCCGGCCGAACCGCTCAGCCCGTACGTCGACGCCTTGCGACCGGCGTGGGCGAGCTGCATCCCGGCGACAGCCCCCTCGCCCCGGATGAAGTCGGCGATCCGGCGCCACGGCGCGATGTGGTCGTCGGACCAGATGCCGACGTCCTCCGGGCTGATCCTGCCCTCGGGCACGACGGCTGTCGCCTCGGTCATGACCAGCCCGAAGCCGCCCGTCGCGTAGCGGCCGAGATTGACCAGGTGCCAGTCGCCGGGCATCCCGTCGCGCTCGAACGAGCTGTACTGGCACATCGCTGCGAGCCAGATGCGGTTGCGGGCGGTCACGCCGCGCAGGGTCAGGGGTTCGAAGAGTTGGGGCACCTCTGCCCCAACGACGGCCGGCGGGCTGGCATTCCTCAGATCCCGAAGCCGTACCGGATCAGGAAGTCACGGTCGGTGTCGCGGCCGCCCTCCGGATCCGGCACCGGCTCGGAGTCCTGGGAGGCGATCGTGTCCTCGAGGCGTACCCGGGGAGGCAGGGAGGTGTACGGATTCGGCTGCCCGCCTCGACCGGTCGTCATCGTGTGAGCCTACGCCTCGTGGCGCGAAGGTCCGGGCATCGTCGTCGCGGTGTCCCGTGACGCCCGGTTGCGGGTATCGTGGCGTCCAGCCAGGGGGGCCGACGAAGGGGTGACGCTGTGCCGGAGGACCCTGTCGTCTCGGCACCGTCGCCCCTCGCCGATCTGGTGCACCTGACGGCTCTGCTCGGCGGGCTCGACGTCGACGAGGCGCGCGATCTTCTGGGCACCGAGGTCGACCTCGCCGTCGCCGACGGCGAGCTCACGATCGAGGACGGCGTCCTGGTCTTCACCCAGCGGGCCGAGGGCCTCCTCGCCGGGCGTGCCCTGTCGCCGGAACGACGCGTCGACCTCTTCGCCCGCTTCGCCGACCGGTTGCCGCGGAGCATCGCCCGTCACGGTGCCGCAGCGCCGGCCGCCGACTGGTGGAGGTCCGCCGATCGCCCGCTCCCCGTCGAGCTCGCCGGTCGGGCCGCGAGGGAGGCCAATCTGCTCGGCGACTATCGACGGGCGCTGGTCTACTCCGATCCCGCGGCGAACGACCAGCACGTCATGGTCGCGCCGATGGAACGTGTCTTCGCGTTCAACGAGCTGGGCGACCTGCCGGAGGTCCTCGCCGTCTGCCTGGCGTTGGATCCGCGCGACCTCTCCGAGGACGAGCTGCTTCCCTACCTCCGCGGCATCCGCCTGCTGGACGACGAGGGGGAACGTTCCCGGCTGCGCGAGCGGGCGGTCATGGCCGACGACCCGGACCGGCAGCGGCGGCGTGTGGCGGCGCGGACGCTGGCGGACCTGGCCGGCATCGCCTTCCGCTCCGGCGGCGACAAGCTGACGAGCCAGCTGCGTGCCCTCGCGTTCTCCGACCAGCTGTCCCCCGGCAACCGGGCCATCGGCTTCGCCGCCCTCGCCGCCGCGCTGCGCCACTCGGCTCGGCCCGTGCAGGCCGTGGATTCCGCCGCCTTCGCCCTCGATCTCCTGACCGAGCAGTACGACCGGGTCAGCGCCCACCAGCTGGACCTGACCCGCGAGTTCCACATCATGTCGCTCGTGTCGGCCCTCGACGTCGGGGGCTCCGAGCGCGCCGTGCAGGCGTACTCCTCCGGCATCTTCGCCAGTCCCGGGAGCGGCCGCCTCACCGCGGCCCTGCGCGCGTATGTCGCCATGGCCCGCGGCGACCTGACGGAGGCACTGGCCAGCGGCCGCCGCTGCCTGGAGACCGTCGGCCCCCAGGACCCGCACCAGATCCGGGGGTGGGTCGAGGCCATGGTCGCCGAGAGCCTGGTGCTGCTGGGGCGTGCCGACGAGGCCCATGACGTCCTCGCCGACGCGAGACGGCATCCCTCCGCCGTCCCGCAGACCGACCTGCTGCGACGCATCATGATCGCGACCTGTCACGACGCGTTGGCCGAGCCCGAGGAGGCGCTGGAGATCCTCGCGGACGTCGTCGACGAGAGCCGGAGCCGTGGGCTCCTGATGACCCAGATCGACGCCTCGGCGACCAGCGTCCTCATCGGCGGTCCCCCCATGGTCGACCTCCTGCTGCAGGCCGTCGACCACCTCGAGGACCCCGCCGGCACCCCGCTGTTCTGGCAGGCCTTCGCCCGCTCGGCACGGGCCTACGACATCGCCGCGATCGTCGAGCTCGCCGACGAGCTCGACGCACTCGGCGCCCGCCTGTTCTCCGCCCGCATGGCCGAGTTCGTCCTCGACATGGCGCGCCGGGCGTCCGACCTCACGCCGCAGACGCGCGAGCGGCTGCGGGACCTCGCCGACCTGACGTCTCGCAGCAGCTGACCGGCTAGAAGGAACCGGCCACCGTCCCGATCACGGCGAAGAACGCCACGACCATCGAGATCGGGATGAGCCAGAGGGCAGCGACGGAGATCGTGATGGTCGTCCCGAGCCGGGGCGGCCCGAAGTAGCGGGCCCGCGGGAGGTCACCGATCTGGTCGATCCAGCGCCCCGTCATCTGCGTGCCGTGCCAGATGCCGCGGAGTCGCCGGAGCACACCCCACCCTGCGCCGCCGGTGATCTGCGTCAGCACGCCGCGCGTCTCCTCGACCTTGTCGGTCATGGTGATCATGATGGCGAGCTCGGTCGCGAGGGAGGCCGGATCGTCGACGGCCTGCAGGAGGCTGCGCCGCCGGATCCAGAAGAGCGCGTTGACCACGGCCATGGCGAGACCGGCACCGAGGATCAGGATGCTGGCGACCCCGTCGGCCGCCTGACCGAGCACGAGGGTGGCCACGATGAACGGCACCGACAGCGCGCCGAGGATGGCCGTCGGTAGGCGCAGGACCCGCACCGCGACGACGATCACCTGGGCCGCACGCTCGGCCACCTCGGCGGAGTGGCCGTCGATCCGCGAGGCGAAGTCGCTGACGGCGGAATTGGCGTGCGCGCCCAGCGCACCCGAACGGCGGAATCTCACACCGTCATCCTACGGAAGCACAGGCCGAAATTGCGTAGGCTGCGGCGGTGGCCATCATCTTGTCGCTCATCTCCGCGCTGGCGTACGGAGTCTCGGACTTCCTCGGCGGCATCATCGCCAAGCGGGCGCCGGCCTGGCAGGTCGCCGTGGTGGGCCAGACGTCCTCGGGGGTCTTCAGCCTCGTAGCGGCCGTCGTCGTCGGCGGATCGCCCACGACCCACGATCTCGCGTTCGGGGCCCTGGCCGGGCTGGGCGGCGGATTCGGTGCGGCGTTCCTCTACCGCGGCCTGTCCACGGCCCGGATGAGTGTCGTGGCGCCCCTGTCCGGCGTGGGCACGGCGCTGATCCCCGTCGCGGTGGGCCTCACCACCGGCGACCGTCCGTCGGCGATGGCCCTGACCGGCGTCATCTTCGCCTTCCCCGCGATCGTCCTGATCTCCCGGGTCTCCGACGACAGTGCCGCCCACCGCTCCGGTGTCGTGGACGGCGTCCTCGCCGGGGTCGGCTTCGGCCTGTTGTTCACCTTCCTCGGCCAGGTGGGCGACGACGCTGGGCTGTACCCGCTCGCCCTGTCGCAGGTCACCTCGATCGTCGCCGTCATCGTGACGGCAGTGGTGCTCCGGCAGCCCTGGATCCCCCGCGAGCGCGCCGCCTGGAACGCCGTGGTGATGGGACCGTTGGGCGCCCTGGCGCAGGGCGCCTTCCTCTACGCGACCCAGCACGGCCTGCTCTCCGTCGTGTCGGTGATCTCGTCGCTCTACCCGGCCAGCACCGTGCTCCTCGCCGCCGTCGTCCTCCGCGAACGCATCCAGCGGTGGCAGGGCGTGGGTCTGGTGCTCGCCGCCCTCGCCGTCGCGCTGGTGGCCGCGGGCTGAGCGCGGGACGCTCTCAGCCCCGGGTCAGATCACCTTCTGCTCGCGCAGTGCCGCCCTCAGCCGCTCGCCGAGGTACGGCGCGAGGGTCCTGAGGTACGTCGACGTGACGTGGGTGCGGTCCCGGAACACCGCGACGCTGCCGATGACCGACGGGCAGACGGTCTTGGTGCAGTAGAAGTCCGTCATGTCGACCAGGCTCGTCCGGTCGACCTTCGCCACCGCCTCGGCCTTGCCGTCGAACTTCCGGAGCCCCTCCGAGCGCGGGGTGGCGCAGCGGTCGGGATCGGTGGTGCCGAACCTCTCGACGCACTGCACGTTCGTCGCGTCGGTGCCGGGGTTGTCGACGATCGCGATGACCGGCACTCCCTTGGACGTCTGGGTCTGCCACGCGCCCACCAGCCCGTCGACGATCGCCTGCTCGCGGCTCTGGCCGTCCGCGGGCTGGACGCCGACGCTCGTCGCGTGGGTCGTGAGGATCGCGTCGAAGTCGGAGGCGGCGAGGTAGTCATCGAGGTTGGCCTGCCAGCCCCGGCAGCTGGCCGTCTGCTCGTCGCTGTTGAGCTTGGGGTCGGCCGTCGTCCAGTAGCAGCCCGGGTGGCCGGCCAGGTCGATGCGCCAGCGGTACTTCTCGGCGATCTTCTCGTAGGCCGACACCAGAGCCAGGTTGTGGGAGTCGCCGACGGCGAACAGGTGCACCTCGAAGTCCGTCGGCGGACCGATCGTGCAGACGTTGAGCGTCTCGACGCCGTGCGGAGCCCAGCAGCCCGAGCGCTTCGGGGTGTCGTCCGCGACCTGGGAGGGATCGTTCACGATGATGCCGTCGAGATCGGGGTTGTCGCAGCCGTTCTTCGCGGCCATGGCGGCCGCGCCGAGGCACGCCGGACCGCTGTCGACGAGAACCGCCTTGTCGGCGACCCTGCCGTCGTCGTCCCGGCGGATCATCGCCGACGCCACGCCCGACACCACGACGACGGGCGCCATCGCGACCAGGGCGACCGCGAGGACCGCCAGTGGACGGACCCGGGGACGGACCCGGAAGCGGATCGGCTCCTCGAAGAACCTCGTCGACAGCCACGCGATCGTGATCGAGGCGACGAGGATGAGCAGCTTCTCCCCGGTCGTCAGCGCATGGAAGGTGACCAGCGGCGGGATCACGATGAGCGGCCAGTGCCACAGGTAGAGCGCGTAGGAGATGCGCCCCAGCACGGCCACCGGCGCCAGGGCCCCGATCCACGCCGCGACCGTCGCGCCACCCCACCGCACCACGACCACCGTCCCGACGACCGGCAGCGCTGCCGCGATGCCGGGGAACGCGGTCTCGGAGTCGATCACGAACAGCGCGGACACCACGGCCACGCCGCCTGCGACGGTCACGGCGCTGTAGACGGCGGCGCGTCGGCGGCTGAGGCCGACGAGCGCAGGCGGCGCGAACGAGGCGAGGCCACCGAGCCCGAACTCCCACATGCGGGTGAACGTCGAGAAGTAGGCGACCCCGGGACTGGTGTCGGTGAGGTACAGGTTGTAGGCGAACGAGCCCACCGTGACGAGCACGAGCACGACGAACACGGCCTGCGAACGTCGGGTCCTGACCAGCCCGGCGAGGGCGACGGTGGCGACCACGAGCAGCGGCAGGGCGACGTAGAACTGCTCCTCGACCGAGAGGCTCCAGAAGTGCTGCGATGCGGACGGCCGGTTCTCCGCGCCGAGATAGTCGACGGCGTCGTGCGCGAGTCGCCAGTTCTGGACGTACGCGGCCGAGGCGAGCACCTCGGAGAGGAACTGCTCCTTCAGGCTGCGGGGAACCGCGACCAGGACGGCGATCGCCGTGAGCAGCAGCACCAGCAAGGAGGCGGGGAGCAGCCGTCGCGCTCGGGCCGCCCAGAACCGCGCGAGATCGACGCGCCCGGTCAGCTCGACCTGCCGCAGGAGGTGCCCCGTGATTAGGTACCCGCTGATGACGAAGAAGACGTCGACGCCGACGAAACCACCGCTGATCCGGTTGGGCCACAGGTGGTACAGCACCACCGCCATGACCGCGAAGGCCCGCAGGGCCTGGATGTCGGTCCGCAGACCCGTGGCAGCCCGTCCGACCCCGTCGGTCGGCGACCTGCGGGCGCCGCGAGTAGCCGTTGTCACCGGCACAGACTACGTGGCCCTACTTCAGGAACTTGCTGGTGGTCCGGTCCTTCAGCGGCTTGCCGCCGGTCTGGCACGTGGGGCAGTACTGCAACGAGGAGTCGGCATAGACGACCTCGAGCACCGTGTCGCCGCACACTGGGCAGGCCTCCCCCGCGCGGCCGTGCACCCGCATCCGGGTGCGCTTGTCGTCCTTGAGCTCCTCGGCCGGCTTTCCCCGCGCCTCGTCGACCGCCTCGCGCAGGATGCTCTGGAGGGCCTCCTCGAGGCGGACGACCTCGTCCTCGGCCAGCGTCTCGGCGATCGCGAACGGCGACAGCTTCGCGGCGTGCAGGATCTCGTCGCTGTAGGCGTTGCCGACCCCCGCGATGATCTTCTGGTCGCGCAGGAGCCGCTTGACCTGCATGCGTCTGGCCAGCAGGGGGCGCAGCTCGAAACCGGGTGCGAGCGGATCCGGCCCGAGGGCCGCGATGCCCGGCACGTCGGTGGGCACGTTCACTATGTACATCGCCAGGCCCTTGCGCGTGCCGGCCTCCGTGACGTCGAAGCCGATCGTGGGACCGTCGCCGCGGTCGAGCCGTACCCGTGCGGCGATGTTGCTGGCACCCAGCTTCAGCTTGGTGTCGGGGAGGTGGTCCGACCACCGCAGCCAGCCGGCCTTCGCCAGGTGGACGACGACGTGGATGCCACTGACGTCGATGTCGATGAACTTGCCGTGACGGCTGACCCCGGAGATCTCCAGGCCCTGCAGCGCCGAGGCGGGCGGGTCGAAGGTCTTCAGCACCGCGAACGACGCCAGCTCCACGGCGGCCACGACCGACCCGGACATCTGGGTGTCGAGGAACTCGACGAGGGCGTTGACCTCCGGCAGCTCTGGCATGCAGCCATCATCCTGCGTCGGCGCGCCGGGCGTCCAGCCATCGCATGACCGGGGTGGCCGTGATCCCGTGCAGCACCACGGACACGGCGATGACGAAGCCGACGGTCGACCACAACGTGTCGGCGCCGGCGAACTCCTCCTGGCCCGTCGCGTACGCCAGGTAGTAGATCGAGCCGATGCCGCGGATGCCGAAGAACGCCGTCGCCAGTCGCTCGTGCGGGTCGAGGCCCTCGGTGTCACCCGCCTTCTTCGGGCGGGAGCCGACGCGCAACGCGATCCAGGCCGTGACCGGGCGGACCACGAGCAGCAGCCCGACGCCCAGCGCCGCACCGCGCCAGCTCAGCGAGTCCAGCAGACCGCCGGAGATGGCGACGCCCAGGAGCAGCAGGACGATGAGGGTCAACAGCCGCTCGAGTCGCTCGACGACCTCGTGCATCAGTGCGTGGTAGTCGGCGCTGCGCTCCATCGATCGCAGCGTCATGGCGCACGCGAACACCGCGAGGAAGCCATAGCTGTGGGCGACCTGGGCCAGGCCGTACGAGAGCAGCACGGCGGCGAGCACGAGCAGCGGCTCGCCCGACTCGGCGGTGCGGATCGAGGGCCGCTTCGAGCGGAAGGCCGCCCGGGCGAGGGCCCAACCGGTCAGCATGCCGATCAGCACGCCGACCACGACCATGCCGACCACGTCCCACGCCAGCCACTTCACGCCCCAGTCGGCGAACGTCCCGGCCCCCAGCACGAGGATCGCCAGGTGGACGAACGGGAACGCAAGGCCGTCGTTGAGACCCGCCTCGGAGGTCAGTGCGAATCGCACCTCGTCCCGCTCGTCGATCTCGTCCTCGTCGGTCTCGTCGGTGGTCGGCCCCTCGACCTGCACGTCCGACGCGAGCACCGGATCGGTGGGCGCGAGGGCCGCTCCGAGCAGAAGTGCCGAGGCCGGCGCGAGACCCATGACCCACCAGCCGAGCCACGCCGTGACGCCGATCGACAGCGGCATCGCGATGATCAGCAGGCGCCACGTCGTGCCCCACCGGCTCCAGGATGCCCACGACCGGATGTTCAGCGGCCGGTCGAGGGCGAGCCCGACGCCCATGAGAGAGATGATCACGGTCAGCTCGGCGAGGTGCTCGAGCACCGCTCGGTCGTCCGTCGGGGAGAGCCGCACCGCGTCCGGCAGGGGCAGGAGCCCGACCAGCAGGCCGAGGGCGAGCAGCACGACCGGCGCGGACAGCGCGACCGTGCGCAGTGCCGACGGGAGCACGACAGCCAGGAGCAGCGCCATCCCCGTCAGCAGGTAGACGAAGTTGGCGTCGATCAGGTGTTCCACCTGACAGCACTACCCGCTGAGCCGGTTCTCAACCAGTGAACGTGAGCCAGAGCAACGAGATGTTGAGCGCAATGACGATGGCGGCGACGACGCAGGCCGCCGCCGTCGTTCCACGGCGGTTGACGTGCTCGCCCATCACGTCGCGCCGCGCGGTCAGCACCATGAGGGGCACGAGCGCGAACGGGATGCCGATCGACAGGACGACCTGCGACACGACCAGCGCCCGGCTGGGCTCGGCCCCGAGCGCGAGAACCACCAGAGCAGGGATGAGGGTGATGACCCGGCGCAGCAGGATCGGCAGCCGCACGCCCAGCAGCCCCTGCATGACCTCGGCGCCGGCGGCGCTGCCCACCGAGGTCGATGCCAGGCCAGACCCGAGCAGCGCCACCGCGAACAGCAGCGCCACCCCGGCACCCAGCTCGGAGGTCACCACGGCGTGCACGCCCTCGAGGGTGTCGGTGCCCGGCAGCCCGTCGAGGCTGGTCGCGGCGACCACCAGGAGCGACAGGTTGAGCATCCCGGCCAGGATCAGGGCGAGCACGACGTCGGTGCGGGTGGCCGCCAGCAGCTCGCGGACGCTGTGGCCCTCGCCGCGCGATCCGAGCCGCGAGGTCGTGAGGCTGGAGTGCAGGTAGATGACGTG
>JAOPWZ010000104.1 GCA_025965435.1 Aeromicrobium sp.
CGGAGAGGATCTGCATGTACCGGGCGAGCACCACGAGATCGACACGGTGCTCGGCGACCAGCCGCAGCACCCGCGCCTCCGCCTCGGGCTTGGTGCCAGGGGTGACCGGCACGTGGTGGAACGGGATGTCGTGCCACCGCGCGAGCGGCTCGAGATCGCGGTGGTTCGACACCACGCCGACGATGTCGGCCTCGAGCTGGCCGGACTTCCAGCGGTAGAGCAGGTCGTAGAGGCAGTGGTCGAACTTCGACACCATGATCAGCAGGCGGGGCCGCTCGGCGAGGTCGTAGAGCTCGAACGTCATCGCGAGCTCCTCGGCGACCGCGGCGAACTGCGCGCGCAACGTGCCGATCTCGGGTGTGGCGGAGCCGGCGCGCAGCAGGACCCGCATGTGGAACTGCTCGGTGTCGGCGTCGCCGAACTGGTGGCTCTCCCGGATGTCGCAGCCGTGCACGAAGAAGAAGTCGGCGACCGCCCGCACGATTCCGGGCTGGTCGGGGCACGACAGGGTGAGGACCGCCGAGGGGGTCGTGCTGTCGTCGGTCATGGGTCGGCCTTTCGCTCGCTCGCCAAGGAACGAACCTACCGCCGCGGCTCGTCGCGCACGGGGACGCCCCGGGGCCGTGACGACCCCGGGGCGTCCGTCGAACGGAGCGGCACCCCTATCGGTGGTGCGAACCGCCCATCTTGAGCACCTTCAGCTGGGCGGTAGGCGCGGGGCCCTGCGGCCCGAAGGCGTCCGTCGTGACGTACAGCTTGCTGCTTCGGCGCGACGTCACCCACTCGACGGCACCGGGAGCCGCCAGCGGCAGCGCGGTGCGCTTGGACGACCACTTGTTGATCAGCGTCACCTGACCGGTGCCGGTCGCTCCGCCGAACAGCTCGGCGACGGCGATCTTGCCGTTCGGTCCGAGCGCGAGATTGACCGCACCGACGAACCCGGCGGCGACCCGGCGCACCTGACCCGAGTACGGATTGACCTTGTACACCGACCCGCGCGCACCGAGGCTCGCATCCTCGGGGCCGCCCGGCAGCGAGGTCACGTAGAGCCAGCCGTCAGCGCCCTGCTCGACATCGGTCGGGACCGACTCGAACCAGTAGGTGTGGCCGGCCGCGCAGAGGGGAAGACCTTGCGCCCCCAGCACCTCCTCCGTGGCCGTGGCGCCGACCGCCGGCAGCACCGCGACGACCTTGGGCTTGGCGCGCCGCTTGTCGGTGCGCACCGACAGGATCGCGTTGGCAGCCGCATCGGCGACGTACACCTTGTTGCGCGCCGCGTGCGTGGCGTACGGGTGGCTCTCGACGATCCCGGTGTACGACGCGGGGTTGTCGGGCTTGAACTCGGCAGCGCACTCCGCCGGAAGATCACGGAAGCCGTAGGTGATGCGCTGGTCGGGATTGCGCTTGGCCTCGAACGCCTGGAGGTCCGCGATGGGCCGCGGGTCCGACCCGCCCTTCTTCGCGAACAGCTTGGCCGAGGGCGTCTCACCCATCCCGGTCGTCGCGTAGTAGATCGTCCGACCGCGCGACGAGACGGCCCCGAGCTCCTCCCCCGGCGCGGTGGCGACCGTGGTGCGCTGACCGTCCGGGGTGATGCGCAGGAGCTCACCGGCGAAGTTCTGCGCCACCAGTGCCCGACCCCGATCGTCGATCGCCAGGCTCAGCGGGGTGAACAACCCCTCGGCGATCGTCCGTGCCGGCGGCGGTGGCGCGTACCCGCGCTTGCCCGCCTGGGCTGGGCTCGAGGAGATCAGGCCGCCGACGAGCAGCGCTGCGGAGGACGCCGCGAGGAGCGTCCGTGATGACAGTTTCATGACAAATCCTTCCAGCTGACTGACGGAGTCGTCCCCTTCGGCTCCCCTTTGGCCCGAAATTACGCCCGTCCCGGGCCGATGTCCCCCCCTCGAAATGACCACTTTCGGGGCGTCCGGGCTGGTCCTTAGGTCCCGGAACAACGGCCCGGCGCGACGTCCGATCCGTAGCGCTCCACGCAGAACGCGCCCAGTCGGTCGGCCAGGACGGCCAAGGTGGCTGCCGCATGGTGCTCCGGCTCCCAAGCCGCGAACAGGTCGATCCGCAGGGGCCCGCCGAGACCCTCGATCTGCACCGGGCACAGGCCGAACCGCGGATCGTCCGACACGACCGCCACGCCGCGCCCCGCCGCCGCCAGCGCCTGCGCGACCTGCGGGTTGCTGCAGTCGACGACGCGTTCGGCCGAGGCGCCCTCGCGCGCGAGGGCGGCGTCCAGGATCTGTCGTGGCCGGAACGACGGGGTCAGCGCCAGGAGCGTCTCGGTGGCGAGCTCGGCCAGCGACACCGAGGTGCGCCCGTTCCACGGATGGTCGTCGCGCACGTAGGCCCACACCGGCAGCGAGGCGAGGGCTCGTGCGACCAGCGTCGAGTGGGGGGTCTGGGTCACGATCGCCAGATCGGCACCGTGCCGCAAGGCGGCGTACGCCCCGCGCGGATCGGACTCGAAGACCGTCGGCATCGGGTCGTCCTCGCGCAGCGTCGCCAGGAAGGGCGCGATGACGTCGGTCAGGGTCGTGGTCGGGGCAGCGATCGTCAGGCGCTCGAGCCGGCCCGCGGCGTACGATCTCGCGGCCGCCCGCGCCCCGTCGGCCCGGCGCAGCACGTCACGGGCGTGCGGGAGGAACTGGCTGCCCGCGGCCGTCAGGTGGAGCCGGCCGCCGGTGCGGCTGAACAGGTCCAGGCCCAGCTCGGTCTCGAGCTGGCGCAGCTGGCGGGAGATCGCCGGCTGGGTCACGTGGACGACGTCGGCGGCGGCGCTGACCGAGCCGGACTCCGCGACGGCGACGAAATAGCCCAACGTGCGAAGTTCCATGCCTGCAGAGCATAGTCGCGATCAACCCTAAGTATTGGACGGCATAGCTCGGGCGCGGGAGGATGGGAGCATGCCCGAGACCCTCGCCCAGCAGCGCCACCTCGCCACCTCCATCCCCGGACCCCGCTCGCAAGAGCTCATGGCCCGCAAGCACGCGGCCGTCGCGCAAGGCATCGGCACCACGATGCCGGTGTTCGCGGTCGAGGCCGGCGGCGGCGTCGTCAAGGACGTCGACGGCAACACGTTCATCGACCTCGGCTCAGGTATCGCCGTCACGACGGTCGGCAACAGCGCCCCGCGCGTGGTCGAGGCCGTCCGCGAGCAGGTCGGGGCGTTCACGCACACGTGCTTCATGGTGACCCCGTACGAGGGCTACGTCGCCGTGGCCGAGGCACTCAACCGGCTCACCCCCGGCGACCACGAGAAGCGGTCGGCCCTGTTCAACTCCGGCGCCGAGGCGGTCGAGAATGCCATCAAGATCGCCCGCGCCCACACCAAGCGCCAGGCCGTCGTGGTGTTCGACCACGCCTACCACGGCCGCACCAACCTGACGATGGCCATGACGGCGAAGAACATGCCGTACAAGCACGGCTTCGGCCCCTTCGCCGGCGAGGTCTACCGGGCGCCGATGTCCTACCCCTTCCGTGACGGGCTCAGCGGCGCGGAGGCCGCGGCCCGCGCGATCGACGTGATCGACAAGCAGGTCGGCGCCCAGAACCTGGCCTGCGTGGTCATCGAGCCGATCCAGGGCGAGGGCGGCTTCATCGTCCCCGCACCGGGCTTCCTGCCCGCGATCGCGGCGTGGGCGCGGGCCAACGGCGTGGTCTACGTCGCCGACGAGATCCAGAGCGGCTTCTGCCGCAC
>JAOPWZ010000131.1 GCA_025965435.1 Aeromicrobium sp.
CGCGGCGCCGAAGAACTTCTTCGGCGGGTAGAGCGCGGACGAGTCGACGCCGCCGGACATGATGCGCCCGGACGTCGGTGCCGCCAGGTTGTAGGCGCGCCCGAGGCGGGTGATGCCGTCGAGCAGCCCCACGTCGGCGTGGCCCAGCTCGACCAGACGCTTGGCGCGCTCGATCGCGAGCTCGGCGACCATCGTGTGGTCGGTCGCCGGACGGTCGAACGTCGAGGCGATGACCTCGCCCTTGACGGTGCGCTGGAAGTCGGTGACCTCCTCGGGACGCTCGTCGACCAGGACGATCATCAGGTGGCACTCGGGGTTGTTCGCGGTGATCGCGTTGGCGACCTGCTGCATGATCATGGTCTTGCCGGCCTTGGGCGGCGAGACGATGAGGCCGCGCTGGCCCTTGCCGATGGGCGACACCAGGTCGATGACCCGACCGGTGACGCCGCCGGCGTCGCTCTCCAGCCGCAGACGCTCGGTCGGGTACAGCGGCGTCAGCTTGGCGAACTCGACCCGCTTGTTGGCCTCTTCGAGCGTCATCCCGTTGACCGAGTCGATCTTGACCATCGGGTTGAACTTCTCCTTGCGCTCCCCCTCACGGGGCTGGCGCACCTGGCCGACGACCGCGTCGCCGCGACGAAGGCCCCACTTGCGGACCATCGACAGCGACACGTACACGTCGTTCTCGCTCGGCAGGTAGCCGGTCGTGCGCACGAAGGCGTAGTTGTCGAGGATGTCCAGGATGCCCGCGGCGGGCACCAGGACGTCGTCCTCGGTGTAGGACGTGTCGACGTCGAGCGATCCGCGGCCGGTCGCGCCGTTTCGGTTGCGTCCGCGACGGTTGCGGCGGCGTCCGCCGGCCTCGTCGTCCTCGTCCGTGGCCGGGCCGGCCTGGACGTTGCCCTGGTTGCGACCCGGGTTGGCGTTGCCGCCACCCTGCGGGTTGTTCTGGTTGCGGTTGCTCTGGTTGCGCTCGCCACCCTGGTTGCGCTCTCCGCCAGCGTTCTGGCCGCGCTCGCCACCCTGGTTGCGCTCGCCGCCGGCGTTCTGGTTGCGCTCGCCGCTGTTGTCACGGTTGGCGTTGTCGCGGTTGCGGTTGCGGTTGCGGCCGCGGTTGCCGCCGGCCTCGGTCTCGTCGTCCTTGCCGCTGTCCTTGCCGCTGTCCTTCGCGGGCGCCTCGGCGGCTGCCACGTCGGAGGCGGCGATCTCGGGCTCGGCTGCCTTCGCAGGCTTCTCGGCCTTCTCGACCTTCTCGACCTTCTCGACCTTCTCGACCTTCTCGGTCTTCGCCGGCTGGTCGGCCTTGGCCCGACGGGAGCGCGTGGGCTTCTCGGCCTTCGCCGGTGCCGCGTCGGCGACCGGCTCGGCCTTGACATCGGGCAGGGTGACGGCCGCGGGCGGCGTCTGCTCGACGGCCGGACCCGAGGCGGCCTTGACGGCAGCCTTCGTGGAGGTGCCGGCGTCGCCGCGGGCGATCTTGATGGCGTCGATCAGTGCGCCCTTGCGCATCTTCTCGGCGCCGGTGATGCCGAGCTCGGAAGCGATCTCCTGGAGCTCGGCGAGCACCTTGCCACCCAGGCTGCCGCCGGTGCGCTTGGGCGCGGCGGGCGTGGAGGCATCAGGTGTCGTGGTGGTGTCGGTCACGTAGGTTCCTTTGGATGAGGCCACACGGCCAGTGGACCGGAGACCGGTTCGCATCAAGACGGGGCCCGTATCTGACGGGCGGCTCGAGTGGCACTGCTCACTTGCGTTGTGCTGTCGGGGAGATCAAACTCAACTCCGACTCACCCACCATAACACCAGCGGGGTGCCCCGTGTTCCCGGCCGCGACACGTCGCGCAGCCAGGTCACGCGGTCACGGCGCGAGGACCGTCGCGCCGTCCTGGTCGACGGCGGGCTCGTGCACGTGCCACCCGTCCGGCGCGGCCTCGGCCACCCCCCGGGCGAACGACAGGACTGTGGGCCCGGCACCGGAGATGATGGTGGGCACGCCGTCGACCCGCAGGCTGCGCAGCAGCTTGTACGACCCCGGCATCGCCTCGGCGCGGTACGACTGGTGGAGGCGGTCCTCGGTGGCGGAGATCAGGCGATGGGGTGCGCCGGTCAGGGCGGCGATCAGCAGCGCCGCGCGTCCTGCGTTGAAGGACGCATCCCGGTGGGTGACGGTCTCGGGCAGCAGACCGCGCGCCTTCTGCGTCGACACCGCGGTGGACGGCACGAAGACCGTGACCTCGACATCGGTCGCGAGGCGCTCGACCTCGGCGGCGGCGCCGTCGATCCAGGCGATCGTCAGCCCGCCGAACAAGGCGGCCGCGACGTTGTCGGGGTGGCCCTCGATGTCGACGGCCAGCTGGTAGGCCGCGGCGTCGTCCATCAGCGCCTCGCCGTCGTCGACGAGGGCGCGGGCCAGCACGATGCCGCCCACGATCGCGGCGGCGGACGAGCCGAGCCCCCGGCCGTGGGGGATGTGATTGACGCACGTGAGGCGCAGCCCGGACGGGCGTCCGCCCAGCAGGTCGAAGGCCGCGTTCATGGCCTCGACGACCAGGTGCGTCTCGTCGAGAGGGACGCCGTCGCTGCCCTCACCGGTCACGGTGATCTCCAGGCCACTGGGCGTGACCTCGGCCGTGATCTCGTCGTGGATCGCCAGGGCCAGGCCCAGCGCGTCGAAGCCGGGGCCCAGGTTGGCGCTGGAGGCCGGCACCCGCACGGTGACCGGCCGGTCGACGAAGGTCACGCGAGCCCGGCCGCTGCCGCGGCGGCGTCGACGTCCGGCTCGATGATCGCGTCGACCAGGGCACCTGCACCCGACAGCGCGGTGTCGATGTCCTTGAGTCCGTGCCCGGTGACCGTGATGGCGATGAGCTGGCCGGGCTCGACCTGGCCGGCCGCGGCAGCCGCGAGCAGTCCGGCGACGCCGGCCGCGGAGGCGGGCTCGACGAACACGCCGTCGTGCGACGCGAGGTCGCGCTGGGCCTGGAGGATCTGGTCATCGGTGACCGAGGCGATGCGCCCGCCCGACTCGTCGCGGGCGGCCGTGGCGAGGTGCCAGGACGCCGGGTTGCCGATGCGGATCGCGGTGGCGACGGTCTCGGGCAGCGCGATCGGCGCGCCCTGGACGATCGGATCGGATCCCTGCGCCTGGAAGCCCCACATCGCGGGGGTCTTGGTGGCGAGGCCGGCATCGGCGTACTCGCGGTAGCCCAGCCAGTACGCCGAGATGTTGCCCGCGTTGCCGACCGGCAGCACGTGCAGGTCGGGGGTGGCGTCCAGCGCGTCGACGATCTCGAACGCGGCGGTCTTCTGTCCCTGCAGGCGCACGGGGTTGACCGAGTTGACCAGGGCGACCGGGTAGTGGTCGGCGAGGGCACGCGAGAGCTGCAGGCACTCGTCGAAGCCGCCCCTGACCTGGATGACCTCGGCGCCGTGCATGACCGCCTGGGCCATCTTGCCCGCGGCGATCTTGCCGTGCGGCACCAGGACGATCGGGGTCAGGCCCGCCTTGGCCGCGTAGGCCGTCATGGACGCGGAGGTGTTGCCCGTGGAGGCGCAGACGACGGCCTTCGCGCCCTCGCCCACGGCGACCGACACGGCAGCGGTCATGCCGCGGTCCTTGAACGAGCCGGTCGGGTTGCTGCCCTCGACCTTGATCCACACGTCACCGCGCACGAGGCCCGACAGCCACGCCGAGTGGACCAGCGGGGTGCCGCCCTCCCCCAGCGAGATGACCGGCGTCCCGGACGTCACGGGCAGCCACTCGCGGTACTCCTCGATGACTCCCCTCCACAGGTGTGCCATCAGAATCCTCCTTCGACGCGCATCACCGATGTCACGTCTCTGACCATGTCCAGGCCCCGCAGCGAGGCGACGGTCGCCGACAGGGCGGCGTCCTCGGCCTCGTGGGTCACGATCACCAGCTGGGCGTCCGAGCCGCTGCCCTCCTGCCGCACCGTCTTGATCGAGACGTCGTAGTTCGCGAAGGCACCGGCGACCGACGCGAGCACGCCCGTACGGTCGTCGACGTCGATCGAGACGTGGTAGCGGGTGCGGGCCCGTCCCATGTCGAGCACCTCGAGCTGGGCGTGGGTCGACTCGCCGGGACCGAACACGTTGCTGCGGCGGTTGCGGGCCACCGACACGACATCGCCGAGCACGGCGCTCGCGGTCGGGGCACCACCGGCACCGGGGCCGTAGAACATCAGCTCGCCTGCCGACTCGCTCTCGACGAAGACGGCGTTGTACGCGCCGTGGACGCTCGCCAGCGGGTGGGTCAGCGGGATCATCGCGGGATGCACGCGGGCCGAGACGGCCGGACCGTCAGCGGTCTCGTGCCGCTCGCAGATCGCGAGGAGCTTGACGACGCAGCCCATCTCGTCGGCGGACCGTACGTCGGCCGCGGTCACCTCGGTGATGCCCTCGCGGTGCACGTCGCCGATCGTCACCCGGGTGTGGAACGCGAGACCGGCGAGGATCGCAGCCTTGGACGCCGCGTCGAAGCCCTCGATGTCGGCCGTCGGGTCGGCCTCGGCGTAGCCCAGTCGCTGGGCCTCGTCGAGCGCCTCGGTGAAGCCCTGGCCGGTCGTGGTCATGGCGTCGAGGATGACGTTGGTGGTGCCGTTGACGATGCCGAGCACCCGCTGCACACGGTCGCCCGCGAGCGACTCGCGCAAGGGGCGGACGATCGGGATCGCGCCGGCGACCGCTGCCTCGAAGTACAGGTCGCGCTCGGCCTTGTGCGCCGCCTCGAAGAGGGTCGCACCGTCCTCGGCCAGCAGCGCCTTGTTGGCCGTGACGACCGAGGCGCCGCTCTCCAGCGCCGACAGGATCAGCTCGCGGGCAGGCTCGATGCCGCCGATGACCTCGATGACGACGTCGATGTCGCCGCGCGAGACCAGCCCCGCAGCGTCCGTCGTGAACAGCTCGGCCGGCACGTCGAGGTCGCGCTCGCGGCCCAGCCGGCGCACGGCGATCCCCACGAGCTCCAGCGGGGCGCCGACCCGCTGGGCCAGCTCGTCGGCGTCGCGCGTGAGCAGACGTGCCACCTCGGTGCCGACGACTCCGCAGCCCAGCAGGGCGACTCGGAGCGGACGTCCGGGGGTCCACGAGGATGTGCTCACGGTGCAAGGGTATCGGCGTGCGGGCGCCCGCAGTTCACCCGGCCGACCCGTGGTCAGCGGGCCGCTCGGCATCGACGGAGCTGGCGCGACCCCGCGGTCCCCGGGACGGCTGGCAAGGTTGGAGCATGAGCGCGGCATCGGCACCCCACGAGGACGACCGGCGCGAGTCGTTCAGGACCGGCTTCCGAGCGGGACTGCCGTACGCCGCTGTCGGCTTCCTGCTCTCGATGTCGTTCGGCATCCTGGCCCGCGACTCGGGATTCTCGGCCGAGGCCGCCATCGTGATGTCCGCAGTCGTGTTCGCCGGATCGGCCCAGTTCGCCGCGGTGTCGATCATCGCGTCCGGTGGCACCGCCGGGGCGGCCGTGGCCGCCGCCGCCTTGATGAACTCCCGGTTCCTGCCGATGGGCATCGCGCTCGGACCCTCCCTGCCGGGCCGCGCGGCCGTGCGGGCGGCCCAGGGCCAGGCCGTCGTCGACGCGTCGTGGGCCATGGCCAACCGCGGCGGCGGACGCTTCGACCGCTGGTTCCTGTTCGGCTCGACGGCCCCGCAGTACGTCACGTGGATCGCCGGGACGATGCTGGGCTCCCTCGGCGGCGACCTGTTCACCGATCCGTCCCGCTACGGCCTCGACGCGATCTACCCCACCTTCTTCCTCGCGCTCGTGATCGCCGAGGTCAAGGACCGGACGACGCTGGCCATCGCCGTCACCGGCGGTCTCCTGGCCCTGAGCCTGGTCGAGGTGGCGCCGGCGGGACTCCCTGTCCTCGCCGCGAGCCTCGTCGCCCTGTGGGGGCTGCGACGCGGGCGGGCCGCCGCATGACCGCGACGATCTGGTGGACGGTCGCCGGCTGCACGGTCGTCACGGCCGTCATCAAGGCCATCGGCCCTCTCGCCCTCGGCGGCCGTGACATCCCGCCACGCCTCACCGGGGTGATCGAGCTGATGGCTCCTGCCCTGCTGGCCGCGCTCGTCATCACGAGCACCTTCGCGGTCGGCGACCAGTGGCACGTCGGAGCCAACACCGCCGGCGTCGCCGTCGCGGGCATCATCCTGGTGCGCCGCGGGCCCCTGATCCTGGCCGTCGTGACCGCGGTCGCCGTGACGGCCCTCCTGCGGGCCGCGACCTAGCCAGGTCAGCCGATGTCGAGGGTGAGGAGGTCGTCCTCGGTCTCACGGCGCAGGATCACGCGGGCCTCGCCCTGGCGTACCGCGACGACCGCGGCGCGTGGGACGTGGTTGTAGTTGCTCGCGAGCGAGCGGCAGTAGGCGCCGGTGCCCGGCACGGCCAGCAGGTCGCCGGCGGCGACGTCACCCGGCAGGAACTCGTCCTTGACCACGATGTCGCCGGACTCGCAGTGCTTGCCGACGACACGGCTCAGGATTGCCGGCGCGTCGGACGTCCGCGAGGCCAGGGTGCACGAGTAGTCGGCGCCGTAGAGAGCAGGACGGATGTTGTCGCTCATGCCACCGTCGACCGACACGTAGCGGCGCGAGGCGCCGCCGTCCAGCGACACCGACTTGGTGGTGCCGACCTCGTAGAGCGTGAAGGTGGACGGTCCGGCGATCGCGCGTCCGGGCTCGATCGACAGGTGCGGCACGGCGATGCCCATCGCGGCGCACTCGTCGTCGACGATCTTGAGCATCCCGCGGGCCAGGTCGTCGGGCGTCGACGGATCGTCCTGCGTCGTGTAGGCGATGCCGAAGCCGCCGCCGAGGTCGAACTCGGGCAGGGTGACACCGAGCTCCTTCTCGATCTCGGCGTGCAGGCGCAGCACCCGCCGGGCCGCGACCTCGAAGCCGTCGGTGACGAAGATCTGCGAGCCGATGTGCGAGTGCAGGCCCCGCAGCTCCAGCCCCGGTGCGGCCAGTACCCGGCGCACCGCGTCGAGGGCCGCACCACCCGTGATCGAGAAGCCGAACTTCTGGTCCTCGTGCGACGTCGAGATGTACTCGTGGGTGTGCGCCTCGACGCCGGCCGTCACGCGGATCATGACCGGAGCGGTGACGCCGAGCTCGGCGGAGAGCTCGGTCAGGCGGTCGATCTCCTCGACCGAGTCGATGATGATGCGCCCGACCCCGACCTCGAGGGCGCGGCGCAGCTCGGCGACCGACTTGTTGTTGCCGTGCATGCCGATGCGCGCCGGCGGGAACTCGGCCCTGAGCGCGACGGCGAGCTCGCCGCCGCTGCACACGTCGAGGTTGAGACCCTCCTCGGCGATCCACCGGGCGGCGGCGACGCACAGGAACGCCTTGCCGGCGTAGTAGACGTCGGCGTCACCGAACGCCTCCTTGAAGCCCCGGGCGCGCCGGCGGAAGTCGTCCTCGTCGACGACGTACGTCGGCGTGCCGAACTCGGCCGCCAGATCGAGCGCGGACTCCCCCGCCACCGTCAGGACGCCGTCGACCTTCGAGACGCCGTCGGACCACAGGTGCGGGACGAGCTGGTTGGGATCCTCGGGGCTCTTGAGCCATGCCGGGCCGCGGTCGCCGGCCTGGCCGTGCAGGGCGCCCGCCTCGTGCGACCTCACATCCGCTCCGGTGCGGTGACGCCGAGCAGGCCCAGGCCGTTGGCGATGACCTGCCGGGTGGCGGCGACGAGCATGAGCCGGGCGCGGTGCAGGTCGGTCGGCTCCTCGTCGCCCTTGGGCAGCACGTGCGCGACGTCGTAGAACTTGTGGAACGCCGAGGCGGTGTCCTCGAGGTAACGGGCGACCCGGTGCGGCTCACGCAGCTCGGCGGCGCGGGCGACGACCTTGGGGTAGTCGGCGAGCGAGCGCAGCAGCGCGCCTTCCTGCTCCACCGCGAGCAGCGACGGGTCGAACGTCGCCTCGTCGATCGTGACCCCGAGGTCGACGGCGTTGCGGATGATCGACGACAGCCGCGCGTGGGCGTACTGCACGTAGTAGACGGGGTTGTCGCTGGTCTGGCTGGCCCACAGGTCGAGGTCGAGGTCGATCGTGGAGTCCATCGAGTAGCGGGCCAGGGCGTACCGCGAGGCGTCGACGCCGATCAGGTCGACGAGGTCCTCCAGCGTGATGACCGTGCCCGCGCGCTTGCTCATGCGCAGCGGTGCGCCGTCCTTGACCAGGTTGACCAGCTGCCCGATCAGCAGCTCGAGGTTGACCTTGGGCGTGTCACCGAAGGCCGCGCACATCGCAAGCATCCGTGACACGTAGCCGTGGTGATCGGCGCCCAGCATGATGAGGCAGCGGTCGAAGCCGCGCTCACGCTTGTCGAGGTAGTACGCCAGGTCGCCGGAGATGTAGGCCGGCTCGCCGTCGGACTTGATGACGACGCGGTCCTTGTCGTCACCGAAGTCGGACGTGCGCAGCCAGGTGGCGTCGTCCTGCTCGTACATCATCCCGAGCTCGCGGAGCCGTGCGATGGCCCGGTCGACGGCGCCGGACTCGTGCAGGTCGTTCTCGTGGAAGAACACGTCGAAGTCGACGCCGAAGTCGTGCAGGCTCTGCTTGATCTCGGTGAACATCTGGTCGACGCCCTGGGCACGGAACGTCTCGAGCGCCTCGTCATCGGGAAGGTCCGCCGCACCGGGCACCGTGGCGACGACCGTGGCGGCGATGTCGGAGATGTACTGGCCGCCGTAGCCGTCCTCGGGCGCGTCCTCGCCGCGGGCGTCGGCCAGCAGCGAGCGGGCGAACCGGTCGATCTGCACGCCGTGGTCGTTGAAGTAGTACTCGCGGGTGACATCGGCGCCGATCGCCGTCAGGATGCGGCCGAGCGAGTCGCCGACCGCTGCCCACCGCACGCCGCCGATGTGGATCGGGCCGGTCGGGTTGGCGCTGACGAACTCGAGGTTGACCTTCTGCCCGGCATACAGCGTGCTCGTGCCGTAGGACGTGCCCGCCGCGACGATCTGCGGCGCGAGAGCGCCCTGGGCGCCGGCGGCGACCCGGATGTTCAGGAAGCCCGGACCAGCGATCTCGGCGCTGGCGATGCCGTCGGCGGTGGCGAGCTGGTCGGCCAGCAGCTGGGCGAACTCGCGCGGGTTCTTGCCGGCCTTCTTGCCGAGCTGCAGCGCGATGTTGGTCGCGTAGTCGCCGTGCTCCTTCACCTTCGGACGCTCGACCAGCACCTGGGCCGGCACACCGTCCGGCAGGGAGATGGCGCCCGCCTCGCTGAGGGAGGTCAGGGCGCCGACGATGGTCGTGGAGAGCTGCTCGGGGGTCACCGGTCAAGCCTATCGTCCGCGCCACCGCGGTCCCGCTCCCGCCGACCGGCCCCGGACGTGGACGACCCGCAGGGCCGCGCTTGTCCTCCGAAGAGGGAAACGCCCGTCGAGTGGACAGCTCGACGCCCTGCGGGCCGGGTGACTGCGGATATTCGCCGCCACCGTCCAGTTCGCTGGAGGACTTGGTTCACACGAACTCAAGTCCCGTGGCTAGCGGACAGCCACCTCACAAGTCCAAGACGAATTCATTCTCAGGACCACCTCCTCTCCGTGTACTGAAACCGTACGTCCGGAGAATCGCGCGTTCAAGGCCCTTCTCGCCGCACCTTCTCGCGACGCTCCCTGGTGCGCTCGAGGACCTCCTCGACGGTCTGCACGAGGAAGTCCGGATCGAAGGGCTTGGTGACGTACGCGTCGACACCCGCCCGGGTCGCCCGCTGGATGTCGGCGGGGTGCCCCTGGGTCGAGACCATCACGACCGCGACGTCACGCGTCCGCGGATCGGCCCGGATCGCCAAGACGGTGTTCACGCCGTCGAGCCGGGGCATCATGACGTCGACCGTGATGATGTCGGGCAGGACCTCGCGGTGCGCCAGGATCTCGAGGCAGTCCACGCCGTCGACCGCCTCGTCGACGTCGAAACCCGCGAGCTGCAGGTTGGTCCGGATGAGGAAGCGAATCGAGGCGGTGTCATCGACGACGAGCACGCTGGGCATGCACATCACCGTAGTGGGCGTGCGGTAGGCTCACACCGCAGTCGGCCGTCATGGCCCCCGTAGCTCAGGGGATAGAGCGCCGCCCTCCGGAGGCGGAAGCGGAGGTTCGAATCCTCCCGGGGGCACCACTCACATCCGGCGCCGTGCGCCGGCTGGGGCGGTGCCGTCACCAGGTGCTCGCACCCCGTGGTCGCGGCTGTCATCGCGGGTCGCTCCCGGACGAGCGCGAGAGCACCGTCGTCACGGTGTAGTCCTTGGTCGGGCCGGCCGCCCGCCACTCGACCGTCCAGCCGTCGGGCGCCTGCCCGGTCGGTGAGACGCACCCCGTGTAGACGTCGTCGCCGCACGGATGCCGGACCTGCCCGCCGGGCGACCAGGGATGGAACTCCCGGCCGTCCTCGAACAGGACGATCCAGCCCTCCTCGCGCCGGTCCAGCAGGAGCGTCCGCGTGATCGGCACCCCTTCTCCGTCGCCGCCCCACCGCACGACGCCGCTCTCGTCCCAGCGCACGCGCGTGGCGTCCTCGACGACGAAGGTGGCGACGCCCGTCGCGGTGTGGTGCTGACCCGCGGCGCGATCGTCGATGTGCCGGTCGAACCGCCAGGTCCCGGCGAGCGCGCGCGGATCGGTCAGGTTCATGACCGCTCCGAGGCGTGGTGGATCCGTCCCGCGGCCTGGCTCAGCCGCTCGCCGGTGCCGCCCCACCGGGCGGCGACGATCTCCGCGGCGATCGAGACCGCAGTCTCCTGCGGCGTGCGTCCGCCCAGGTCGAGCCCGATCGGGCTGGACAGCCGCTCCAGCTGGGTGTGCGTCAGCCCCGCGGCGCGCAGCCGGTGGTGCCGATCGAGATGGGTCGCGCGGGAGCCCATCGCGCCGACGAAGGCCGGGGCCTGGCCGCCGGTGAGCCGCAGCGCGATGTCGAGCACCGGAACGTCGAACTTCGGATCGTGGGTCAGCACGCACAGGACGGTGCGGCGGTCGATGCCACCCGCCGCGACCTGGGCGGCCAGCCAGCGGTGCGGCCAGTCGACGACGACCTCGTCGACGCCGGGGAACCTCGCCTCGGTCGCGAACACGGGGCGGGCATCGCAGATCGTCACGCGGTAGCCCAGCAGCCTACCCTGCTGCGCGAGGGCGGCGGCGAAGTCGACGGCGCCGAAGATCACCATGTGCGGTTTCGGCGCCCACGACCGGACGAAGATGCGCATGCCCTCGCCGCGGCGCTCGCCGTCCGGCCCGTAGGTCAGGACGTCGGTCGCCCCCACCGCGAGCAGGCCCCTGGCGTCGTCGGTGATGGCGTCGTCGGCCCGCGTCGACAGGCCGGTCGAGCCGCGCGTCGCCCCGGCCCGGACGACGAGGTGGCGCCCCACGACCTGCGGGTCGACGTGCTCGATCACGGTCGCGAGGGCGACCGGCTCGTCGGCGTCGATGCCGGCGACGAGCTCCTCCAGCCCGGGCAGGGTCGAGGCGTCGATCGGCTCGACGAACACGTCGAGGGTCCCGCCGCACGTCAGGCCGACCTCGAAGGCGTCCTCGTCGCTGACCCCGTACCGCTGGAGCCGGGGCGTGCCCTCGCGCACGGCCTCCTGCGCGAGCTCGTAGACGGCGCCCTCGACGCAACCGCCCGACACCGACCCCACGACCGTCCCGTCCCGGCGGACGAGCATGTTCGCCCCGGCCGGCTGTGGCGCGGAGTCGAAGGTCCGCACGACGGTCGCCAGCCCGCTCGTCTCCCCGCGACGCCAGGCGTCGCGCAGCTCATGCAGGAGGTCGTGCAAGGCCTCTCCCTCTCGTCGGGACGTGCGTCAACGTGGCGCCACGGCCAACAGCTGCTCGGCGTCCGCCACGACCGCCTCGCGCCAGTCGGTCGGCACGTGCGGCAGCTCGACGTCGGCTCCGTCGCGCTCCAGCATCAGGCCGAGCACGCGGGGCGGGGTCAGCGGGATCTCCGAGACGGTCCGGCCGATCGCGTCGGCCACGGCGCAGGAGACGGCGGCCGCGACGTTCAGGATCGGCACCTCGCCGGCGCCCTTGACCCCCAGCGGACCCATCGACGGGGCTCCCTCGTAGACCTCGAGCTGCACCGGCAGCGAGTCGCCGGCCAGCGGCACGCGGTACGTCTCGAACCCCTCCTGGCGCACCTTGCCCCGCCGGTCGATCGTGACCTCCTCGTGGAGGGCGTAGCCCAGACCCTGGACCACTCCCCCTTGCACCTGGCCGAGGATCGCCCGCGGGTTGATCGCCCGGCCGACGTCCTGCACGACCCGGTAGTCGAGCACCGTGACGTGTCCCGTGTCCGGGTCGACCGCCACATCGCACTCGTGCACCGAGAACACCGGCAGGTCGAGGGCGCCGATGTAGTGGCCCGCGGCGCAGCCGGCCATGCCGACGTTGCCGGTGCCCGTGAACGATCCCGATCCCGAGATCGGGCCGCCGCGCGCCTGGGCCTGCGCCGCGACCTCCTTGATCGTGACGCCGAGCGAGGGCACGCCGTCGACGACGACCCTGCCGTCGTCGAGCGTCAGGTCGCTCGGCGACGCCTCGAGCATGTCGGCGGCGAGATCGAGGATCTTGCGCTGCACCTCGGCGGCGGCCGCGGCTCCCGCGGCTCCCAGGGAGACCGTCGTGCGGCCACCCCCGACGCCGCCGTCGTAGCCGCCCGCGTCGGTGTCGGCCTCGCGCACCGTGACGTCCGAGACGGGGATCTGCAGCACGTCGGCGACGATCTGCGGGATCGCCTGCATCGTCGACCCGGAGCCGATCTCGACGCCCGCCGTCACCAGCGTCGCCGTCCCGTCGGGGTTCAGGTTGACCGTGGCGGCCGACGGCCCGACGAAGATGAACCACGTGCCGACCGTCGTCGACGTGCCGTACAGCAGGCGGTCGTTGTCGGGGCGATGGCGGGGCGAGCGGTCGCGCAGCTCGTCCATCGCGTCGAGCATCGGGCCCAGCACATCGCCCTCGAAGACGTCGCCGGTCGGGCCGAGATCGCCGTCGCCGAGCACGTTCTGGCGGCGGAACTCCTGGCGGTCGAAGCCCAGCTCCGCACAGATCTCGTCGGTGTGGCGCTCCAGGGCCGCGACGCAGTACGTGCCGCAGCAGGCCCGGAAGGCGCCGTTCGGTGGGGTGTTGGTGTAGATCGCCTGGCTGACCAGACGGGCGCTGCCCAGCCGGTAGCTGCCGAACAGTGTGTGCGTCACCATGCTGGCCAGGAAGGGCTGCTCGCCGCTGTAGGCGCCGCAGTCCAGCAGCACGAAGCCCTCGCGTCCGACGATCTCGCCCGAGGCGGTCACGGCCGACCGGATCCTGATCTCCGCGTTCTCGCGGCACAGCGCCGTCTGCATCTCCTCCTGCCGGGTGTTGACGAGCTTGACCGGCTGGCCCGACTCGCGCGCCAGCAGGGCCGCGAACGGCTCGATGCTCATCTCCCACTTCATGCCGAACCCGCCACCCACCGCGGGGACGATCACGCGCACGTCGGACGGCTCGACGCCGAGCATGCGGGCGACGCCGCTCTTGACCGACCACGGGAACTGGGTCGACGTCGTGATGACCACGCGGTCGCGCTCGACGTGGGCGACGACGGCGCGCGGCTCGAGAGGGGTCTGGTTCTGCCGGCCGCATCGGAAGAGGGTTTCGACTACCGTGACGTCGTCGCGGGCGAACGCCGCGTCGACGTCGCCGCGGACGACAGTCGACTCCCACGACACGTTGCCGTCGCGGGCGCCCTCGCCGGCCAGCAGCTCGTAGTCGCGCCAGTCGGGGTGCAGCTCGGGGGCACCGGGGGCGAGCGCCTCGGCCATCGTCAGCAGCGGGGTGCGCTCCTCGATGACGACCTCGATCGCGGCGAGGGCCGCCCGCGCCTGCTCGATCGTCTCGGCCGCGACGGCCGCGAGCGGCTCGCCGTGGTAGCGGATCTCGTCGACCGCGAACAGCGGGTGATCGGCCACCATGACGCCGTAGATGCCCGGCGCGTCCGGCGCGGACACCACGGCACGGACGCCGGGCATCCGGCGGGCCGGCTCGAGGTCCATCGAGACGATGCGCCCCGCCGGGACGTCCGCGCGCAGCAGCGCCGCGTGCAGCATCAGCCCGGCCTCGGCGTCGACCGTGAAGAGGGTGCGGCCGCGCAGCTTGTCCTCGGCGTCGCGGCGGGGATGGTTGGTGCCGATCGATCCGCTCATGCGCCTGCTCCTGTCTCGGTGCCGAGGCCCAGGGCCGCCTCGACGATGCGCTCGTACCCCGTGCAGCGGCAGATGTTGCCGACCAGCGCGGTCTCCACGTCGGCCCGGTCCGGCCGCGGGTTCTCGTCGAGGAGAGCCGTCAGCGAGGTGAGGATGCCGGGAAAGCACATGCCGCACTGGACCGCGTCGGTGTCCTTCATGGCCTGCTGGACGGGTGCGAGCGGACCGCGTGGCGTCGCCATGGACTCCACGGTGCGGATCGACGCGCCGGCGACCGAGCCGACCGGCACGAGGCACGAGGCCAGCGCCTCGTCGTCGACGAACACGGTGCACGAGCCGCAGAAGCCCTCGCCGCAGGCCAGCTTGGTGCCGGTCAGGTGGAGGTCCTCGCGCAGGACCCGCGCGAGCGGGGTCATCGGCGGATTGTGGACCGCCCGCGGGCTGCCGTTGACGGTGAGCTCGGTGGTCATCGCTGTCCTGTCTCCTGCTGGAGGGTGTAGAAGGCCCGGCCCACGAGCGTGGGCAGCACCTGCAGCCGGTACCAGCCCTGCGCCTCGACGCCGTCGCGTCCGCGGAGCTCGCCGGCGAGCTCACGGGCGGTCGCCTCGGCGACGCCGGCGTCCAGCGGAGCCCCGACGAGCCGGGAGGAGAGCGACGGCCAGAGGCGGGCCACCGGCTCGACCGAGCCGACGGCGATTGTCGCCTCGTCGACCAGGCCGTCCGCGTCGAGCCGGACGTGGGCGTCGACGATCGCGACCGGGTAGTCGCCCGCGACCCGCATCGTGAGGCGTTCGTGCACCGTGAGGCCCGGTGTGACGGGGACGGTCACCTGCGTGAGCAGGGCGCCGGGCGCGGCGTCGGGTCGGGACGCCAGGTAGTCGGCCAGCGCCAGGTGACGCTCTCCGGCGGCGTCGACGAGCGTGACGCGGGCCGACAGCGCCAGCAGCGCCGGCACCAGGTCGGCGGCCGCGAAGTCGATCGTCGCGAGGTTGCCCCCGACCGTCGCGACCCGGCGGATCGCGGGGTTGGCGGACGTCCGGGCCGCCGCGGAGAGACCCGCCAGGTGGGGGTCGCCGGCCAGGAACCGGGCGAGCTGGGCGTGCGTCACGGCGGCGCCGATGACCAGCGCGTCGTCGGTGCGGCGCAGCTCGAGCAGCTCGGGCAGCCCGGAGACGAGCACGTACGCGTCGGCGAAGCCGTCACCGCGGATCTCGCCCCGCATGACCCAGCTGCCACCGGCCAGGACCGATGCGGAGCCGTCCGCGAGCAGGTCGACCGCCTCGGCCACGGTCACCGGCCGGTGCAGCACGCTGCTCGCGGTGTCGCGGTGTCGGGTCAGCACGTCCGCGTCATTCCCCCGCGACCGGTGACGCGACGCTGGCGACGATGCCGATCTCGACGGGGCTACCCAGCGGCAGGCGGTTGACGCCCACGTTGTACCGGATGTGCCGGCCGGCCGTGCCGAAGATCTGCTCGATCAGGTCGCTCGCGCCGTTGAGCACGGGCGCGTGGCCCGTGAAGTCGTCGGTGCACGCGATGTACCCGATGACCTCGAGCACCGCGCCGATCTCGTCGACGCCGCCGAGCAGGTCCGCGACCGCCGCGATCGCGTTGAGCGCCGCCTGCCGGGCGGCGTCGACGCCGTCCTCGAGCGACACCTCGGCGCCCACGCGTCCCGTCGCGGTCAGGGCGCCGTCGCGGAAGGCGAGCTGACCCGTCGTGCGCACGAGATCGCCGTGGCGGATCGCGGGGACGTACGACCCGACCGGTGCCGGCACCGCCGGCAGGGCCAGGCCGAGCTCGACTAGGCGGTCCGCCACGGCACCCATCAGGACACCACCGCCGCGGTGACCTCGGCCAGGTAGGCCCGGTCGGCGGCACGCGCCTCCAGGGCCTCGTCCATCGTGACGGACACGAACTTGGTGCGGGTGCCGGGCGAGCACTGCGCCACCTTGTTCATGTCGGCGCTGATGACCGTGCCGACCATCGCGTATCCGCCGCCCGACACCGCATCGCGGTGCAGGATGATCGGCTCGACGCCTCCGGGCACCTGGATGGAGCCCACGGGGTAGCCGGCGTCGACGATGTTCGACGGATCGGACCCCGCGCCGAACGGCTGGACCCGCTCGATCCACTCCAGCGCGGGACCGGAGTAGCGGAAGCCCATGCGGTCCGCGACCGGCGACATCGACCACTCCGACTCCAGCAGGCAGGTGCGGCCGGCGTCGGTGAGGCGGTAGTCGTACAGGCCCAGGACGACCCGCAGCTCCACGGCACGGCTGTAGACCGGGCGGAGGTGCTCGGGCAGGACCCGGCCGGGGGTGCCGTCAGCCTCGCCGATCGGCAGCACGTCGCCCTTCTGGAGGGTGCGCCCTTCGAAGCCGCCGAAGCCGCCCGTGACGTACGTCGACCGGCTGCCCAGCACGATCGGGACGTCGAATCCGCCCGCCACCGCGATGTAGATGCGCGCGCCCGCCTGCAGAAAGCCGAATGACAGCTCGTCACCCGGGGCGACGGCGAACGACTCCCACTGCGGGCGCGGCTCCTTGTTCAGCGTGACCGGGACGGTGCCGCCCGTGACCGCGACGACCGTCGCGGTGTCGAAGCGCAGCGACGGGCCCATGTACGGCGACTCGATCACCGCGGCGCCGACGTCGTTGCCGACGAGCTGGTTGGCGGTCGCCGCGGCGTTGAGGTCGGCGGCGCCTCCCGGCGGGATGCCGACGTTGTAGTAGCCGGGTCGTCCCTGGTCCTGGATGTTCGAGGCCAGGCCGGGTTCCAGGATCTCAACGGTCATAGAGCGCCTCCATCAGCGAGCCGTTGTAGGCGTCGGGGTCTGCCAGGAATTCGTTCAGGGTGAACGTGACGGGACGTTGGCGGAAGCGGTACGTGCCCGCCTCGACCTCGGCCTCGATGCTGCGGTACTCGGCCTCGTCGACGCTGCGGAACTTCACGATGTCGCCGGGGCGGAAGAAGACCATGAAGTCGGCGAAGTCCGCGAGGCGCTGCTCGGGATCGAAGATCGGCGTCGGGGTGACGCCGAACATCTGGTAGCCGCCGGCGCCCCGCACGGAGTAGATCGCCGCGAAGCAGCCGCCGTGGCCCACGGTCAGCGGCGGGGTGTCGGTGCGCGGACGCAGGTACTTGGGCAGCTCGATCTGGCGCTCCCTGGGGACCATCTGGAACAGGAAGGGCAGGCCCGACACGAAGCCGACCATCGACGTGATCCACGGCGATCCCGAGTGCGCCTCGATGAACTCCTCGATCGAGGCCATGCCGTTCTCGATGGCGCCGAACTCCAGGTCGTTGCCCTCGGGACGCTGGTGCCGGTCGCGGAAGCGGGCACCCACCTCGTTGGTGTACGGGTCGTCGTACCAGACCGGCACCTCGAAGATCCGCGTCTCGAGGCTGAGCGACGGCTGGTTGCCGACGTGCTGCTCGGCCTGGCGGACGGCGGCCTCCAGCTCGGCCGGCGGCGTGACGTCCGGGTCGAACCGGATCAGCAGCGAGGCGTTGCCGGGGCAGATGTCGGTGATGCCGGCGAGCCGGTCGGCGTCGAGCACCTTCGAGACGGCCATGGCCCTGAAGTTCGCCTCGAGGCTCATGGCCTCGGCGAACTGGACGACCAGGTGCTCGTCGGCGCCCCAGGAGTAGCGGGTCTCGGACACGGTCATGAGGCACTCCCTGCGCCGGTGCCGGCGGCGTCGGCCGCGGCCATCCAGTCCTCGAGGAACGTGGTGTGGTACTCGCCCTTGCGGAACTCCGGCAGCGCGACGATCTTGCGCAGGAAGTCGGCCGTCGTCACGACGCCCTCGACCTCGACCTCGGACAGCGCGCGGTCCATGCGCGCGATCGCGATGTCGCGGGTCTCGCCCCACACGATGAGCTTGGCGAACAGCGAGTCGTAGAACGGGCTGACCTCCTTGCCCGGGCCGAAGCCGGAGTCGATGCGGACGAAGGGGCCGCCCGGCATCTGCATCGACTTCAGCGTCCCGGGGCTCGGCATGAAGCCGAAGTCGGGGTTCTCGGCGTTCAGCCGCACCTCGATGGAGTGACCGCGGAACTCGATCTGCTCCTGCGTCCACGACAGCGGCTCGCCGGACGCGACCAGCAGCTGCTCACGGACGAGGTCGGTGCCGGTGATCATCTCGGTGACGGGGTGCTCGACCTGGATCCGGGTGTTCATCTCGATGAAGTAGAACTCCTCGCGGACCGCGTCGTAGAGGAACTCGACGGTGCCCGCCCCGCGGTACCGGGTCGCGGCCGCGAGGGCGACGGCGGCGGACGTCATCGCCTCACGGATGTGCGGCGGCAGCCCGGGGGCCCCGGCCTCCTCGATGACCTTCTGGCGGCGGCGCTGCATCGAGCACTCCCGCTCGCCCAGGTGGACGAACCGCTCGCCGTCTCCGAAGATCTGGACCTCGATGTGACGTGCCTGCGGGACGAACCGCTCGACGTACACCTGACCGTTGCCGAACGCGGCCTGCGCCTCGGCCTGGGCGACCGGGATCGCGTCGGCGAGCTCCTTGGCGTCCTTGACGATGCGGATGCCTCGGCCGCCACCGCCGGCGGCGGCCTTGACCAGCGCCGGGAAGCCGGCCTTCTCGGCCGCGGCCAGCGCCTCGTCGAGGCCGTCGACGGGCCCGTCGGAGCCGGGGACCGTCGGGACGCCGGCCGCCTCGGCGGCGGAGCGCGCGCGGGCCTTGTCGCCCATCAGGCGGATCGAGTCGGCCGTCGGGCCCACGAACGCCAGCTTGGCCTCGACGACCTTGTCGGCGAACTCGGCCCGCTCGGAGAGGAAGCCGTAACCGGGGTGGATCGCGTCCACGCCCAGGTCGACGGCCGCCGAGATGATCTTGTCCATGTCGAGATAGCTGCGGGCGGCGGCGGGAGGTCCGATCAGGACGCTCTCGTCGGCCAGCCGGACGTGCAGCGCCCCCTGGTCGGACTCGCTGTACACCGCCACGGTGCTGATGCCGAGCTCGCGCGCAGCACGGATGATGCGGACCGCGATCTCTCCGCGGTTAGCGATGAGGAGCTTCTGCATCAGTCGCTCGTCTCGATCGTCATGACCGGGTCGCCGGGCCCGACGACGGCGGCGTCGTCGACCAGGATCGCCGTCACGGTGCCGGCGACGCCCGCCTTGACCTCCGCGAACTGCTTCATGACCTCGACGAGGCCCACGGACTGGTCGGCCGTCACGACGCTGCCGACCTCGACGAAGGGCGGCTGGTCGGGGGCGGGGCGGAGGTAGAAGAGCCCGGGGAGGGGGGACTGCACCTGCTGTTCAGACATGGTCGGCCTTTCGTGGCGAGCTCGTGTGGGTGGTGAGGATGTCGCGGATGGCCCGCGCGACCAGGTCCGCCCCGGGGGTGTCGGAGTGGACGCAGATCGAGTCGAACCGCATGGGGATTCTCTCGCCGGTGACGGCCAGCGCCACGCCCTCCTCGAGGGCGAGCATGGTCCGCTCGACGGCCCGCTCGACCGGGGTGGGCTGGGGGCGCCGGGCGATGATGAGACCGCCCTCGGCGTTGTACTCCAGGTCGACGTAGAACTCCGCGACGAACGGGACGCCGCGCTGGCGCGCCACGGCCTCGTGCGCCGTGGCGGCCATGCCGAAGAGCGGCACGCCGTAGATCTCGGCGACGTCGCACACCGCGCCCATGAGGGCCTCGTCGCGCGCCACCATGCCGTACAGCGAGCCGTGGGGCTTGATGTGGTCGAGCTCGACGCCCTCGGCGTCCAGGAAGCCCTTCAGGGCACCGACCTGGTACTGGACGATGTCACGGACCTCGTCGACGGTCAGCTTCATCTCGCGCCGGCCGAAGCCGACGAGATCGGGCAGTCCCGGGTGCGCGCCGATCGTGATGCCGGCCCGGACCGCGTTGACGACGGTCTCGCGCATGCCGCTGGGATCGCCGGCGTGGAAGCCGCACGCCACGTTGGCCGTGTCGATGACCCCGAGAAGTGCGTCGTCGTTGCCGAACGAGTGCAGCCCGAAGGACTCCCCCATGTCGGAGTTGAGCAGGATCGCTCGGTTGGAGAGATTCATGTCTAGATCCTTCCTGCGTAGACGGCGTCCGCAAGCCTGAAGCGGAGCCTGTCGGCCACCACGGCGATCGCGAGGACCGCGCCGGTGACCATCATCTGGTAGTAAGACGTGATTTGAGCCAGGTTCATCCCGTTGACGATGATCCCGATGAACACCGCTCCGAGCACCGCGTCGAGCACGCGCCCGGCACCGCCGCGCAGGCTCACCCCGCCGATCACGGCGGCGGCGATGGTCTGCAGCGGCAGGGACGAGCCGATGTTGGCCTCGCCGGTCTCGATGCGTGCCGTCAGCAAGATCGAGCCGATCGCGACCAGGCCGCCGGCGGCGACGTAGGCCAGGATCAGGATCTTGGTCTCGCTGACGCCGGACAGCCGCGCGGCGTGGGGGCTCGACCCGACGGCATAGATGTGCCGGCCCGGCCGGGCGTACCGCAGGAACGCCCACAGCCCGATGGCCACGAGCGCCGCGATCCACACCGCGACCCCGACACCGAGGAAGTCACCGAACCCGAAGGAGTCGCTGAACTCGGCAGGCATGCCGTAGACGGGGACGCCGGACGTCAGCTTCAGCGCCAGACCGGCGAAGATCGACGAGGTCGCCAGCGTCATGATGAACGGGTTGATCTTCAAGAACGCGACGCCGATCGCGTTGGTCAGGCCGGCACCCAGCCCGACCGCGACGCCCGTCAGGATGCCGACGATGACGGCCGACCAGGGCGAGTTCGACTCCGCCACCGAGGACATCGACATCGCCGTCGTGACGGACACCAGGGCCGTCATGGCGCCCACCGACAGGTCGAAGCCGCCGGTCAGGAGCACGATGAACTGCGCCATCGTCGCGATGATGATGTAGGAGTTCTGGCGCAGCGCCGAGTGCAGGTTGTCGAGCGACAGGAAGTTGTCCGACATGATCGTGAAGACGATGACGGCGACGACCATCAGCAGCGGCAGCACCCCGATCCGCACGAAGAGACGGGCGGCGTGGGACAGGAGCGAGGCCTTGCCGCCCTCGGTCTTCTGGGCGGACGTGTCGGTCGTGTTCATGCCGTTCCCTCTGTCGTGCTCGTCGTTGAGTGGTGCTTGTCCACGTCTGGATGTCCCTTCGTTGCTTGCACTCGATCGACGTCGTCCCACTGCATCATGTGACGCAGGACCGCCTCTTCTGTCAGTTCGTCGTTGGCCAGCTCGCCGGCGATGACGCCCTGCGAGAACACGTAGGCGCGGTGGCACAGGTGCAGGATCTCCGGCAGCTCGGACGACACGATCACGACGGCGTTGCCGCGTCGCGCCAGGTCCACCATCTGCTCGTAGATCGTGACGCGGGCGCCGACGTCGACGCCCACGCTGGGCTCGTCGAAGATGTAGACCTTGCAGTCGCCGAGGAGCGCCCTGCCGAGCAGCCCCTTCTGCTGGTTGCCGCCCGAGTAGCTGGCGGCCGGCCGCTCCGGGTCGGGCGGGCTGAGCTTCATCCGCGTCATGATGTCCGCGGCCGTCGCGCGCTCGCGTCCCAGCCGCATGAGCGGGCCGTTGGACATCGATGACCGGCGCAGCCATGGCAGCGTCACCGACTCCCGCATGGGCCGGTTGAGGAAGAGCCCCTCCTTCTTGCGGTCGCTGGGCAGGTAGACGACGCCGGCCCGCATGAAGCGGCTCGCATTGCGTCCCGCGAGCTCCTCGCCGTCGATCGTGATCGAGCCGGCCGACAGTCGCTCGAGGCCGAAGCAGGCGCGGGCGGCCGACGACTTGCCGGAGCCCATCAGCCCGGCGAATCCGACGATCTCTCCCGCGCGCACCTCGAACGAGACGTCGCGGACGCTGAAGTCGAACGTCGTTAGGTCCGTGACCTGCAGCGAGGGATCGGTGCCGGGCGGCGGCAGCGCCGGGTAGAGGTCCTCGACCTCGCGGCCGGTCATGAGGCCGATCAGCTCGTCCTGCGAGGTCGAACCGGGCACCGTGCCGACGAGCTTGCCGTCGCGCAGCACCGTGACGCGGTCCGCGAGCCGGGCGATCTCGGCCATGCGGTGGGTGATGTAGACGATCCCGATGCCCTGGGCCTTCGCCTGCTCGACCAGGCTGAACAGCCGGCCGGCCTCGTGATCGGTCAGCGACGCGGTCGGCTCGTCCAGGATCAGCACGCTGAGCTCGGGGCGGAACGCCTTGGCGATCTCGACCATCTGCTGCTCGGCTCGGCTCAGCGACTCCACGAGCCGACTCGGCGAGATGTCGAAGCCGAACTGCGCGAGACGTTCCTTCGCGATGCGCTTGACGGACGACCGGTCGACGACGCCCAGGCGCCCCGGCTCGGTGCCCATCGAGAGGTTGTCGGCCACGGTCATCGAGGGGGCCAGCGAGAACTCCTGGAAGACCGCGCTGATGCCGAGCTCGCGCGCGGCGGCGACCGACGGGAGGGTCGCGGGCACGCCGTCGACCTCGATCGTCCCGCCGTCGCTGTGCTGCGCCCCGGACAGCAGGGAGATGAGCGTCGACTTGCCGGCGCCGTTCTCGCCGAACAGGACGTGCACCTCGCCGGCCAGCAGGTCGAAGTCGACTCCGTCGAGCGCCGTGACGCCCGGGTACTTCTTGGTGAGTCCTCGGACCCGCAGCACGTGGCGGTCAGTGGTTGACTGCATCTGTTCTTCCTCGCTGGTGAGCGTCCGGTCCGAGCCCCCGCGCACGGACCGGACGCTGCGGTTGGTGCTAGTTGGCCTTGACGTTGAAGACGGGCTTGTAGCCGTCGGGCGCCAACGTGCTGTTCACGTCGAAGTCGGCCAGCGAGTCCTTCGTGACGCCGACCAGCTCGGGTCCGACGTGCAGAGCGACGTCCTGCTTCTCCAGCGCGCGGACGGCCTGGTCGACCGCGATGCGACCCTGGATCGCGGTGCTGTCGCTCGGCGCGAACTCGATGGTGCCGCGCTCGATGCCCTCCAGCGTCCCGGGCGTGAAGTAGTAGCCGGCGACCTTGATCTTGTCGCTCAGCTCCTTGTCGCGCAGGATCGGTCCGGCCGCCTCGGCCGTCACCGCGGTGCCGATGATGTAGTCGATGTCGGGGTTGGAGGCGAGGGCGTCCTCGATGAGCTGGCTCTGGGCGTCCTTGCCGGTGTCGCCAAACTTGGTGTCGACGATCTCGACGTTGCTGCCCTTCAGCGCCTCGGCGAAGCCCTTGTTGCCGTCCTCGGCCCAGCCGGCGCCCTTGGGTCCGGGGAACCAGGCGACCTTGACCGGATCGGCTCCGGCATCGTCCTTGGTCCACTCGGCGGTCAGCTGCGCCAGGTCGTAGAACGAGACCAGCGACTTGGCGGTGACCTTGGGCGAGGACATGCCGTTGATGACGTCGACGACGGGCTTGCCCTCCGCGGCGATCCGCTCGATGGTGCTGTTGAGGCCGTCGTAGGCGATCGCGCCGACGACGAGCGCGTCGGCGCTGCGGGCGCAGTCCTCGATCTGCTGGATCTGCTTGTCGAGGTTCTCGTAGCCACCCGCCTCGACGAAGGTCATGTTGACGTTCGCGGCCTTGGCCTGCTCGGCGACGCCGTAGTTGACGCCCAGCCAGTAGGCGTCCTTGACGTGGGGGACGGACACGCAGATGTTCCAGGGCGACGTGGCCTTCTCGAGCGGCGTGTACTCGACCTTGGACCGCTCGCTGTCCATCGCGAGGGTGGCCCAGCTGTCGACTGTGAGCGGAGCCCAGTTCTTGGTCTCGGCCGGATCGACCGACTCGGCCTTCTCGGACGCGGAACCGCAGGCTCCGAGGAGCAGCAGGGACACCGCTGAGGCCGCCGCGAGGGCGGGTTTACGCATGAGAACCACAAGATCTCCTTGGCTGTCTTCCCGCGATCTTCACCGGCGGGCGGGGGTTGGTGTGCTCAACCGTAAGGACCGGACCGCGTGCAGGGATATGTGCGCTGCGCCCCAACATGCTGTTAAATTTCGGGCAGTTGCACAGTCCGCGGCTGGCTCCCCGCCGTTTGTTAACTCCCGCCTGCGGGAACGACCCGAAGGACCCCATGGGAATCACGCTGAACCAGCTCCTGGCAGAGGACGTGCTCGAGCTGACGATGGTCACGCCGAGCAGCAGGGAGCGGCTCGACCGGATGATCCGGTGGGTCGCGCCCACCGAGCTCGACGACCCGACCCCGTTCCTGCGCGGGTCCGAGCTCGTCCTGACCACCGGCGCCTTCCTCGAGCGCACCGACGACAGCGCCTGGTTCGAGTTCGCCGAGCGGCTCGACCGTGCCGGCGTCGCGGGCATCGGCTTCGGCGCCGGGCTCAGCCACCAGCAGATCCCGCGGGCCCTCGTCGACGCCTGCGTCGCGCTCGAGATCCCGCTGCTGAGCGTCCCGTACCACGTCGCCTTCGTGCGCATCAACGAGTTCGTGGCCGATGCCATCGTGGCGGACCGCTTCCTCGACGTCGGCCGGGCCGGGACGCTCGCCGCGGCGCTGGCGCACTCGATCTCCAACGGCGCACCGCTGGCGATGCTGCTTCGGCAAGTGGCCGAGGAGATCCAGGGCGAGGCGGCGATCCTGGACATCGACGGCGACGTCGTCGCGTCGTGGCCCGTGCAGAACTCTTGGCCCACGGCCGATCTGCTGCGCGGGCTGACCAACAACGGCGACAGCGGCTATCTCGCGGTCGCGCTCGACCAGGCCGGCGCCTACGACCACATCCTCGTGGCCAGGTCGGACGACAAGCCCGAGCGCGCGCGGATCGCGATGACCTCCGCGTCGACCCTGGTCGCGATCGACCTCAACGGCCGGCTCCACGAGGAGTCGTCGAACGCCTCCAGGATGAGCGACGTGGTCTCGGCACTGACCGACTGGACGACGCCGACCGCGACCATCGTGCGGTCGCTGCGGGTCACGGGACTGGCCAGCGACGTGCCGACGGTCGTGGTGCTCGCGCACCCCAGCCCGACGTACTCGGCCGGCTACTCCCTGCGCCTGCGGCTGGCCGTGCAGCAGGTCATGCCCGTCGTCCGCTCGGTCCGCATCGGCGAGCTGCTGCTCCTGCTGGCGCAGGGTGCGGACGACGGCACCGATGCCGTCCTGGCCTCGCTGCTGCGCAACATGCCCGGACGCCGCATCGTCGTCGCGGGCCCGGCCCGCGACGCCGAGGAGATCCGCATGGTCCTGGCATCGGCGCGCGTCGGTCTGTATCCCGACCAGGCCTCGCCCGAGCGCGTCCGGGCGTTCGATCTCACCTCGATCGTCGCCTCGGCCGCCGGCCGCGGCGGGCAGAAGACGGGGACCGGCTTCCTCCAGCCGCTGCTCGACTACGACCGGCAGTTCAACGGCGAGCTCGTGCCCACGCTAAGGGCGTACTTGAAGTGCGATGCCAAGCCGATCCGGGCGGCGAAGGTGCTGCACGTCCACCGCAACACCCTCCGGTACCGGCTCGAGCAGGTCGGCAAGTTGCTCCAGATCGATCTCAACGATCTCGACGAGCTGCTGATGTGCAGCCTGGCGTTCCGGCTGCACGACGCGGGCCGGCCGGTCTGAGCCGCGTGGCTCAGGCCTCGCCCACCCGGTCCAGGACCTCCTGGTACGCGGCGAGCGAGTGACCCGCGACGAAGCTGCCCAGGTGAGGCAGCGCCGCGACCATGCCGGCCTGCACGGGTCGGTAGCCGTCCTTGTCGCGGTGCGGGTTGACCCAGACGATCGAGCGCGCGATGCGCCCCAGCGCGGCGAGCTCGTCACCGAGCATCGTGGCGTCCCCCCGCTCCAGGCCGTCGCTCGCGAGGACCACGACCGATCCACGGGCCGTTCCGCGGCGTCCCCACCCGCGGTTGAAGGCTCCCACCGCCTCGCCGAGGCGGGTGCCGCCCGACCAGTCCGGGACCGAACGGGCCACCAGCTCGAGGGCGGACTCGGGATCGCGTGCCCGCATCGCCCGGGTCACCCGCGTGAGCCGGGTGCCCAGCGTGAACACCTCGGTGCCGTGGGTGCCGCGGGCGACGTGGTGCGCCAGCCGCAGCAGGGCGTCGGCATACGGCTCCATCGAGCCCGACACGTCGATCAGCAGGACGACCCGGGTCGGCCGGTCGCGGCGGCGGCGCCGGCGCACGACCGCCGGCTCGCCGGCCCGCCGGAGCTGGTCGCGCACCGTCGCGGCCCGATCGACCTCACCGCGCGCGTGCGGGTCGAAGCGGTGGCTGCGACGCATCGGCTGGTGCACCCGCAGGCTCGCGTACATCGCCCACAGCCGCTGCTTCTCGGCGTCCGACAGCAGCGCGATGTCACGGTTGCGCAGCACCTCGCGCTCGCTGGACGACGAGCGCGGATCCTGGTCGTCCTCGGCCGAGCCGTCGGCGCTCGTCGCGAGCTCGGCCTGCCAAAGCGTTCTCGGCACCAGCTCGTCGGGCTCCGCGACGGACTCCGTGCTGCCGAACCAGTCGGCGAAGACGGCGTCGTAGACGATCCGGTCGTCCGGACCCGAGCAGAGCGTCGCCCGGCCGGCCCAGTAGATGCCCGCCCGCGACGCGGGCGACAGCTCCGACACGGCGACGACGAAGGCCTGGTCGCGGTCCAGGCTGGTCGGCAGCCCGGCCCGGCGGGCGGCGGCCGTGAACGCGAGCAGCCCGTCGAGCGGCGACGAGTCGCGCGCGGGCCCTGCGGTCATGGCCGGTCGCGGGCCAGGAGCAGCGACTCGAGCCGGCCCGTGTCCTCCCGGTGCTTGCACACCGCGCCCATCGTCGCCAGCGCCGCCGGCAGGTCGAGGTCGACGGCACCCAGGAGCCTCATCGCATCGGCCCAGTCCAGCGTCTCGGCGACGCCGGGGGTCTTGACCAGCGTGCCGTCGGCGCGCAGCTCCTGGACGAGCGAGACGACCTGCTCCGCCAGCCGGTCCGCCACCCCGGGATGGCGCCGGCGCACAATGTCGATCTCGCGCTCCAGCGACGGGTGGTCGATCCAGTGGTACAGGCACCGGCGCTTCAGCGCGTCGTGCAGCTCACGCGTGCGGTTGGAGGTCAGGATCACGACAGGAGGCGTCTTCGCCGAGATCGTGCCGAGCTCGGGGATCGTGACGCTGTTGGTCGAGAGGACCTCCAGGAGGAAGGCCTCGAACTCGTCGTCCGCGCGGTCGATCTCGTCGATCAGCAGCACGGCGGGGCTCTCGCGCAGCGCCTGCAGGACGGGGCGGGCGAGCAGGAAGCGCTCGTCGTACAGCGAGTCCTCGATCTGGTCGGGGCTGGTGCCGCCGTCGGCCGCGGCCCGCACGTGGAGGATCTGCCGGCTGAAGTCCCAGTCGTACAGCGCCTGCGTGGCGTCGATGCCCTCGTAGCACTGCAGCCTGATCAGCGGGAGGTCCAGGGCCAGCGCGAGCGACTCCGCCAGGGCCGTCTTGCCGGTGCCCGGCTCTCCCTCCAGCAGCAGCGGGCGGCCCATCGCGAGGGCCAGGTACGTCACGGTGGCCGTGCCTTCGTCGGCGAGGTAGTCGACTCCGGCCAGCCGGCGGGCGACGTCGTCGGGAGACGCGAGGTCAGTCATGCGACGAGCATAGGCGGGAGCCGGGCGCCCGACGCCTGCCCGCACGTCACGAGGCGATGACGCCGTACCGCCGCTCGCAGAACGCCTGCAGGCGGGCCGCGACGTCGCGGAGCGCGCCGGCGGCGTGATGCTGCGGCGACCACGACGCGACCAGGGTGACCGTGATGACCCCCCGGCCGCCCTCGATCCCCAGGGCGTGCAGGCCGAACCGCGAGTCATCGGTGAGCACCGCCACGCCCCGACCCGCCGCCGCGAGTGCCTGGGCTATCTGGGGCCCCGTGCACTCCACGACGTCGGCAAGGACCAGGTCGTCGTCCCTGGCGACCTCGTCGAGGATCCGCCGGGCCCGGAACGGCGGGTTCAGCGTCAGGATCGTCGTCGAGCTGAGCTCGTCCAGGGTCACGGACGTGCGGGTGGCCCACGGGTGGTCCGGCGGGACGTAGGCCCACACCGGCAGCTCGCACAGCCGGAGCCGGTCGAGCCGCTGGCCGCGGGGGTCTCCGCCGACGACGAGGTCCGCACCCGCGCGAAGGGTCTCGGTGTCGCCACGCCCGGCGAGGTCGATGATGCTGGGCACCGGGTCGACCGGGCCGAACGTCGCGACGAACGGGGCGATGATGTCGGTCTCGGTCGTGGCGGGGGTCGCGATCGCGATGCGGTCGAGCCGCCCCGCCGCCAGGGAGTCGGCCACCGAGCTCAGCCGGCGGGTGCTCGCGAGCACCTCGTTGACGCGCGGCAGGAGCTCGCGCCCGGCCGCACTGAGCGTCAGGCGGCCTCCCGCGCGGTCGAACAGCGTCAGCCTGAGCTCGCGTTCCAGTGCCTGCATCTGCCTCGACAGCGCCGGCTGCGTGATGAGGACCTGCTCCGCCGCGGCGCTGACCGATCCCGTCCGCGCGACCACGACGAAGTTGCTCAACGTGCGGAGATCCATGTATGTCCTCGTTGCATGTGGATGGATACGAATCGGCATTGGACTGCATACCTGGTGGGGACGACGATCGTAGTACCTCCGAGGACGGGAACCCCATGACCGATCGTGCACACCGCCACCACCCCGGCGTCCCGACCGACGCGACCGAACAGTGCGAGGCATGAGTGGGGGCAACCCGCTCGACGAGGCGCGCGACCAGCTCGCGAACGCGATCAAGACGCTCGGCTACGACGAGGGCATGTACGACATGCTCGCCAGCCCCCGCCGCGAGCTCACCGTGAGCATCCCGCTGCGGCGCGACGACGGCCGGGTCGAGGTCGTGACGGGGCACCGCGTGCAGCACAACTTCACCCGCGGACCGGCGAAGGGCGGCCTCCGGTACAGCCCCCACGTCGACCTCGACGAGGTACGGGCGCTCGCGATGTGGATGACGTGGAAGTGCGCGCTCCTGGACGTCCCGTACGGCGGGGCCAAGGGCGGGGTCCGGATCGATCCGCGGCAGTACTCCCGCGCCGAGCTGGAGCGAGTCACCCGCCGCTACACCTCCGAGATCATCCCGATCATCGGGCCCGGTCACGACATCCCGGCGCCCGACATCGGCACCGACGAGCAGACCATGGCCTGGATGATGGACACCTACTCCGCATCGCAGGGCCACACCGTCCTGGGCGTCGTGACCGGCAAGCCCGTGAGCCTCGGCGGCTCGCTCGGACGCGCCTCCGCCACATCCCGCGGCGTCACGATCGTCGCCCTCGAGGCGCTCGCGGCCCGCGGCTTCGACCCGGCGGCGTCGACCGCCGTGGTCCAGGGCTTCGGCAAGGTCGGCCGCGGCACGGCCCGCTTCCTGGCGGAGGCCGGGGTCTCGGTCGTCGCGGTGAGCGACCAGTACGGCGCTATCGAGGATCCCGACGGGCTCGACATCGCCTCGGTCGAGGCCTTCGTCGACGAGACCGGCAGCGTCGTCGGGCACCCCGGCTCGCGGGAGATCGACGGCGCCGCGTTGCTCACGTTGCCCTGCACGGTCCTGGTCCCCGCCGCGGTCGAGGGCGTCCTGACCGAGGCCAACGCGCCGCGGGTCCGGGCGAAGATCGTCGTGGAGGGCGCCAACGGTCCGACGACGGCGGCGGCCGACCGGATCCTGGAGGCGCACGGCGTCATGGTGGTGCCGGACATCCTGGCCAACGCCGGTGGAGTCGTCGTGTCGTACTTCGAGTGGGTCCAGGCCAACCAGGCGTACTGGTGGTCCGAGTCCGAGGTCGAGCAGCGCCTCGGCCAGCGGATGCGGTCCGCATGGTCGGACGTCACCGACCACGCGGAGTCCAGCGGGCTCTCGCTGCGCAACGCCGCGACCTGCCTGGCGGTCCAGCGCGTCGCCGACGCCCACCTGCTGCGCGGGCTGTACCCCTGACGGCCGCGATCGACGCGGCGATGACGCCGTCCGGGGCGGGCTAGACTGCGACCGGTCCTGCGGACCCGCAGCACCACCCCGAGCAGCGGACGACCTGTGGAAGATCCATCTCTGGAGCCAGCATGAGCCTGCTCGATCTGGGCGTCATCGCCCGCACCGCCAAGGAGAACGAGCGGCGGCTGCCGATCCACCCCCGCCATCTCGAGCGGCTCACCGACGAGGTGCGCCCCCACGTCTTCCTCGAGGAGGGCTACGGCGAGACCTTCGGCGTCGGCGACGACGAGCTGCGCCCCCTGGTCGGCGGCCTGCTCTCCCGGGCCGAGCTGATCGCGCGCTGTGACGTCATCCTGCTGACGAAGCCCAGCGCCGCCGACCTGCTCGAGCTGCGTGAAGGACAGACGCTCTGGGGCTGGCCGCACTGCGTCCAGGACCCTGCGCTGACGCAGGCGGCCGTCGACCGTCGGCTGACGCTGATCGCCTGGGAGGCCATGAACCACTGGGGCATCGACGGCAACTTCCTGCTCCACGTGTTCCACAAGAACAACGAGCTCGCGGGGTACGGCTCGGTGCTGCACGCCATGGAGATCGCCGGGCTCACCGGCAACTACGGACGTCCGCTCAGCGCTGCCGTCATCGGCTTCGGCGCAACCGCCCGTGGTGCCGTCACGGCGCTGACCTCCCACGGCATCCACGACGTCGACATCTTCACGCAGCGCGGTGTCGCCGCCGTCAGCGCGCCGATCCACTCGGCACGGATCGTGCAGTTCGATCCCGCCGCGTCGCCGGCCGAGAGCCGCGCCCTGGTCGACCAGCAGTGGGTCCCGCTGCCGGCCCTGCTGGCCGAGCACGACGTCATCGTGAACTGCGTCCTGCAGGACCCCAACTCCCCCATCTCGTTCCTCATGAACGCCGATCTGCCGACCCTGCCGCCGGGCACCGTGGTCGTCGACGTGTCGTGCGACGAGGGCATGGGCTTCGAGTGGGCGCGGCCGACGTCGTTCGACGAGCCGTCGTTCACGGTCGGCAACGGCGTGACCTACTACGCCGTCGACCACAGCCCGTCCTACCTGTGGGACTCCGCGACGTGGGAGATCAGCCAGGCGTTGCTGCCCTTCCTTCCCAAGGTCCTCGCCGGGCCGACGTCGTGGGACGCCGAGGAGACCCTCCGGCGCGCGATCGAGATCCGTGAGGGCGTCATCCAGAACCCGGACATCCTGGCCTTCCAGAAGCGCTCGGCGGAGTTCCCGCACGAGACCGCCTGACTAGTCCCTCGGACGCTCCACGCAGAAGTGGTCCTCGACGACGCGGACGGCCGGTCGCTGCGGCGCGCGGCAAGAGACAGCCTGACCTCGTCCGGCCCGGGTGAGGCGCGCCACATCGGTCCGTGGCAAGGTGGGATCGGCGCATGTTTCGGGCCGAGCCTGCCAACGGACGGCTGGGGCGTCGCGTTACTCTGTTGAAGACGTTTTCACATGCG
>JAOPWZ010000031.1 GCA_025965435.1 Aeromicrobium sp.
GACGACTGTAGTCATCGCGTGGGACACGCCGCCGGGCTCAGCGCTGTCGGGCGCCGGCTGCTGTGTGCTGGCTGGGTCTAGCGGGAGACCTTGCCGGCCTTGAGGCACGACGTGCAGACGTTCACACGCTGAGGGGTGCCCTTGATGACAGCGCGGACGCGCTGGATGTTGGGGTTGAAGCGACGCTTCGTGCGTCGGTGCGTGAAGGAGACGTTGTGGCCGAAACCAGGTCCCTTGGCACACACATCACAGACCGCAGCCATGGCGAACTCCTGAAACTTGAGACTTCTCGAAAATGGGGGTGGGCCCCGGGATGGACGGCGAACCGGACCACCCGAAGACAACCGCTCAAGAATAGCCGACGACCCGACGTCGATGCTAATCAGGTCATCGGGTTCGTCCGGTCGACGGTGACGACCGATAGCCTCACCCCATGGGCCTCACCCTCAACGCAGCGGCATTCCGCGCGTGGACGCAGCTGTGCGCCGAGGCTCTGTCATCGGCGAGGGCCGAGATCGACGCCCTCAACGTCTTCCCGGTCGCCGACAGCGACACCGGTACCAACGCGTACCTGACCTTCATGTCCGGCGCCGACGCCGTCGAGGCGCAGCCGGCCGACGCGGGCTTCGACCGGCTCGTCAAGGCCTATGTCGACGGGCTGCTCACGGGTGCCAAGGGCAACACCGGCGTCATCCTCTCCCAGCTCGTGCGGGCCTGCTTCGGCAATCTGTCGATCCAGCGCGAGGTCGGCGCCGCCGATGTCGCGCAGTCGTTCGTCGCCGCCTCCGACGCCGCCTGGGCAGCGGTCGGGGCCCCCGTCGAGGGCACGATCCTGTCGGTCGCCAAGGCGGCTGCGACGGGTGCGACGCAGGCGGCCACCGCCGGGGTGGACGGTCGGACGGTCTTTGCGAAGGCGGCCCGGGCCGCGCGCGAGGCGCTGGCCCGCACGCCCGAGCAGATGGAGCTGCTGATGCGCGCGGGGGTCGTCGATGCCGGCGGCCGTGCGCTCGTCGTCGTCCTCGATGCCACCGAACAGGCGCTCACGGGCCGGGTGCCCGCGCAGGTGACGGCCAACGTCCCGCAACCGCTCGTCCCGGGCGCCGACGACCTCAGCGCCGACGGTCCCTCCTACGAGGTCATGTATCTGCTCGAGGCCGACGACGACCGCATCCCCGAGCTCCGGGCCGCCCTCCTGGCGCTGGGCGACTCGCTCGTCGTCGTCGGCGGCGACCGGCTCTGGAACGTGCACGTGCACGTCGACGACGTGGGGGCCGCGATCGAGGTGGGCATCGCCGCAGGGCGTCCCTACCGCATCGCCGTGACGCACTTCGCCGACCAGATCGCGCAGGGGCCGGCGGTCGACCGGGTCGTGATCGCCGCGACGACCGGTGCCGGTCTCACCGAGCTCTGCAAGGAGGCCGGCGCCCACACGCTGGAGTTCACCCGCGAGCGTCCGCTGACCGTCGCCGAGATGAGTGCGTCGCTGCGTGACGTCGGTGCCGGCGAGATCATCGTGCTGCCCAACAACAACCGGTACATCCGCCAGTTCGAGGCGGCCGCCCAGGCGGCCCGTCACGACGGCGTGCGGGTCGCGGTCATCCCCACGCACGCGCAGGTGCAGGGGCTCGCCGCTCTGGCGGTGCACGATCCCGGCCTCGGTTTCGACGAGGTCGTCGTGACGATGTCGAGCGCCGCGGCCCACACCCAGCACGGAGCCGTCACGCTCGCCACCGAGTCCGGCATGACGATGGCCGGCCCGGTCAGCCCCGGTGACGTGCTCGGTGTCGTCACGGGTGACTTCGCGGTCGTCGGCGACGACGTGCTGGAGGTCGCGTACGGGGTCATCGAGCGCATCCTGTCGCCAGCGGGCGAGCTGATCACGGTCGTGCTCGGCGAGGGATCCGATCCGCGGCACGCCGACGCGATCCGTGAGCGTCTGCGCTCGTCCCGTCCCGATGTCGACGTCATGGTCTACGACGGCGGCCAGGAGAACTACCCGTTGTTCCTCGCGGCCGAGTGATGGTCGACCTCACGACCAAGCTGGTCAACGTGATCGGCGACAAGACGGCGAAGCCGCTGGAGAAGGCGTTCGGCATGCGGGTCGTCGGCGACCTGCTGCGGCACTATCCCCGCCGGTACGCCGAGCTCGGCCGGCTCACCGATCTGTCGAAGCTCGAGGTCGGGCAGCATGTGACGATCATGGCGCGGGTCGCCTCGGTGAAGAACTACTCGTTCGGCCCCGGCGGCAAGCGCACCCGCACCGAGGTCGTCGTGACCGACGGCACGGGCCGGCTCACGCTGACGTTCTTCCAGCAGGGGTGGCGGCTCAAGTCGATGGAGGACAGCTCGCTGGGCCTGGCGGCCGGCGTGGTCAGCGAGTTCAACGGCAAGCTGCAGCTGACCCACCCTGACTGGGAGCCGATCAAGGAGGCCGACGACCCGACCGAGGCGTCCAGGCTGATCCGGGGCATCATCCCGCTCTACCGTGCCACCGCCAAGATGCCGTCGTGGAAGATCGCGCAGTGCGTCGAGATGTGCCTCGACGCGGTCGGGCCGGTCGACGATCCGCTGCCCGAGGCGCTGCGCACGGCCCGCGGCTTCTTCGACTTCTCCGGCTCGCTGGAGGCCATCCACCGGCCGCGCAGCACCAAGGACTGGCAGTCGGCCCGCGACCGGTTCCGGTTCGAGGAGGCTTTCGTCGTCCAGACGGTGTTCGCGCAGCGCCGCCACGCCCTCGAGCACGAGCGTGCGGTCGCCCGGCCGTCCGTCGAGGGCGGCCTGCGAGAGCGGTTCGAGCAGCAGCTGCCGTTCACGCTGACCGGCGGCCAGCGCACCGTGGTCGGCGAGGTGGCGGCCGATCTCGCCCGCACCCATCCGATGCACCGCCTGCTGCAGGGCGAGGTGGGCTCCGGCAAGACGATCGTCGCGCTGCTGTCGATGCTGCAGGTCGTCGACGCCGGTGCTCAGACCGCCCTGCTCGCACCGACGGAGGTCCTCGCGTCCCAGCACTACCGCGCGATCACGGCCATGCTCGGCGACCTCGCGAAGGGTGGCATGCTCGGCGGTGTCGACGGCGCCACCCGGGTGCGGCTGCTGACCGGGTCGATGGGTGCCAAGGCGCGCAAGGCGTCGCTGCTCGACGCCGCGTCGGGCGAGGCGGGCATCGTGATCGGCACGCATGCGCTGATCCAGGACCATGTGCAGTTCGCAGAGCTCGGCCTGCTCGTGGTCGACGAGCAGCACCGCTTCGGGGTCGAGCAGCGTGCTGCACTCGTCGACCGCACCGACGTCAAGCCGCACGTCCTGGTCATGACGGCCACGCCGATCCCGCGCACGATCGCGATGACGGTGTTCGGCGACCTCGAGGTGTCGACGCTGCGCGAGCTGCCCGCCGGCCGGCAGCCGATCCAGACCACCGTCGTCCCCGCGGCTGAGAAGCCGGCGTGGCTCGACCGGGGGTGGCAGCGGGTCCGCGAGGAGGTCGCCAAGGGGCGCCAGGCGTACGTCGTGGTGTCGCGGATCGGCACCGACCCCTCCGGAAAGGAAGGCGACGACGACGGCACCAACGAGACCCACTCCCTCGTCGAGCTGCACGAGGAGCTGGTCGGCGGGCAGCTGCACGGCCTGCGCGTCGGCGCGCTGCACGGGCGGATGGCGCCCGACGACAAGGACGCAACGATGAACGCCTTCGCGGCCGGCGAGCTCGACGTGCTGGTCGCGACGACCGTCGTGGAGGTCGGCGTCGACGTCCCGAATGCAACGGTCATGGTGATCATGGACGCCGACCGCTTCGGCGTCTCACAGCTGCACCAGTTGCGCGGACGCGTCGGGCGTGGCTCCGAGGCCGGCCTGTGCCTGCTCGTCACCGGCAGCGACGGCGACTCGCCGGCCCGGGAGCGGCTCGACGCGGTGGCGTCGACGACCGACGGCTTCGAGCTGTCGCGGCTCGACGTCGAGCTGCGGCGCGAGGGCGATGTGCTGGGTGCAGCCCAGTCGGGGGTCCGGTCGAGCCTGCGGCTGCTGTCGGTCGTCAAGGACGGCGAGATCATCGACGAGGCCAGGGCCGCGGCCGACGCGCTGGTGCTCGCCGACCCGGCCCTGGTCGCCCATCCCGCGCTGGCCGCCGCGGTCGACGAGCTGGAGCACTCCGAACAGGCCGACTATCTGGAGCGAACATGACCAGGATCATCGCGGGACAGTACGGCGGACGTCGCATCCAGACACCGAAGGGCGACGGCACGCGACCGACGTCCGACAGGGTGCGGGAGGCGATGTTCTCCTCGCTGGAGTCCGAGCTCGGAGGATTCGACGGGTTGCGGGTGCTCGACCTGTTCGCGGGATCGGGCGCGCTCGGACTGGAGGCGCTGTCGCGGGGGGCGAAGCACGCGGTGTTCGTCGAGGCGAGCAGCCAAGCGGCCTCGGTCATCGCGCGCAACATCGCCGATCTCGGCGCGCCCGGCACCGTCGAGCGGAGCAAGGCCGAGCGGTGGGTCGAGGACGACGCCGCCGACGTCTTCGACCTGGTCTTCGTCGACCCGCCCTATGCCCTGCCGACGACCGAGGTCGCGCGGCTGGTCGCCGGGGTCCTGGAGTCGGCCGCCGACACGGACACCCTGTTCGTCGTCGAACGGGCGACCCGCGATCCGTTCGTGTGGCCGGACGCCTTCGAGGGCCTGCGCAGCAAGAAGTACGGGGAGACGACCCTGTGGTTCGGCCGCGCTGCGGTACGGTCGCTGACATGACGAAGGTCGTGTGCCCCGGTTCGTTCGATCCCGTGACCAACGGTCATCTGGACATCGTGGAGCGATCCGCGCGCCTGTTCGACGAGGTCGTCGTCGCCGTGCTGGTCAACGAGAACAAGCAGGGCCTGTTCACGATCGACGAACGCCTCGAGCTGCTCACCGAGGCGACCAGGCACCTGCCCAACGTCACCACGGCCACCTTCAAGGGCCTGCTGGTCGACTTCTGCCGCAGCAACGGGGTCGACGCGATCGTCAAGGGGCTGCGGGCCGTCACCGACTTCGACTACGAGCTGCAGATGGCCCAGATGAACGGCAGCCTCACCGAGGTCGACACGATCTTCATCCCGACCTCGCCGGAGTACTCGTTCCTCGCCTCCAGCCTGGTCAAGGAGGTCGCCAAGCACGGCGGCGACGTCTCCGGCCTGATTCCCGGCTTCGTCAACGACGAGCTGAAGAAGAAGTTCGCCTGATGGTCACATCTGTCAGGCCTCATCCGTCATACAGACATGGACCCCACAGAGACCTTCGAGGCTGAACGACCGAGGCTGATCGGCCTCGCGACGCGCGTGCTCGGCGACCCGGGCGAGGCGGAGGACGTCGTGCAGCAGACGTGGCTGCGACTGCACGCCACCGAGAGCGACATCGCGAGCCTGCCCGCATGGCTCACGACGGTGACCGGCCGGTTGTGCCTGGACCGGCTCCGGGTGCGGACACCCGTCCCGGTCGACGACCTCGCCGTGACCGACCACGCCCCTGACCCGGCCGACGACGTCGCACTGGCCGACTCGGTCGGCGTCGCGCTCCACGTCGTCCTGGAGCGCCTGACGCCGCCGGAGCGTGTGGCGTTCGTGCTGCACGACAGCTTCGGCTTCGAGTTCTCGACCATCGCGGCCGTCCTCGACACGACCCCCGCCGCGGCGCGCAAGCTGGCCTCACGGGCCCGTGCCAAGGTCCGGCAGCCGGCACCGGAGGACCCCCTGACCGACTGGGAGGTCGTGGACGCGTTCATGGCCGCCGCCCGCGAGGGTGACTTCGACCGCCTGCTCGCGCTCCTCGCCCCGGACGCGGGCGTGACGGCCGATGTCGCGGCCATCGCGACCGGCACGCCGGAGCGCATCTCGGGCCGCGGTGAGGTGGCCGCGTTCTTCAACGGCAGCGCCCACGCCGCGCTGGCAGTGACCTACGACGACCGCCCCGGCTACGCGTGGTTCAACCGCGGCGAGGCCAAGGTGCTGTTCGACTTCGCGGTGGCCGACGGCCAGGTCGTCGGCATCACGTTCCGCGCAGACCCCGCCGCCCTGCAGCAGGTGACTCGACGCTCGACCGACCAGAACCCGAACAAGAACGCCAACCGAAAGGACCTGCCATGAAGACCATGACCTGCCGCCAGCTCGGAGGTCCCTGCGACCTCGGGCACACCGGCGAGACCGCCGACGACGTCATCAACGCCCAGGACCAGCACCTGAAGGAGGCCGAGAAGGCGGGAGACGCCAGCCACCAGGAGGCGCGCGACGCCATGAAGAGCCGCTGGCGGCACCCCAAGAAGTCACTCGGCTGGTACAACGACGCCAAGAAGACCTTCGCCGACCTCCCGGACAACTGAGCGTGTTCGCTCCTTGAGCGCGTCCGCCCGTTGAGCTTGTCGAAAGGCCGCGCCGCCCCTTGAGCTTGTCGGAAGGCCGCGGAGGCGCCTCGATCAGTCGGGGAGGAGCGGCACCGCGAGGTGGTCGGTCGACCCCAGCTGGACGGCCCGGCGCAGCGCCTTCGAACCGTACTTGTCACGGACGGCGTCGATGACCCCGTCGAGCTCGGCACCGCTCGTCACGTCGAGGGGCAGGGCGAGCTGGGCGGGGTTGTCGTCGAGCGAGCCGACCGACACGCCGATGAGCGTGATGCCCTTCTGCTGGATGACGTCGGCCCGCGAGGCCAGCAGCTGACGTGCCACGTCGAGCACCGTGAGGGTGTGCGCCGTCGGCCGCGAGATCGTGTGCGACGACGTCGAGCGGGTGAAGTCGCCGAAGCGCAACCGGATCGTGATCGTGCTGCCGGTGCGCCCGGCCGCCCGCATGCGCCGGGTGACCCGGTCGACCAAGGTGAGCAGCGCGAGATCGAGCTCGGTGGGGGAGTGCTCGCCGCGTCCGATCGCGTGCTGCGCGCCCATCGACCCCCGCCGCTTGCCGGTCTGCACGGGGCGTGGGTCGCGGTTGTGGGCGAGGGCGTGCAGGTGGCGTCCGGTGCCCGTACCGAGCAGCTGCACGAGCTCGCTCTCGAACATCTCCGCCACGTCGCCGACGGTGCGGATGCGGGCGTCGCGCAGCTTGGCCGACGTGACCTTGCCGACACCCCAGAGGCGCTCGACGGGCAGCGCGTGCAGGAACTCGAGCTCCTGCTCGATCGGGACGACCAGCATGCCTTCGGGCTTGGACACCGCGGACGCGACCTTGGCCAGGTACTTGGTGCGGGCGACGCCGACCGAGATCGGCAGGCCGACGCGCTCGCGCACGTCGATGCGCAGCTGCGTGGCGATCGTCGACGGCAGCCCGCGGATGCGCCGCAGACCGCCGACCTCGAGGAAGGCCTCGTCGATCGAGAGACCCTCGACCAGCGGGGTGGTGTCGTGGAAGACGTCGAAGACCGCCCGGCTCGCCTCGGTGTAGGCGGAGAAGCGCGCCGGCACGACGATGGCGTCGGGGCAGGCCTGCAGCGCCTGACGCCCGTTCATGGCGGTGCGGACGCCGCGGGCCTTGGCCTCGTAGCTGGCTGCCAGCACGACCCCACCGCCTACGATGACGGGACGTCCGCGCAACGTCGGGTCGTCGCGCTGCTCGACCGATGCGTAGAACGCATCGAGGTCGGCGTGGAGCACGGTTCCCTCGGTCATGGGGCCACTGTCCCACCCGCCACGGACACGGGGCCGGCCGATTGGCTTCGGTGTGGTCGCGCGGGTTAGGATTTACCTCGGCCTGCTTGCAGGTCTGTTTCTTGTCGTGCTCTTGGATGGATGGATGAGCGTGCACTCCGGACCCCTGGTCTTCGATACCCACGAGATGGGTCGCAAGCCCGGTGCCGAACGCACTTTCACCCTGTCCACCCCGGCGCCGTCAGAGATGGGTTACGACGTCTACGCCGTGCCCGAGGGCTCCACGATCGAGCTCGAGCTGCGGCTCGAGGCGATCATGGAGGGGGTTCTGGCAACGGGGTCCTTCTCGGCACGCGCCGTGGGCGAGTGTGTGCGGTGCCTGGAGCCCATCGACGAAGCTGTCGTGGTCGGGTTCCAGGAGCTTTACCTCTACGACGCCCCCTCCAACCCGGAGGATGCGGACGAAGAGGATCATGTCCTCGAGGACGAGCTGCTCGACCTCGAGCCCGTCCTGCGGGACGCGGTGGTGCTCGCACTGCCGCAACACCCGTTGTGTGGTCCGGACTGTCCGGGACTGTGCCCCGAATGTGGGGCGCGACTCGCGGATGACCCAGAGCACACACACGGTGAGGCGATCGACCCGAGATGGTCGACGCTGAGCCAGCTGGCGGAGCAACCGGTCCCGTCAGCCGACCAGTCAGAGTCGGACATCATGTCCGACGACAGCAAGGAGTAGATCGTGGCCGTTCCGAAGAGGAAGATGTCGCGCAGCAACACGCGTCACCGTCGTTCGCAGTGGAAGACCACTGCCACGGCGATCGTGGACTGCGCGAACCCTGCGTGTGACTCCAAGGTGCAGCCGCACCACGCGTGCACCAAGTGCGGACAGTACGGAGCTCGCGGCGAGCGTCGCCAGGTCCTCTGATCGCTGCCGCCGTCAGCGCTGACGCGCTCCGGGAGGTCCTCGGTGTCGAGGACCTCGATCCGGGGCTGCTTCAGCACGCCCTGACGCACCGGTCGTTCGCCTACGAGAACGGCGGGGTGCCCAACAACGAGCGCCTCGAGTTCCTGGGCGACTCGGTGCTGGGGCTCGTCGTCACCGACACGCTGTTCACGAACCACCCGGATCTCCCCGAGGGCCAGCTGGCGAAGCTCAGGGCAGCGGTGGTCAGCGCCAAGGCGCTGGCCGAGGTCGCGCGCACCCTGGGGCTCGGTGAGCACATCCGGCTCGGACGCGGCGAGGAGGCGACCGGTGGTCGCGACAAGGCGTCGATCCTCTCCGACACCGTCGAGGCGATCCTGGGTGCGATCTACGTCCAGTTCGGCATCGAGCGAGCCGCCGACGTCATCCACCGCGTGTTCGACCCGGTGATCGCCGTCGCGGCCGAGCTCGGCGCGGGCCTGGACTGGAAGACGTCCTTGCAGGAGATCTCCGCCAACAACGGTCTCGGTGTGCCCCGCTACGTGCTCATCGGCACGGGACCCGACCACGACAAGAGCTTCACCGCCGAGGTCGTCGTGGGCGAGCGGACGTTCGGCGGTGGCACCGGGCGTTCCAAGAAGGAAGCCGAGCAGATGGTCGCCGAGATCGCCTGGCGCAAGATCAACGCCGACCTTCAGCCCTCCTAGCCGACCGTGCCCGAGCTCCCCGAGGTCGAGGTCGTACGGCTCGGCATCACCGACCACGTCGTCGGTCGCACCATCACGGGCGTCACGGTCCACGACGTCCGCTCGCTGCGCCGCCACCTCGCTGGGCCGGCCGACTTCGTCCATCGGCTCGAAGGACGCACCGTGGTCGGCGCCGCCCGACGTGGCAAGTACCTGTGGATGCAGCTCGAGGACCCGGTGGACGGTGGGGCGAGCGACGCGGTGCTCTGCCACCTCGGCATGAGCGGGCAGTTCCTCGTCTCCGACGCGGACGCCCCGCCGCCCCGGCACCTGCGCATCACGCTCGCCCTCGACCATGGCCGCGAGCTGCGTTTCGCCGACCAGCGCATCTTCGGCGGCATGGCGTTCAGCGAGGACGGAGCGGAGCTGCCGCCGGAGATCGCGCACATCGCCCGTGACCCGCTCGACCCGCTGTTCGATCCGTCGGAGTTCGCGGCCCGCATCCGCAAGCGGCAGACCGGGGTCAAGCGGGCCATCCTCGACCAGACGCTGATCTCGGGCGTCGGCAACATCTACGCCGACGAGGCGCTGTGGCGCACGCCCCTGCACTACGCCCGCAACACCCGCCACCTGCGCACCGCGGAGATCGGGTCGCTCCTGGGGCACATCGGCGAGGTCATGCACGAGGCGCTGGCCCAGGGCGGCACCTCGTTCGACGCGCTGTACGTCAACGTCAACGGCAACAGTGGCTACTTCGACCGATCGCTGCAGGCGTACGGCCAGGAGGGCAGACCCTGCCTGCGCTGCGGCACGCCGATCCGCCGCGACGCCTTCATGAACCGGTCGTCGTTCTGGTGCCCGGTGTGCCAGCCGCGCCCTCGCAACGGCAAGTTCTGAGCCGCCCCGCCTGGCCCCGCCCGGGGGTTGTCGGTTTCCCATGAGGCCCAGGGACGTTGTCACGCACCGCGCGTTGTAACGCTTGGTGGGTGATGAGACCAGGAGGCCTCATGGGAAACCGCGGCAGCGGGCCCGGGGGCGTCGCCCCGGACCGGTAGCCTTCAGCCCGTGACTTCCTACGGCGACGAGGCGGCCGAGCGGTTCGTCGACGAGCCGCCCAAGCGCTCCGGACGCACGCCGTTCGAGCGTGACCGCGGCAGGATCGTCCACTCCGCCGCCCTGCGCCGGCTGTCCGCCAAGACCCAGGTGATGGGTGCGAGCTTCGACGACTTCGTCCGCAACCGTCTCACGCACTCGCTCGAGGTCGCCCAGGTGGCGCGTGAGCTGGGCAAGGCGCTCGGCTGCGACCCCGACATCGTCGACTCCGCGGCGCTGGCCCACGACCTCGGCCATCCGCCCTTCGGCCACAACGGGGAGGTCGCGCTCGACGAGGCCGCGCAGTCGTGCGGGGGGTTCGAGGGCAATGCCCAGACGCTGCGCATCCTGAGCCGGCTCGAGTCCAAGACGTTCGACGCCGACGGCAGGAGCGTCGGGCTCAACCTGACCCGCGCGACGCTGTCGGCGTGCGTCAAGTACCCCTGGACGCGAGCCGACGCGCCCGACGGCTCCGGCAAGTTCGGCGTCTACGGCGACGACCTGCCGGTCTTCGACTGGTTGCGCGACGGCGCCCCGGCCCGCCGCCGCCCGATCGAGGCGCAGGTCATGGATCTCGCCGACGACATCGCCTACTCGGTCCATGACGTCGAGGACGGAGTGGTGGGCGGCTGGTTCGGGCTGCGCACCGGTGAACTCGACATCGCCTCGATCCACGACGTCGCGCGCGACTGGTACGACGAGTCGGCGAGCGACGACCGTCTCGACGCGGCGCTCGCGCGGCTCCAGGCGCTGGCGGAGTGGCCGACGACGTCCTTCGACGGCCGCCGGGCCGAGCGAGCCGTCCTCAAGCGCCTGACCAGCGCCCTGATCGGCCGGTTCGCGAACGCCGCCGAGCGGGCAACTGTCGAGGCGTGGGGCGCGGGCCCGCTGACCCGGTTCGGTGCCGACCTGGAGGTCCCGGCCGACACCCGCGACGAGATCACCGTGCTGAAGTCGATCGCGGCGCACTACGTCATGCGGGCCGACGACCGCGCGCGCCTGCTGAACCGTCAGCGGGAGCTGCTGCTCGAGCTCGTCGAGGCACTGCACCGGTCGGAGGGTGCCGAGCTGGAGGCGGAGTTCGCCCAGGACTTCGCGGCGGCCGCCGACGACGCCGCACGGCGGCGCGTGCTGATCGACCAGGTCGCGAGCCTCACCGACGTCTCGGCCCGCACGTGGGGGCTGCGGCTCCTGCGCTGACCGCCCGCGCGGACGGTGTGTGGGGACGGCGGGGGAGGTGGGCCGAGCCGACTACCATTCACCTCATGGCCGGGCTCATCAAGGACGAGGACATCCAGCTCGTCCGCGAACGCACCCGCATCGACGAGGTCATCGAGCAGTACGTCACCCTCAAGAACGCCGGCGGCGGGTCCCGCAAGGGTCTGTGCCCGTTCCACGACGAGAAGTCGCCCTCCTTCAACGTGCGGCCGTCGGTCGGTTCGTACCACTGCTTCGGCTGCGGCGCGGGCGGCGACGTCTTCAAGTTCGTCATGGAGATCGAGGGCCTGAGCTTCGTCGAGACCGTCGAGCGGCTGGCTGCCAAGAGCGGCATCACGCTGCGCTACGAGGACGGCGGCACGCCCGGTCCGCGCCGCGACCCCAACCAGCGCCCCCGGCTGCTCGCGGCGCACCGTGAGGCCGGCGAGTTCTATGCCGGCACGTTGCAGTCATCGCCCGACGCGCAGGCCGGCCGGCAGTTCGTCAAGGACCGCGGCTTCGACCAGGCGGCCGCCGAGAAGTTCGGCATGGGCTTCGCCCCGCGCGGGGGAGAGCAGCTCGTCGCGCACCTCAAGGGCAAGGGCTTCACCGACGACGAGCTGGTCGTCGGCGGACTCGCCTCGCGAGGCTCCCGCGGCCTCTACGACCGGTTCCGCGGACGTCTGCTGTGGCCGATCCGTGAGATGACCGGCGAGGTCATCGGTTTCGGCGCCCGCCGGATGTTCGACGACGACCGGGTCGAGGCCAAGTACCTCAACACGTCCGAGACGCCGATCTACAAGAAGAGCCAGGTGCTCTACGGGCTCGACCTGGCCCGCCGGTCGATCTCGTCGTCGGGCCAGGCCGTGGTCGTCGAGGGCTACACCGACGTCATGGCGTGCCACGAGGCCGGCGTCACGACCGCCGTCGCCACCTGTGGCACCGCCTTCGGCGAGGACCACGCCCGCGTCATGCGCCGGCTGATGCTGGACGACCAGGCCTTCCATGGCGAGGTCATCTTCACCTTCGACGGCGACGAGGCCGGCCAGCGCGCCGCGATCAAGACGTTCAACGGCGACCAGCAGTTCGTCGCGCAGACCTACGTCGCGGTCGAGCCCCGCGGCATGGACCCGTGCGACCTGCGCCTGGCCGACGGTGACGCTGCCGTGCGCGAGCTCGTCGCGTCGCGCATCCCGCTGTACCGCTTCGTGCTCGACAACATGCTCAGCAAGTACGACCTCGACCGCGGCGACCAGCGCGTCGATGCCGTGCGCGAGGCGGTCACGTTGGCGTCCGCGATCCGCGACCGGTCCAAGGTCGACGAGCTCCTGCGCGAGATCGCCGGACGGGTGGGCACCGACGTCGACCAGGTGCGCGGCGAGCACCGGCGACGGGTCGCGATCGCCGCCAAGGCGCCGCAGCAGGGGACGACCGTGCAGGCAGGAGCGCCCCAGGGCGAGGCGCCGACACCGTCGATCCCGTCGCCGGCGGTCAACTTCGGCCTGCCGCAGTTCGCCGACGAGCGCGAGGCGCTCAAGGCCATCGTGCAGCACCCGCACCTCGCCGCGAAGCACGCCGACGACCTCGACGACAACGACTTCACGCACCCGATCTCCAAGACGCTCTGGAAGCACGTCGCGGCCATGGGGTGGCCGACCGGCGCCGACAGCAACTGGCTGCCGCGCCTGTCGGACTCGGTGTCCGACGACGACGCCAAGCGCATCCTGTCGATCGCGGCGGTCGAGCCGCTGCGGGCGCGGGAGGGCAACACCGGCGCCGTCGTGATGTCGGTCATCATCCGGCTGCAGATCCTGACCCTCCGGCGTCGCGTGGCCGAGATCAAGTCGAAGCTCCAGCGCACCAACCCCATCGACGAGGCCGACGTCTACAACCGCATGTTCGGCGAGCTCATCGCGGTCGAGCAGCAGCTGCGGGATCTCCGCGACCGCTCGCTCGGCGGCGACGTCCCCAGCTGACCCTCGGCCCTCCGCCGTCCACAGGACGGTCGACGTCGAGGGCTGCGGGCCCCGCGCGACGGGCAGGCTGACGACATGGACCAGTTCGTCCGTGCCCTCATGGCACAGCCACCCCTGTCACCCGCCGAGGAGCAGGCGCTGGCCCGTCAGGCCCGTGCGGGCGACCCGACGGCCCGCGCCGCACTGATCACGTCCGGCCTGCGCTCCGTGGCGCTGAGGGCCCGGTTGCTGGGGCTGCGGGGGGAGGAGCTGCGCGACGCGGTGCAGTCCGGGTCGGTGGGGCTCATCCGCGCGGTCGACCGGTTCGACCCCGACCGCGGCGTGCGTCTGGCGACGTACGCGTGGCGGTGGATCGGCGCGGAGATGACTCCTGCCGCCGCCCGCGCCGTCGAGCTGGGCGACAACCAGCCTGTGACGGACCGTGCAGAGACCGGCGGATGCGACCTCTTGGAGGGACTCGACGACGTGGCGATTCGCGTCCTGACCCTACGGTTCGCCCTCACGGACCAGGTCATCTCACCGATGTCCCGACAGTCTGTCGCAGAGCACCTGGGACTGTCGATCTCGCAGGTCCGGACGGTCGAGGCGAAGGCGATGCGACAACTCCGGGGACGTCTTGCTAATGTTGTCCACCGTGCTCCTCATCAGTGAGGCGCCGATCCCCCATAGCTCAATTGGCAGAGCATTCGACTGTTAATCGGAGGGTTCTTGGTTCGAGTCCAAGTGGGGGAGCAGGACCCACGAAACCCCCGCTCCGGCGGGGGTTTCGTCATTTGCGGCGGCACGCGACCGGCTGATTCGTCCGTTCGGCGCGACGCTCCCGCGAGACGCGCCGCACGATCGGGACTTTCGTCCCGTTACAGTGTGTCTCGCCGGATCTGGCGCGCTCCTCTCGGCCCCCTGGGGGTCGGCCGCTACCGCCGGCATGACACATGACTCAGATCGGGGACTGTATGTTCATCATTCGCACGCGGCGCGCTGCCGCGGCCGCCATCGCCTCACTCGCCCTCGTCGGACTGACCGCCTGTGGCGGCTCCGACGAGCCTGCTGCGGACAAGGAGGCTCCCGCCTCGTCCGCTGCGCCTGAGCCCAGCGAGGAGCCGGCTGAGACGCCCGAGGCGCCTGCTGCCGCGTCCGGCGACCTGCCGGCCTGGGCCAAGCCCGCCACCAACGTCGGCGAGAAGATCACGACGCTCAAGGCCGGCGACATCACCGTCGACGTCTACCAGGTCGGTACGACCAAGGCGACGAAGACCGGCCAGTTCGTGGACCCCGACACCAACAAGCCGCTGCTGGACACGGGCGACGACATCGTGTTCTTCAACTACGTGATCACCAACAACGGCGCGCCGATCGATCTCGGCTCCTCGCTGGTGAGCCTCGAGGCGCGCTACGCGGACTGGAAGTACCTGCAGGGCATGGACTCGATCGTGGACGACGCGTTGTTCGAGGCGCAGAACGTCAACGACGGCGACCTGGCGCCGGGTGGCTACAACGAGAAGGGCGTGTACACGCTCGGGACCGGCCAGACGTACTCGTACGGCGAGAACTTCAAGTACCAGAAGGGCTCGGAGATCGAGTTCGAGGTCACGGCAGTGCCCGTCGACGCCGAGGGCGAGCTGCTCCACGACCAGAAGCTCGAGGGCAAGGCCACGGCCACGGTCAAGTAGTTCGCAGCACCCCTACGATGGTCCCGAGCCGCTGAGACGGCTCGGGACCATCGTGTCGTGACGCGGCTGCTGTCTCGGCGCGCCAGTCGCTAGGCTGGGCCCGCAATCCCTCGGGGAGATAGCTCAGCTGGTTAGAGCACGGGACTCATAATCCCTTGGTCGCGGGTTCGAGCCCCGCTCTCCCTACGCAGCAATGCCAGTTA